>NZ_CP011883.2:3630655-3933210 GCF_000340435.2 Mycobacterium haemophilum DSM 44634
GTCGATAAACGGGATCCTTACTCACGCCCTCGCTCACTGCCCCTCTTGGAGGGCTGGACGGCGCTGACCGCGCTGGCCCGCGACACCACCCGGCTGCGCCTGGGCACCAGCGTGCTGTGCAATTCCTACCGCCATCCTTCGGTGTTAGCCAAGATGGCCGCCACGTTGGACGTGATTTCCGAGGGCCGTCTGGACCTGGGATTGGGCGCCGGCTGGTTTAAGCGCGAATTCGAAGCCTACGGCATTCCGTTCCCCCCGGTACGCGACCGAGTCTCCGCACTTGACGAGTCGCTGCAGGTGATTCGGGCGGTATGGACCGAGCCGCACCCCACCTATGCCGGCCGGTTTTACACGGTGGACGGGGCCGTGTGCGAACCGCCGCCGGTCCAGCGGCCGCATCCCCCGTTGTGGGTCGGCGGAGAAGGCGACCGTGTCCAACGCATCGCCGCCAAGTCCGCTCAGGGCCTCAATGTGCGATGGTGGTCGCCGCAGCAGGTGACCCAACGTCGAGACTTTCTCACCCGAGCATGCGAGTCAGTCGGGCGTGACCCGGACACCCTGCGATTGTCGGTGACAGTCCTGCTGGCACCCACCGATTCGGCCGAGCAGCAGGACCGAATTCGGGCAGAATTCGCCTCTATTCCCCAAACGGGGCTAATCACCGGATCACCCGACAGCTGTGTGGAGCGCATCCGCGAATACCAAGACAGCGGCATCGACCATTTCCTCTTCACGATTCCGCACGTAGCCCAATCCGAATCGCTCGATGTCGTTGGCCGTGACCTCATTCCGCGGATCAAAACACAATGAAACCGTTATGGCACACGACATAGATCGCTATTTGGCGCCCACCGACTATCTCGACGCCAATCATCCACTCGTTCGCGCGACCGCAGCAGCCTTGGTGCGGGGCGCCGCGTCGGATACCGAGCGGATCAGAAGCATCTATTACTACGTTCGGGACCTGCCCTACGACATCCTCACGTCGTTTCGTTACCTCGCCCAGGGCCATCACCACGCCAGCGACGTGATCGAGCACGGTGTCGCTTTTTGCATGGGTAAGGCCAGCTCGTTTGTCGCGCTGTCCCGCGCCGCAGGCGTTCCCGCCCGTATCGCCTTCCAGACGCTGCGCTCCCCGGATAAGGAGTTCCTTTCTCTGGAAGTCAGGGCCCTTTGGGGAGGCAAAACCGGCCGGCCGTTACCCTGGCATTCGCTGGGCGAGGCCTATCTGGGCAAGCGCTGGGTGAAGCTGGACGCCACCATTGACGCACCAACCGCCGCGCGCCTCGGTAAGCCATACCGGCAGCCATTCGACGGGGTCACCGATATCCTGACGGTCGAGGGCCCCATCGTGCGCGAGAACGGCAGCTATGCCGACTACCCCGCCGAAGTGGCGCAGTGGTATGAGCGAGTTGCTCGATCGGTGATAAAGGCGTTGGAGTGTACCGAGATTCGTGCGAATGTAGCCGACGATGACGAACTGTGGGCTGGTCCCCCTCTCGGATTGGTGGCATACACCTCGGTGGTGTGAGCGCATCGCTCAGCGAATTCTCAACAGATTCTTCGGTGCTTCCTGCCTCGGCTCCAAGGATCCGCCAAGGCACCGACGTCACCATGAATCCCATGAGTGAGTTAGTGGGCGAGCCACTGTCCACTGAGCTGGTCGAGCGCTACCTACGCACCCGCGGGCGGCGATACTTCCGCGGCCAGCACGATGGCGAATTCTTCTTTGTCACCAACGCCCATCCCTGGCGGCTGCATGTGCACCTTGGGATCTCCCGCTGGCACAGCGACATGTTCACGATTCGGGTTGTCCCCGCATGCTTCTTTCCCGCCGCTGACGGCGCCCGACTGGCGCAGCTCGCCGATGCTTGGAATCAGCACAACCGCGAAGTCACCGCGATCGTGCACGGATCCTCTGATCCGCAGCGCATCGGTGTTGATGCGCGCAGCTCCCAGCGGATCCGAGCTCGCATCCGGTTCGAGGACTTCGCTTCCTTCCTCGACCGCGCCCTGGTGGCCGCGGTCGATCTCTTCGCTGTGCTGGCGGTCGGCGAGTTACCGTCGACAGCGCAGCCGCCGCTGCGCGACGCCAGCTGATTTTGGCTCAGGCAGCCAGTACCGCATCCAGAGCTGAATAGAATAGGCCGAGGCCGTCGTCGGAGGGGCCGGTCAATGCTTCGATGGCGTGCTCGGGATGCGGCATCAGCCCGACGACCCGGCCATTGACTGAGCTGATGCCGGCGATACCGCGCAGCGAGCCGTTGACGTTTTCGCGGTAGCGGAACACCACCCGGCCCTCGCCGTCTAGCTCGTCGAGCACCTTCTCGGATGCCACGTAGCGTCCTTCGCCGGACTTCAGCGGCACCAGCAGATCAGCGTCGGGCTCGAAACGCGATGTCCACGCCGTCGAGGTCGATGCCACCCGCAGCCACACATCGCGACAGATGAAATGCAAACCCACGTTGCGTGTCAGGGCTCCCGGCAGCAGGCCCGCCTCACAGAGCACCTGAAAACCGTTGCAGATTCCCAATACCGGCATGCCGCGCCGCGCGGCGTTGACAACCTCGGTCATTATCGGGGCAAATCTAGCGATCGCACCGGCCCGCAGGTAGTCGCCATAGGAAAACCCGCCGGGTACCACTACGGCGTCGACACCCTTGAGGTCGGCGTCGGCATGCCACAGGCTAACTGCCTCGGCGCCGACATGGCGCGCTGCGCGTGCGGCATCCACGTCGTCAAGTGTCCCCGGAAAGGTGATGACACCGATCCTCGCAGTCACTGCAGCTCCCGGGTTATCGTCCAGTCCTCGATCACGGTGTTTGCCAACAGCGACTCCGCGATCGAGGCGAGCTCGGAGTCATCAACTGTATCGTCGACCTCCAACTCAAACCTCTTGCCCTGACGGACATCTGAGATGCCGGGATGGCCGAGCCGTCCCAGTGCACCGACAATCGCCTGACCCTGCGGGTCGAGAATTTCCGCTTTAGGCATCACATGCACGACCACCCGGGCCACGGGCGCTCCTCCTCAGATCGGACCAATCGGCGCCAACTCTACCGGCGAACCGTCCGGCCTTACCTGCGCGGGTAGCACCGCGACACCAGCCGCCGCTATGCCACCGGTAACCAGGATCACGGCCAAGATCACCCACATCGCCACCACCCGCGGGCACAATCGTTCACATGCAACTGACGCATTTCGGCCATTCCTGCCTGCTTGCCGAGTTCGACCACACAGCCGTCCTCTTTGATCCCGGTACGTTCTCGCACGGTTTCGAGGGAATCACCGGGCTGTCCGCGATCCTGATTACCCATCAACATCCCGACCACATCGACGTCACGCGGCTGCCGTCGCTGCTCGAGGCCAACCCGGACGCGCTGCTGTATGCAGACCCACAGACCAGCAGGCAGCTGGGTGCGCCGTGCCAGACAGTGCACGTCGGCGACGAGCTGTCGATCGGCGAACTGACCGTCCGGGCCGTCGGCGGACGGCACGCGGTGATCCACCCGGAAATCCCTGTAATAGAAAACATTTCGTATCTGATTGGCGACGACGACCATCCTGCCAGGTTGATGCATCCCGGTGATGCGCTGTTCGTTCCTGACGAGCCGGTGGACGTATTGGCCAATCCGGCGGCAGCCCCGTGGATGAAGATTTCCGAGGCGATCGACTATCTGCGGGCGGTGGCACCGGCTCGCGCAGTGCCCATCCACCAGGGGATCATCACTCCTGATGCGAGGGGCATTTACTACAGCCGGTTCGCCGAGATGACCGGCACCGACTTTCAGGTGTTGCCCGAAGAACGCGCAGTCGCCTTCTAGCCATGGCTAAGTGATGTCATCGGCGGCCCCGCGGCCGGCGGCCCGACCGGAGAAGATGCATCCACCCAGGAAGGTGCCCTCCAAGGCCCGGTAGCCATGCACGCCGCCGCCGCCGAACCCGGCCACCTCGCCGGCCGCGTAAAGCCCGCTAAGCGGGGTGCCGTCGGCCGTTATTGCCCGTGCGTTCAAGTCAGTTTCGATGCCACCCAATGTCTTTCGGGTCAGGATATGCAACTTGACCGCGATCATCGGTCCTGCCTTTGGATCGGCTAGCCGGTGCGGCGCCACCACCCGGGTCCACCGGTCGCCTAGGTAGCCGCGGGCAGCGCGGATCGCGGTAATCTGACCATCTTTGCTGAACCTGTTAGCCACCTCACGGTCGCGCGCGGTCACTTCGGCTTGCACCGTCTCATAATCCAGCGGCACTACATCAGGCACTTTGTTCATGGCGGTCACCAACTCGGGCAATGAGTTTGCGGTGACAAAATCCACACCCCGATCAACGAAGGCTTGTACCGGTCCGGGCGGGCCGGACCGGACCCGGGAACGCAGCACCTCCGCTACGCTCTGCCGGGTCAGGTCAGGGTTCTGCTCCTGGCCGGATAACGCGAATTCCTTCTCAATGATCTTGGCGTTCAACACGAACCAGGTGTAGTCATAGCCAGATTTGGCGATGTATTCCAAGGTGCCGAGAGTGTCGAAACCGGGATACAGCGGGACCGGCAACCGCTTGCCAGCCGCATCCAGCCACAACGACGACGGGCCCGGAATGATCCGGATGCCGTGTCGTGGCCAGATCGAGTCATAGTTGGTGATGCCCTCGGTGTAATGCCACATTCGGTCGGGGTTGATCACCCGAGCGCCAGCTTGCTGCGAAATACCGATCATCCTGCCGTCAACATGGGCCGGTACCCCGCACAGCATCTGCTCGGGGACACGCCCCATCCGCTCCGGCCAGTTTCGACGCACCAGCTCGTGGTTGCCACCGATGCCACCACTGGTCACGATCACCGCTGAAGAGCGAAATTCGAATTGGCCCATCCCTTTTCGTGACGATTCAGCACCGCGCGGCTGGGCCGAAGGCTCGAGTACCGTGCCCCGAACTCCAGTTACCGCACCACCCTCGACGATCAACTCGTCGACCTGGTGACGGTGGGCGAAGCGCACCGTCGAACGGTCCCGCAGCTGACGCGCGAAAATCTCGACCAAAGCGGGCCCGGTACCCCACGTGATGTGGAAGCGCGGTACCGAGTTGCCGTGCCCCTGTGCGTCATAGCCGCCGCGCTCGGCCCAACCCACCAGCGGAAAAATTTTCAGGCCCCGGGCCCGCAGCCAACTGCGCTTTTCTCCGGCCGCGAAATCGACGTAGGCATGTGCCCATTGCCGTGGCCAATAGTCCTCGGGTCGATCGAAGGCCGCCGTCCCCAGCCAATCCTGCAGCGCAAGTTCGTGGCTGTCGCGGATACCCAGGCGGCGTTGCTCGGGACTGTCGACGAAAAACAGGCCGCCGAATGACCAAAATGCCTGGCCGCCCAGATTGGCACTGTTCTCCTGGTCGAGGATGAGCACTCGTAGCCCACGGTCGACCAGTTCGCAGGCGGCTACCAGGCCGGCGAGTCCGGCCCCGACAACAATGGCGTCAGCTGCGAACCCTGCCGACTTGGCTGAAGAATCGCTCATGTCGGTACAGGGTAGTGACCCTCCGATCAGGCGGCGTCGAGCACGGCCTTATCAGGCCGCCATTTGTACACCGTCGCCGTGCACCCGTGCATTGCAGCCAGGTCGACGGCGTCCAGCATCGCTTGTAGCGGCCCAGGCTTGCGCAATTGACGGCCGGCGACAGCGACACGCACGACGCCTCCGCGCCGAGCGATCCGCTCGGCGGACAGCACCACCATCCGACACCACCACGGCTCCGTCAAGAAGCCTTCTCCGATGCCCAGCACGCGAGCCCGGACGGTCTTGTGCCGCACCAGGTCGGTGACCCCGTGAAGATCAGCCAACAACCGAAAACCATTCCGCGGCAACGCCTTGACAACGCCGGGCGACACCACCCAGCCCGGTGCCGCGAATAGCCGAGTGCGTAGCCCGAGGTGCTCGAGTATCCGGTCGGCAGCCATCAGGCGCAGGTTAGCCTCGTGTGCACGCAGCATCGCGAACTCGCCACGCCGTTTCTTGGTGGCCGCGTCGTCGTAACCGTGCAGCACCATAGCGTCGCCGCCAGACCGCCGGGCGGTCAACCACTCGACGGTGCACGGGTCGCGGTCAAGCCGGTAGTCACCGCTGAGCCGGGGAGCAACCAGCAACGACACCGGCACCGAGCGGGCATCCATCTGCGTGCAGAACGCGTCGACGTCGGCCAGGGTGCGCTCCCCGATCCCCGAGACCGACACGATCAGTTTTCCGGACACACCCCGTAGTGTGCCGATCCGACATGTCGGGACGGTGACGTACACGCGGACAGCAGGCGTATATCCGACCCTGTTGCGACGCCGGGTGTCGGTCCAGCGACCAACCAGATCACGGCCAGCCAGCAAACACCTACCAGCGTCGGTGCTGGCAACCGGTGCCGATATGCTCAGCAACGCCATGGACGAGGCAGGTTCCGCATCGGCCGACGCTTCGCAATCCGCCGCCACGCAGGCGGCGGCGGCCGGCGGCGGTCACTATCCCGAGAGTCTGGATGCCGGGCTCCTCCGGATCACCGGCGTCTGTGTGCTGGCCTCGGTGATGGCGGTGCTGGACGTCACCGTCGTCAGCGTCGCGCAACGCACTTTTATCGTCCAGTTCGGGTCTACCCAAGCCATCGTCGCGTGGACCATGACCGGCTACACGCTGGCGCTGGCAACCGTGATTCCGATCACCGGGTGGGCAGCTGATCGGTTCGGCACCAAACGGCTTTTCATGGGTTCACTTGCGGCGTTCACGCTGGGCTCGCTGCTGTGCGCGTTAGCGCCAAACATCCTCTTGCTCATCATATTTCGGGCGTCACAGGGTATTGGCGGCGGCATGTTGTTGCCGCTGACATTTATGATCATGACCCGCGAAGCAGGACCGGCACGACTGGGCCGCTTGATGGCGGTACTGGGCATCCCGATGTTGCTGGGCCCAATCGGTGGGCCGATCTTGGGCGGTTGGCTGATCGACGCCTACGGCTGGAAGTGGATCTTCCTGATCAACTTGCCGGTCGGGCTGTTTGCGTTCGCCCTGGCGGCACTGGTGTTCGGAAAAGATCGCCCAGCTCCGTCGGAGACGCTCGACTTCATCGGCGTGCTGCTGCTGTCGCCCGGCGTGGCGACATTCCTGTACGGGGTGTCGTCCATCCCCGACCGCGGCACTGTGGCCGATCGTCAGGTGATGATACCGGTGACCATCGGCCTGGCGTTGATCATCGCGTTTGTCTTGCACGCCTGGTTCCGCGCTGATCACCCACTGATCGACCTGCGACTGTTCAGCAACCGGGTAGTCACCCGAGCCAATGTGACGATGCTGGTGTTCGCTGTCGCATTTTTCGGCACCGGCCTGCTGCTGCCGAGCTACTTCCAGCAAGTGCTGCACCAAACGCCGATGCAGTCGGGTGTGTACCTGATTCCCCAGGGACTCGGCGCCATGCTGACGATGCCATTTGCCGGACGTTTCATGGATAAGCGGGGACCGGGCAAGAGCGTGTTGTTGGGCATCATGCTGATATGCGTGGGTTTGGGTACGTTCACGTTCGGTGTGGCTAGGCAGGCCGACTACCTCCCGACGCTGCTGGCCGGGCTGGCGATCATGGGCATGGGCATGGGCTGCACCATGATGCCGCTTTCCGGGTCGTCCGTGCAGGCGCTGACCCCGCATCAGATCGCCCGCGGCACGATGCTGATCAGCGTCAACCAGCAAGTGGGCGGCTCGATGGGAACCGCGCTCATGTCGGTAGTGTTGACCAGTCAGTTCAATCGAAGCGAAAACATCACCGCCGCAAACAAGCTCGCGCTTGCCGAACACAACGCCGCCCGTCGCGGGGTGCCGGTTGACCCATCGGCAATTCCGGGCCAGGCCCTCACCCCCGATTTCGCGGGCAGTGTGCTGCACGACCTTTCGCACGCCTACGCCACAGTGTTCGCGCTGGCGGTCGTGTTGGTGGCGTCCACCATTATTCCGGCGGCGTTTCTGCCGAAGAAGCCACCGGGCCAACGCTAGTTTGGAGTTCGGGTCGCGAGCGCGCGTGTTTGTACAACGACACGCCGTTGCAGCCGGCATTTTGCGGACGCTCGTCACATGGGTCAAGCGGCACGTCGTAGAGCCGACGCGAGCCGGCGACTTGGCAGCCATGTTTTTGCTGACCGGGGTGCTCGAACTACTGGGCGCCGCGGGCTGTTACTTCCCGTTACCCGCATAGCCTCGGCCGTGTGCTTGTTGGCGCTGATGCTGGCCATGTTCCCGACCAACGTCTACGTCGCGCGAATGCCCCATCCGCCCAAGTCGATGACGACGCGGCTATCCCTGCGCACCGCCACCGCGGTCGTCTACCTCGCCGCTGCCATAATGGTCGCCGTTGGCAGCAGCTAGCAGCCAAGCATATTGGAACGCAGTTTCCTGCCAAGCCTTGTAGCGTCCGCTGACGCCACCGTGGCCCGCAGCCATCTGAGTTTTCAACAACACTGGTTTTCCGTCACTCTTTGTGTACCGTAGCGCCGCAATCCATTTCGCCGGCTCCACGTAGTAGACTCTGGTGTCGTGCAGTGACGTCATGGCCAAGATGGCGGGGTACTGCTTGGCTTCGATGTTCTCATAGGGCGAATAAGACTTCATATATGAGTAAACATCGCTGTCGCTCAACGGATTTCCCCATTCATCCCACTCCGTCACGGTCAGCGGCAACGACGGATCCAGAATGGTGGTCAGCGGATCGACGAACGGCACCTGCGCGAGGATTCCGGCGAAGAGATCCGGCGCCATGTTGGCCACCACTCCCATCAGCAGACCGCCAGCGCTGCCGCCCAATGCTACTAATTCTTGCGGTCGGGTCTGCCCCGACTCCACCAGATGCGTTGCCACCGCCACGAAGTCGGTGAACGTGTTCTTCTTCTTCAAGAGCTTGCCATGCTCGTACCATAGCCGTCCCATTTCACCACCGCCCCGAACATGGGCGATGGCAAACATCATCCCCCGGTCCAGCAGCGACAGCCGCGGGATGGAAAAACTTGGATCCGTGCAAATCTCGTATGCGCCATAGCCGTAAAGTAGTGCTGGAGAAGGGAATTTGATGTCGACGCGATGAACGATCGACACCGGGATCCGGGTGCCGTCGTCCGCCTGCGCCCACTCGCGCCGCTCAACATAGTCCTCATGCCGGTAGCCGCCAAGAACGGGCTGCTCGCGTAGCAATGTCCGCTCACCGGTAACCAAATCCATGTCATAGACGCGCACCGGGGTGACAAACGATCCTGCCCGGATCCGCAATTTGGGCGAGACCCAGTTCGGATTGGCGCCCAGGCTGACCCACATCAGCTCGGAGTCGAACGAGATCTCGTCGGGTTCCCCGTAGTTCCCGTCGGAGTCGATAGACCACAACTGAACTCGGGGCAACGCCTCACGCCGATAGCTGACCACCAGATGACCGGCGAAGGCATCAACACCGTCCAGTCGGACGTCGTCGCGATGCGGGATCAGAGTGCGCTGCTGTTCTGGATCGCCAACCGGGGCCTCCACCAGCGTGAAGTTCACCGCACCGTCATTGTGCAAAATCAAGAACCGGTCCTGTCCCCCGACTAAGCCGCCGGGTGCGTGCTCCACCGAATACTCGATGCCGTCACGCCGTGGCAGCACAACGGTGAATTGGGCATCCGGGTTAGTCGAGTCCGCGTAGCGCCACTCGGAGGTGATGGCCGACCCGGCGGCTATAAATACGTAGGCTTCACTTCGGCTGAGCCCCACCGCGAGCCAGAACCGTTCATCAGCTTCGTGATAAACCTGCTCCGACAGCTCGCCAGAGCCGAGCCGATACCGCCACACTGTATCCGGACGGCGGGCCTCATCCAAGGTCAGGTAGTACACGGTGCGGTTGTCGGCAGCCCACGTCGCTCCGGCGCCAATATCCGCGATCTCGTCAGGGTACTGCTCTCCGGTGCGTAAGTCCTTGAACCGCAGCGTATATTGCTCGTCCCCGACGACGTCCACAGAATACGCCAGCAGATTGGAATCCAGGCTAACCATGAAGGTACCCAGCGCGAAAAAGTCGTGGCCCTCCGCCTCGACATTCGAATCGAGCAAAACCTGCTCGCCGGGTATCTCAGTATTCTCGTCTAGGGCTGGCGGGGTCCAATCATCGGGATCGGTTACTGGGCAGCGACACTGGACGCGATACTGCTTACCCTCGAAGGTACGCGCGTAGTACCACCAGTTGGCTTGACGAGTCGGCACCGACAGGTCGGTTTCCTTAGTGCGCGCCTTGATCTCATTGAAAATCTGCTGCTGCAGCGGCTCAAGGTGGGCAGTCGTCTGGTCGACGTAGTCGTTTTCAGCCTCGAGGTAAGCAACAACTTCCGGATTGTTCTTGTCGCGCAACCATTCGTACGGGTCAAAGAAGACGTCTCCGTGGTGCTCCCGGCGCGTCTCTACGCGCTTGGCGATCGGCGGTACGGGTCTGCCTATGGAAGTTTTTGTCATGCTCCTGGACCGATCCAGTTATCGAAGCTCATACCTGAAATCCGTTCATAAGCACTGATATAGCGACGGCGGGTGGCCTCGATAATGTCATCTGGGAGCGGCGGTGGAGGCAATGCGCCAGCGCGGTCCCAGCCCGACTCGGGGCTGGTGAGCCAGTTGCGGACGAACTGCTTGTCGAAGCTGGTCTGGACCACACCGATTCGGTAGTCGTCGGCCGGCCAGTACCGCGAGGAGTCCGGCGTGAAGATTTCGTCGGCCAGCAGCAGGTTGCCGTCGCGGTCGATACCAAATTCAAACTTGGTGTCAGCGATGATGATTCCAGTCGTCAGTGCGTGATCAGCGGCCTGAAGATAAATCTGCAACGTGCGGTCGCGCAGTTGGTTGGCGCGCACCGCGCCCACCATCTCGATCACGTGAGCAAACGAAATGTTCTCATCGTGGTCTCCCAGAGCCGCTTTCGTCGCCGGGGTGAAAAGCGGAGCGGCAAACCTGCTGGCCTCGACCAGGCCCGGCGGCAACGGGATGCCGCACACCTTCCCGGTGGCCTGATAGTCCAATAGTCCCGAGCCGGTCAGGTAGCCGCGAGCTACACACTCCACCGGCAGCATGTCGAGCTGCCGAACCACCAGCGCGCGGCCAAGCAGCTCCTCGGGGATGCGCGGGTCGTCGGGTGGCCCCGCCAGGTGGTTGGGGGCGTCGACGAAGCCGAAGAAAAACACGCTCATCGCGGTCAGGATCCGGCCCTTGTCCGGAATCGTGCTGTCCAGGACGTAGTCGAAGGCCGATATCCGGTCCGAAGCAACCATTAAGAGGTGCTCATCGTCGATGCGGTACATCTCGCGGACCTTGCCGCTGGCCAGATGCCGGTAGTCGGACAATGCGGGGCGCATCGGGTTAGCCTATCCGGGACCCCAAAACGGGCTTTCAGACCGGCTCTGTGCTGGGATCGGAGCTATGACTTCGCGGTTTTTGCCCTACGCCACTACCCCCGGCCGGCTGACGGCCCAGCTGTTCAGCGACGTCGCCGTCGTGGTATGGACAGCGGTCTGGGCGCTGGTCGGTGTAGCCGTGTACGACGCCATCTCGACAATCGCCGATGCCGGAGCGCAAGTCGAGAACGGCGCGCACGGGATCGCCGGCAACCTGGCGTCAGCAAGCCATGGCATGCAACTGATCCCGGTGCTGGGCAATGCAGTGAGCAAGCCCCTGACGTTGGCCAGCGCGGCCGCGCTCGACATCGCGGACGCCGGGCATAGCCTGGACACCACAGCGCGCTGGCTCGCGGTGTTGCTCGCACTGGCGGTCGTCGCGTTGCCGATCTTGATGGCGGTGGTGCCGTGGCTGTTCCTGCGGCTTCGTTTTTTCCGGCGCAAATGGACGGTGACCACCCTGGCCGCGACCCCGGCCGGCGAACAGCTCCTGGCGCTGCGCGCCTTGACACGCCGGTCGCCGAGCAAGCTCGCCGCCGTGAGCGCGGATCCGGTCGGCGGGTGGCGCCGTGAGGACCCCGGCACCATCCGCGGTCTGGCCGCGCTCGAACTGCGATCGGCCGGGATCACGCTTCGCGCGCACTAACTGGACTCAGCCACGTCGCCAGCTCGACATCGACGAACCTGATCGTCACTGCTCCTCAAGCAGTTCCACAACCAAGTGCCGGATACCGGTATGCCGGTTGCTGCGAGTCCATTCGACCGGCTGTACAACCCGCACCGTGTCGAAGCGCGACAGCAGTTCCTCGAACAGCACGCGCAGTTCCAGCCGAGCCAGATTGGCGCCCAGGCAATAGTGCACGCCCTGGCCGAAGCCTAAGTGCGGATTGGTTTTTCGGGCAATGTCGAACTCGTCGGCGCGGTCGAACACGCGGCCATCGCGGTTAGCTGAGCCCTCCCAGATCTGTACCTTCTGTCCGGTCTTAATCGGCTGTCCGCCGAGCGTAACGTCGCGTGTAGCGGTGCGCCGCTTGGACGGCGACGGCGACGTCCACCGCACTATCTCCTCGATCGCCGATGGCAACATACCGAAATCCTTACGCAGCGTGTGTAATTGCTCGGGATGATCGGCCAGCGCCAGCAGCCCGCCCGCGATCGCGTTACGCGTCGTCTCCGCACCGGCGCTAAACAGCAGACTAAAGAACAAATACAGCTCGAGATCCGACAGGGTCGGCGCCGCTGGGTCGTGCAGCGTCGCGTTCGCGACTACCGACAACATGTCGTCGGTCGGCTCGGCACGTTTCGACGCGATCAACCCCTGGCCGTAGGCGTACATCCGCGACCCGGCCGCCGCGGCACTTTCCGAGACGGACATCTGCGCCAAAGATGCCTTGCGCGAGCCGCCGAAGTCGAACTGAGGCTCGATCGCCTCGAATAGCCAGTGTCGTTCCGATTCCGGCACTCCCAACAGGATGCAGATCATCTGCATTGGTAGTTCGGTGGCAATGTCAACCAGAAAATCGAACGGTTCACCCGGCACCACCGCGTCCAGCAGTCGGCGCGCACGGGCCCGCAGATCGTCCTCGACGCGACGGATCATCCGCGGTGTCAGCCCGGAGCTCACGAGTCGCCGAATTTGCGAATGCCGCGGGTCGTCCATCATGTTGAGCACCTGGCCCGCGATCGCCAGATCCTGCAACAGGGTGCCACCAAACGGTCGCTGACCACCGGTGACCGATGAGAATGTTCCCGGATCCTTCAGCACCACAAGCGTTTCCGCGTACGTGGCAACGGACCAGAAGCCCTCCGCGTCAGGAGTGTTGTCGGTCGGCTCGTGCCAGTAAACCGGCGCTGCGTGCCGATGGATAGCAAACAGCTCATGCGGGAAGCCGTTCGCGAAGTTATCCAGATCGGTGAAGTCGATCTCGGAGAGCGCGCCGGCCAGCGTCACAGGATCGCACCTGGCGTGTATTTGGCCGCGTCCGGGTAGCGGCCCACCAGCTTGTCGACCAGCCCAGCCACCTCGTCGACCTGGTCTGCCGCGGCGCCGGTGAACGCCTTCTTGTCGGCCAGCGCGGCGTCTAGCGCCGCTCGGTCCAACGGCAGCCGTGCATCGGCAGCCAACCGGTCCAGCAGGTCAGGCTCGGCGCCGTGCTCTCGCATGGCCAGCGCCGTGGCCACCGCGTGTTCTCGGATCACGTGATGAGCGGCCTCGCGACCCATACCAGCGCGTACGGCCGCGATCAGCACCTTGGTGGTGGCTAGGAACGGCAAATAGCGGTCCAGCTCGCGGCCGATCACCGCCGGGTAGGCGCCGAACTCGTCGAGCACCGTCAAAAACGTCTCGATCTGCCCGTCGATAGCAAAGAAGCTGTCCGGCAACGCAACTCGACGTACCACTGAGCAGAAGACGTCGCCCTCGTTCCACTGCGCGCCGGCCAGTTCGGCTGCCATTACGGCGTAGCCGCGCAACACCACCTGCAGCCCGTTGACCCGTTCACAGCTGCGGGTGTTCATCTTGTGCGGCATCGCCGACGAGCCGACCTGTCCCGGCGCGAAGCCCTCGGTGACGAGCTCGTGGCCGGCCATCAACCGGATGGTGTGCGCTAGCGAGGAAGGGCCGGCCCCGAGCTGCACCAGCGCTGAGATCACATCGTGGTCTAGCGAACGCGGATATACCTGTCCGACGCTAGTGAAAACCGTTGCAAAGCCGAGGAAGTCAGCGATTCGTCGCTCGAGTTCGGCCAGCGCCGCAGCGTCACCGCCAAGCAGATCGAGCATGTCCTGCCCGGTACCCATCGGTCCCTTGATCCCGCGCAATGGGTAACGGTCGATCAACTCGCGCAGCCTGGTCAACGCGATCAGCGTTTCCTGCGCCGCGGACGCGAAGCGCTTGCCCAATGTTGTGGCCTGCGCGGCGACGTTATGGCTGCGTCCGGCCATCACCAGGTCGCGATAGGCCACCGCGCGTTCGGCTAGCCGCGCCGCTACGGCCACACCGTGGCCGAAGACCAATTCCAGCGACCGCCGGATCTGCAGCTGCTCCACGTTCTCGGTCAGGTCGCGGCTGGTCATCCCCTTATGCACCTGCTCATGGCCGGCCAGCGCGTTGAATTCCTCGATGCGGGCCTTGACGTCGTGCCGCAGCACGCGTTCGCGGGCGGCGATCGAAGCCAAATCCACGTCACCGAGCACCCGCTCGTAGTCGGCGATCGCCTCAACGGGCACCGGAACACCCAGTTCCGCCTGTGCTCGTAGCACGGCCAGCCACAGTTGCCGCTCCGCGATGACCTTGGCTTCCGGCGACCAGATCGCGACCAACTCAGCGCTGGCGTATCGGGCGGCCAGAACGTTCGGAATGCTCACAGAAGCACAGCTTACGGTCGGGGTTCGCGCTGCAACCCGGGAACATCCACGCGACGTCGCCATATTCTTAGACCGATGTACTTCGCGGGCGTGGACCTCGCCTGGGCGGGTCGCAACCCAACCGGTGTCGCGGTACTCGATCGCGACGGCTGCTTGATGCACGTCGGCGCAGTCCACGACGACGCCGAGGTGCTGGCTGCCTTGCAGCCCTACGTGACCGGCGATTGCCTGGTTGCCTTCGACGCGCCACTGGTGGTGACCAACCGCACCGGCCAGCGACCGGCCGAGACCGCGCTCAACCGTGACTTCCGCCGGTTCGACGCCGGCGCGCACCCTGCTAACACCAGCAAACCCGAGTTCGCCGACATTCCACGCGGGGCGCGGTTGGCTCAGGCCCTGGACCTTGACATGAATCCCTGGTCAGCTGCTGGGCGGCGCGCTATCGAGGTCTACCCCCATCCGGCGACAGTGGCATTGTTCCGGCTGCCGCGCACGTTGAAGTACAAGGCCAAACCCGGCCGCAACCTTGACCTGCTCAAGTCGGAGCTGCTGTTGTTGATGGACGGCGTTGAGGATCTTGGCCACGCAGTGGTGCCGTTGCGCATTGCCGGTCATCGGGACGGTTACGACGCATGGGCCGAGCTGCGCCGGCAGGTGGCGAGCGCACAGCGCAAGAGCGAGCTGCGCCGCGCCGAGGATCCGATCGATGCCGTCGTTTGCGCCTACGTCGCGCTGTACGCCCAGCACTGCCCGGCCGGTGTGACGATCTACGGCGAGTTCGCCACCGGCTACATCGTGACGCCTTCGCTGCCTGCTGACTTGGCTCCGGTCTCCCGATCCTGGCGGTAAATGCTCACGGCCCGAACATAATTCAGGAAATACTAGCCGGATCAGATGTTCACCGGTCGCTGGTCGATGGGTGCGAGCACGTCGATAAGGTCGACCACGGTACCCAGCACAGCAGCACGCGGATCCCGCCCTTCCACCAGCGCCGAGACCACCGCACCATCGACCGCACAGATCAGCGTGCACACCAGTTCGATATGCACGGAGCGGCCCGATCGCTCGATGGCTTCGGCCACAGCTTCGGCGCGTTGCCGCAGGCTGCGGCGCATGGTTTCACGCAACGCAGGTAGGCGGGTACAGGCAATATGGCGCTCGTATCGCGAGATCAGCTGCTCGGCAAGTCCAGAACCCGACACGTCCCCCACCAGCAGATCAACCAATATTTCAGCGGTGGTCTCGGGCCCCCGACGCCGCCGCGACAGGGCACTGACCCGGGCCCGCAGCTGGGCAATCTCGATCATCCCGGTATGTTCAACCGCTCGCGCAATCAAATCGTCGAGAGACGAGAAATAGTAAGTCGTAGACGCCAACGGCAGGCCGGCCCGTCGTGCGACCGCCCGGTGTCGCACCGCTTCGAACCCGCCCTCGCCGAGCAGCTCGGCGGCGGCGCTAACCAGCGCATACCGTCGCCGTTCTCCTTTCGGAGTAACTGCTGCTGTCATGACCACCCATGCTGCCAGTCAGCGCCATAGTGCATTACCGTTTCGGCCAAACGCCTATGGCATGATGGCCCGCATGCCCGATTTGAGCCGCCGCGCCGTGCTCGGTCTGGGTGCCAGCGCGGCCGTCGGCGCGATCGGCGCATACACGCTTGACATATTGTTCCAGCCCCGAACATCACAAGCAATGCCGATATCGGCGGCGGGCACCAAGGTTCCACTGGCGCCGGCCACACCGCTCGAGCCGACCGCACCGGCTCAGACAGCGCCCACCATGGTAACCGGCTCGTTCGCGTCGGCGGCACGTGGCGGGGTAACAACCGACTGGGCGATCGCCCGCCCGCCGGGCCAGACCACAGCGTTGCGACCGATGATCGCGCTACACGGCTTGGGCGGCAGCGCGTCCAGCGTGATGGCTGGCGGCGTCGAGCAGGGCCTGGCGCAAGCCGTCGACGCGGGTTTACCGCCGTTTGCGGTGGTCTCCGTCGACGGAGGCGGCAGCTACTGGCACAAAAGGGCTTCCGGCGAGGACTGCGGGGCCATGGTGCTGAACGAACTTATCCCACTGCTGGAAACGCAGCATCTCGATACCTCACGGGTGGCGTTTTTGGGCTGGTCGATGGGCGGCTATGGCGCATTGCTGCTCGGCGGCCGGCTGGGACCCGTACGTACCGCAGCGATCTGCGCGGTGAGCCCGGCACTGTGGCTGTCCCCCGGAGCAGCCGCGCCCGGCGCATTCGACGGGGCCGACGACTGGTCGGCGAACTCGGTGTTCGGACTGCCCGCGCTGACCTCCATCCCGATCCGAGTCGATTGCGGCGATAGTGATCCGTTCTACTCGGCAACCAAGCGGTTCATAGCTCAACTGCCAAACCCGCCCGCTGGCGGTTTCTCGCCCGGCGGGCATAACGGGGGCTTCTGGAGCTCGCAGCTGCCGGCGGAACTCACCTGGATGGCACCGTTGCTGACGGCTTAAAGCGCTGTCGGCCGCGAGCGTAACCTGGCTGCGATTCCGAGCGCTCGATATGGCGGTGACGTTACGCTCGCGAGGTGAGCGCTCCCTTCGACTGGACCCTCCCTTACGCCTGGCCGCGAAAGCCTGTCCTAGCGACAAACGTTGTGTGCACATCGCAACCGCTGGCCGCCCAAGCAGGTCTGCGGATGCTCGCCGAGGGCGGGAGCGCCGTCGACGCGGCCGTCGCCACTGCCATCACACTCACAGTGGTGGAACCAGTGTCTAATGGCATCGGCTCGGACGCCTTCGCCATCGTCTGGGATGGCCAGCAACTGCACGGACTCAACGCTTCGGGTCGCTCCCCTGCGGCATGGACGCCAGAGTACTTTGGCGACAACGCTGTTCCCGAGCTCGGCTGGAATTCGGTGACCGTGCCTGGAGCGGTGTCGGCCTGGGTTGAATTGCATGCCAAGTTTGGAAAGCTGCCGTTCGAGAGGCTTTTCGAGCCGGCGATCTCATACGGCCACAACGGGTTTCTGGTCTCGCCGACCGTCGCGGAGCAATGGGCGGCACAGGTGCCGCTGTTTGAAGCCCAGCCCGGATTCGCCGAGGCGTTCCTGCCGGCCGGGCGAGCACCGAAACCCGGCGAGCTGTTCGCCTTCTCCGAGCAAGCAGTCACCCTCGAGCTGATCGGCGCAACCAACGGTGACGCGTTCTACCGCGGAGAACTGGCGGCCAGACTCGAAGCACACGCGACGGCCAATGGCGGCGTCATGCGTGCCAGCGACTTGGCCGCTCATCGCGCCGACTGGGTTGGCACGATCAACGGAACGTACCGCGGATACACCATCCACGAGATACCGCCCAACGGCCAGGGCATCGTGGCGTTGATCGCCCTCGGAATCCTGGAACAGTTCGACATGTCTTCGTTGCCAGCAGATTCCGCTGACAGCGTGCATCTGCAGATCGAAGCAGTCAAGCTGGCTTTCGCCGACGCGCAGGCCTATGTCGCCGATATCGATCACATGTCGCTACGCTCCGAACGCCTCCTGGACAAAGAGTATCTCAAGCAGCGCGCGGCACTGATCGACCGCAAGCAGGCACAACCGGCATCCGCTGGCGCCCCGACCGGGGGCACCGTGTATCTAACCGCCGCCGACGCCGCGGGGGTGATGGTGTCAATGATCCAGTCAAACTACCTGGGCTTTGGCTCCGGCGTGGTGGTACCAGGAACCGGCATTTCGTTGCAAAATCGGGGCTCGAATTTCGTTGCTGCTCAAGGCCATCCAAACTGCGTGGGGCCCAGCAAGCGTCCCTACCACACAATCATTCCGGGCTTTGTTAGCAAAGACGGAGCACCGGTGATGAGCTTCGGGGTGATGGGCGGCCCAATGCAACCCCAAGGTCATGTGCAGGTTCTGGTGCGCATCGCCGATTACGGCCAGAATCCGCAGACAGCCTGCGACGGCCCGAGGTTCCGCTGGATACACGGCCTTCAGGTCAGCTGCGAGCAAGGTTTCCCGCAGTCAACGCTGGATGAACTCCGGCGGCGCGGGCATGACCTGGTGACTGTGGACGACTACTCGCAGTTCGGCAGCTGCCAGGCGATTTGGCGCCTCGAAGACGGGTATCTGGCGGCCAGCGACCCGCGCCGGGACGGCCAAGCCGCGGCTTTCTAGGCCGGCAAGTAATCGATTGACTTAAAGCAGGCGGCGAGTCAGACCTAATAAATAAACCAACCGTCAGTCTAATAATGAGGGTTGATGGCGAGAACAGTCAACGTTGCTGAGCACACTACGCGGCGTGATGAGATCCTTGATGCGGCGCAGCAGTTGATCCTGTCCATCGGCTATGAGCGTCTGACGGTTCAGGACATTCTCAACCTGCAGATCTCCAAAGGCGCTTTCTACCAATACTTTGACTCCAAACCAACGGTGATCGAAGCCCTCACCACACGGCTGATCAGCGACTCCGAACAGGCCCTCGCGCCGATTGTCGAGATGCCCGGGACGGCGCCCGTACAGAAATTGCAAGCCTTCTTCGACGAAGATCATCCGGTGGAAGTCACAGTGGCAGAACCTCTTTGTGGCGCTGCTGTCGGTCTGGTATGGCCACGGCAATGTCGCCTTTCGGCTGCTGAGCGCGATCGTCCGTCAAGGTGTCGACGAGGGTCAGTTCATAATCGCTTATCCCGAGCAGGCCGGGGCAATCATCTTCGTCATCATTCAGTCGCTGCAAAAAAGCGATGGCCCAGCGGCTGCTTGTCGTCCGGTATCGCCGGCGTCACTGCCCAAGCTGCAGATGGTCCAATCGAGATCCGTGCCGACCTGACTGTCGCGTGTGACGGACGGTGGTCGGTCATTCGAGATCGCTCCGGCTTGCCGGTCACCGAGTATCCGATGCCCATTGAGGTGCTGTGGTTTCGCCTCCCGCGTACGGACTTCGCCGCGGAAACTCTCGGATATGTCGGCGAAGGCCAGATCGTGATCGCGATCAATCGTGGCGAGTACTGGCAGTGCGGCACGACCATCGACAACGGCGGCTTGGAGCGAATATAGGCCCAGGGCTACCGGCATTCCATTCCACAGTTGCTGCGGCCGCCCCATTCCTGGCCTCGAGCCTCGCCTCGTTGACCGATTGGGACCAGATCAAACTGCTGTCGGTACGCGCCAACCGGCTGAGGCGGTGGTCGCTGCCGGGTCTGTTGTATATCGGGGACGCCACACACGTGATGTCCCTGGTCGGCGGGATCGGCGTCAACTACGCCACCGCCGACGCGGTAGCGGCAGCCAATTCACTTGCCGGTCCGCTAGCGAACGGCGCAGTGAGTGACGATAACCTGCGCGCGGTGCAGAGACGCCGGGAGCCTCCGACACGGGTTGCTCAGTGGCTGCAAGGTTTACAGACCGCGAATCTCGTCCGAATGAGTCGGAAAGGCCCGCGCTGCGGATGCTTTACACCCCAGCGCACGACGAACGGTCATGACGGGGCATGGATGGCCAGCGCATCTACGCAACGTATTGCCCGAACGGATTGTAGCCGATCACCAGTCTCTTCGCTTGTAACGACTGTCGACTCGCTAGCTAACGGTATTGGCGTTGTCAGCCTCGGCGGTCGCATACTTGTCGGCACCGGTGGCCAAGGCGGCGGCAAAGTTGTTAAGGACCCGCACCACCTCATCGTTGATCCAACTATAGTCTATCGCGTAGTCCCCCAGTAATTCCGCTGCCTTCAGTGACACCTTGTCGTACGCGGGGGGGTATACCGTGGTTGTGGCTGGACTCACCTCAGCATCGAGGGCGACCACCAGATCGCTCATCTTTTGCACCTGAGCGGCCGCCACCGTCAACGCCTCAGGATTTGCAGTCACAAAAGACGTCCCAACTCCAACCAACCCGGTGTTGTTGACGATCGGCGGCGGCGACTGCCACGGAGTCAACTTCGACCATGCTTCCCGCACGGCACGCTCATATTCCAACATCACATCAACGTTCCTCGCCCAGAAATCTTCGTATTCCCAGTCGAGCTGGGCGATATCCGCATTGTCTTTCCAGAGTGCGTTGTTGTAGCGCAGCATAAGCCTCCGACTACGGTTGGCCTGGATCGCCTGCAGGGGCACCACTCGGCTACGTGCGTATAAATAAGCCCGCTCGATTACCTCGATCTGTCTCTTGGGCTCAGACAGCTGCACACAGAGGTCAGTCAGCCACCCCACAAACGGCCGGGCCGCCTCCACCACCTGCATCATCACCGGACCTGACCACTGCTGTTGCAGCCCTTCGAGCACAGCCATGAACGACTCCTCGAGGGCCGCCATCTTCGCAGCCAACGAATCCCATGCCGCGGCGGTGCGCTGCATCGATGCAGTACCGTCGCCGTTACACGTGTCGCGGGAGATCTTCTCCGGTGAACCATATTCGCCATACATCTGTGTGTTCGTTGTTCCTTTCGGCCTCACATAGGTTGTGACCGGGCTCGCCTCAGCACCGAAGGCAACCATCCAGTCGCTCGTCTTTCGCACCTGAGCAGCCGCCACCATCAACGCCTGGCGGTCACGGTTACAAAAGACAGCCAACACCATTCCGCGATCTACCAACCCACACAGCTGCACGCAGGATGGCCAATTACCGGTTGTTGTGTTCTTGGTACCGCCCGCGTTGGTGGCGCCAAGAACACAACAACTTCATTGCTCACAGTCGTGCGGCTGACCCAATGGGTAACTTCACGCGAACTGTCACAGCACAAGATATAGTACACGATATCGTACACTATAGCGGCAGCGTTACACCACGACCTTCATCAACACCCAAAGCACAAAAATCTACGGCACACATCACCAACAATATGCTTTACGCTGCAACCGAAATGGACTCACCCGGCAAAGGACGTGCCGGGCCGGAGCATGTTCCGGCACAGCTTATTATCGAATGCACCATCAACCATCCCGGTCGACGAACAGCTAGGCAGCATCGACAGTCAGAAAAATATGTTGCAGCATAGCTTCTTTCAATATTCCAACGACTGCTTGCCCCGCTGCATAGGTAAGCTTTGCACGCCCGTAGTCGACTGCATAGCGCAGGTTAGCTCGCCCACTTTCGTCCGCGGTGCAATACTGCACCTACGACACGGGTGCAACTCGCAGACATCAGCTCGCGAAGTCAACCCAGTTAACGCCTCAGTCCGCACCCGAGCCGCTATGCACGCATGGTACGCCAACAGCTGTGGCGCGCACCGGCGTCGGGAAGTCGAAGTTGATGAAACGAGCTTCGTGCGCTGCGATTTACGGTGGCACCACGAGCGCGCTGAATCGGCCTCGACTGCCTATTTGGGAAGTCCGAGTAGACGTTCGGCATTGAGGTGGGCAATCTTTTCCTTGTCGGCGGGATTTATTGGCATCTGTTCGAAGAATTGGCGAGCCGCCCTCATGCTGCAGAATGGGTAGCCGGTGGTGAACACGGCAGCGGCAGCAAATTCACTTGCCGGACCGTTGGCGAACGGTGCAATCCGCGACGATGACCTGAGCGCGGACTCGGCTTCCGTCGCGAACACATCCATACCGTCGAACGCCGCTAGATGTGGATCTTTCCTTCCGCCGCTGACAGGGCGATATCGTTGCGGAAATGGCTGCCAAGCAACCGAATTGAGCGGAGGATACGGTATGCGTGGGCGCGTGCCGCCAACAGGTCGGCGCCGGTCGCCACCACCGATAGCACCCGACCGCCTGACGAGACGATCGTGCCGTCGTCGCGTCGGGTGGTTCCGGCGTGTAATACCCCGTCGGCTTCGGAGCCGAAGATGATATCTCCGACCCTGGGGCGTCCCGGATAGTTTTCGGCCGCCAACACCACGGTCACGGCAGCTCCTGCACGCCAACGCAATTCGCCAAAGTCAGCCAGCGTACCCGTGCCTGACGCGTAAAGGAGCTGCCCAAGAGGTGAATCCAGCAGGGCCAGCACGGCTTGGGTTTCCGGATCGCCGAATCGACAGTTGAATTCAACGACTGCTGGCCCATTAGCGGTGATGGCGAGACCTACATACAGTAGTCCGCAGAACGGACTTCCACGCTGAACCAGTTCGGCTGCAACGGGTTCGACGATACGGGTGACCACCTGTTGGCAAACCTCGTCGGGAAGCCATGGTAGCGGCGCGTAGGCGCCCATACCGCCGGTGTTAGGCCCGGTGTCGCCGTCACCGACCCGCTTGAAGTCTTGAGCCGGCAACAGCGGCACCACAGTTCGACCGTCGACGACGCAGAACAGCGACACCTCGGGGCCGTCCAAATAGGACTCCAGCAGGACCGGGTGTCCGGCCTCCAGCAATCCCGCAGCATGGGTGCGCGCGACATCGCGATCCGGTGTCACCACCACGCCCTTGCCGGCCGCTAGACGGTCGTCTTTCACCACCCAGGCCGGGTCACCGGCGGGCGGCCCGAACCGGTCCAAGGCTGCATCCAAATGCGCTGGTCTATCGACGGTTTCGCTACGTGCAGTGTGCACACCGGCCGCCGCCATTACCTCCTTGGCGAAGGCTTTTGAGCCTTCGATGCGAGCCGCGTCCTTACTGGGCCCGAAGCAGACGATGCCGGCAGCACGCACCATGTCGGCCACTCCAAGCACCAGCGGTACCTCAGGACCGATGACCACCATGTCGGCCCGGACATTACGAGCCAGGGCGACGATATCGTCTCCGGAGCTGATGTCGACGTCGTGCTGTTCGGCCAGCCGGGCGGTGCCGGCGTTTCCGGGAGCAATGATTAGTCCCGTGACCTGTGGGTCTCTGCGAAGCGCCAGCAGCAGAGCGTGTTCACGGGCACCGGAGCCGATCACCAGGATGCGCACGACACGTCAGATTAGCTGGCAATCGCCCGACCGCTGCGCCGGGGCGGCCTTGGACGGCCCGCCGATACTTCTACGCGGGCTCGATCAGATATACCACCACCGTCTTCGACACCGCATCGATCGCGGGAGACCTCACAGGCGATTAGCTTCGAGGCTGCCTACAAATCGTGCAGACCAAGTAATGACCAGCGTCTGACGCCTCTTCAGCCGCCGCCGTCAATGCCTCGGGGACCGTGGCCAGACCCGGGAACTGTGGCCAGAAGGGGCATGCCAACTCCGCTCCTTTGTAACGAACCCGTGCCAATAGCACGGGATCCGACACCGCACAATCGAACTGAAACGCCTGGAAATCCCGGAGGCTCCGGCAGAACCAAGGCGTTTCAACCACCATCACGACGAATCAGAGACCACAGTGTCGGTACGAACTGGCACCGGCTGGACCGACCCGGCTTTGTTGACGATCGGCGGCGGCTGCTCCCACGGAGTCAACCTCGACAACGCATCCGACAAGATAAGCCGATACCTCCTCATCACCTCGCCATCCGCGGCCCAGTACCTTTCGTATCGCCGGTCGAGGGCCGCGATCACCTTAGTGTTTCGCCCGAGCTCGTTGCTATTGACCAGCATCGCCTTCCTAGCTCGATTAGTGGCGATCCGCTTCGGGTGCACCACAGTGCGACGTGCACGGCAAAAGGCCCCGGTAATACGGTGGATCTGTTGCGACGTGTTCAGCTAACAGCCTTGGCGTTGTCGGCCTCGGCGGTCGCATACTTATCAGCGTCGATGGCCAAGACATCTGCAAAATTATTGAGAACCCTCTCCGCTTCAGCGATGATCACTTCATATTGCTTCGCGTAGTCGACCAGGAACACCGCCGCCCTCCGTGACACCGCGTCGGCCGATGGGGGTTCCACACCGGTTATGGCTGTGCGCGCTGCCGCATAGACCATAGCCGTCCAACTACTAATCGCCCGCACCTGATCAGCCGCCGCCCTCAACGCCTCAGGGTTTGTGGTCACAAAAGACATGCCAACTCCATTTCGTGCTTTGCGCCCGCGTGCAGTGCACGGGCGATAGTCAGTTACCGGTTGTTGCTTCTTGGCACCACCGGCGTTGGTGGTACACAACGACTCCGCCGCTGGGCTCGCCGCAGCATCGACCTCAACCCCCCTTGGCGATCGGCGGCGGCGACTTCCACGGAGCCAATTTCGACAACGCCCCAAACACGGCATCCTCATAGTCCTTCATCACACCAATGTCCATCGCTCGAAAGGTTTCGTATTCCTGGTCGAGTTCGGCGATCTCCGCATTCCTTTGCCCAAGCGCGTTGTTTCTCACCGCATCTGCCCGGGCATCGCGGTTGTAGCTGATCGCGTCCACGTGCACCACCCGGTTAAGCGTCTGAAAATAAGCCCACGCGATTACGTCAATCTTGTCCGCGGTCTCCTTCACCTGGACAACGACGTCACACAGCCACCTCACAAACGGCCCGGCAGCCAACATCAACTCTGTCGCCACCGGACCCGACCACTGCTGTTGCAGCCCTCCAAGCACTTGCGTGAACGCCTCCTCGATGTCCCACATCTTCCAAGCCAACCCATGCCACCAGTTGATGGCGTTTACCATCGAGCCAGAACCCGGGCCGGTAAACATGTCTCCGGAGATCACTTCCGGTGGGCAGTTTTCGTAATACATCTGTTTCGTTGTCCTTTCAGCTCGTAACGACTGAAATAAGCGGCTTAGCTAACGGTCTTGGCGTTGTAGGTCGAGGCGGGTCGCGTACTCGACAGGTACATCGCCGCCACGACACCCCGTCGAGTGCCGGGCGTCTCACGAAGGTTGTCACTGGGCTCGTCTCAGCATCGATCTCCAACCACTCAATCACAAATGCCAACACCATTACGTGCTTGACGAACCCGCGCAGTTGGACCAGGGATCGCCAACTACCGGTTGCCGTGCAGCTGGCACCGCCACCGTTAGCGTTGCCATGTACCGATTTTCATTGCTCACAGTTGTATGCCCGACCTCAGCAGGTAGCTCCACGCAACTGCTACAGCCTAACATATAATAGACGTAATAGTTCACTATTGTACTACCGGTGGTGCGCCACAGCAATGGGGTGTCCGGGTGCCGTTGCAGCCGCGTCACACCGCAGTCTTCATCGACAGCGCCAGTTGTCGATCGCTACCGTGTTCTCACACAGTGCAGTACGGATGCATCAGCGAAGAGACTCGCTGACGAACAGCCAGGCCGCACCAATGAACCAACGAAACACGCTGCAGGATAATAGCATCCAAGCTGATTCAATCCGTTATAGAGGCGAGCCTTGCCCGCCGGATAGCCAGCCGTATCGCGCAAGCTGACCCGTCGCCCTCCCACACGCGGCACCACACTCGACCTACCACAGGGATGCGATCGCAGAGGTCAGTTCATGGGGTCAGATCAGCACCACCGCAACCCACATCCGGGGCGGTGCGGGGGCCGAGGGTACGCCAACCGCTGTCCTGCTCACCGGCGGGCGGCGCATGTGCTCCTCACGTCGACGACGTAGTTGTGCACGGCATTGTTGCTGACCGGCAAGACTCCGACGACGGCTGGACCAACCCGGTTTTGTTGGCAATCGGCGGCGGCGGCTTCCACCGAGGCAAGCTCGACAACGCGTCAAACACGGTGTCCGCATAGTCCTTCATCACATCAATGTTTCTCTCGCGGAAGTCTTCGTATTCCTGGTCGAGCTTAGCGATGAGCGCACTGTTTTGCCCGAGCGCGTTGTTTATCACCGCCGTCGCTGCATTACGGCGATTGTTACCGATCTCGTTCATGGGCACCACCCCGTTATATGCACATGACCAGGCCCACCCGACGTGGTAGATCTGCGCGGCGGTCTCAGACAGCTGAGCACAGAGGTCGGTCAGCCACTCCACGAACGGCTGGGCCGCCTCCCTCACCTGTGTCGCCACGGGACCCGACCACTGCTGTTGCAGCCCTTCGAACACTTGCATGAACGACTCCTCAAGGTGCGTCATGTCCCGACCCACCTTCTCCCACCACCCGGCGGCGCGCCGCATCGACTGAGACCCCAGGCCTTGATGCATGTCGGCGGTGATGGTCTCAGGAAAGCAGTTCTCGAAATACATTTGCTCGTTGTTCCTTCCGGCTCGTAACGATTGTCATGACGCCTTCAGTTAACGGCCTTGGTGTTATCGGCCTCGGCAGCGGCAAACTTCTCAAGGACCCCCGCCGAGTCAGCGGTGATCAGCCGATACCGCTTGGCGTACTCGACAAGGAACGTCGCCGCCCTGGTTGACACCGTGTCGATCGCGCATCTTTCGCACCAGGGAAGCCGCTGCCGTCAACGCCTCAGGCTCTGTGATCACAAAAACATGCCAATCCATTCCGTGCTTTATGAATCCGTGCAGTCGCACGGGGAAATGGTCAATTGCCGATTGTCGCATCTTTGGCGCCGCCCTCGTTGGTGGTGCGCAAAAACTTCCACTGCTCACAGTCGTGCCGCCAACCTCAATGGCGTAACTTCACGTAAACTGCCACAGTCGACATATAGTGTACTATATCGTCTACTACGTTGCCAAGCTGTACCGCGATCCTCATCGGTACCCCAAGCACAAAGTCCGCGACGCACAAGTCACCAACCGGACGTCTTGCACTGCAACCAAGGAGAATCCAGCGCTGACCATCCACGCAACAAAAGAACCACCGATGCGCTCATCCGATCGGAGGCAGGAACACGATCTCGCGCGAAAATCCACGGCACACAGATCACCAACCAGCGGAACACGGTGCAACTCGCAGAAATCAGTCCACGCCAACGGTTATCGCGCGCACCGACGTCGGGCTGTTCATAACATAGCCCGCGTGATCGAGCGCGGCATTGTTGCTGACCCACTAAACTCCAGCGCTGGCCCTAAGTGAAGCGCGAAGAACCAAGACGTGACAAGCAAGCGGGTGCACCACATCAAAGCTCCCCACATCACTTCCGACACCGCACAATCGAAGAGCCCGCAGCGTTTGGCTGCGCCCAACAATCGACCCGTCGGTGCGCAGAAGCTACTAATGGCCACGACACTACCCTGGCAAATAAACATACTGAGGAGATGAGCTCCGGTAAGCAATCTTCGCCATACATCTGTGTGTTTGTTGTTTCCTCGGCTCGTAACGACTGTTGCGACGCGTTTAGCTGCGGTCTTTACGTCACAGTGCAGTGCACGGCGGACGGCTGGTTTCGTTTACGGAGGCTGTGCATACGGCGCTGCAAGCCCGCCCTTCTTCCACAGCCAGTGCACCTTCTTGCGGTTCACACCGCGGTGCTCGTCATGGCGCCGGGCGGCCTACCCACGCCAGAACCCATGACAGGGATGGTCAGCGGAATTGGTGCGCAGCCACCCGCGCAGCTCCGCGTCCGATCCGCCGGAGTCAACCCGGCCGGGTCCTGCGGTAGGTAGAACGGGCAAGCCCGCCCGCCTTACACACCAACCGTTCCAACACGCCCACAACCTCTTTGAGCATGTCCACGACACGGCGCTTGGCGGCCAGATTAGCCTTGTTGACCGCCGCCATGGCCAACAACATCGACAGCTTCTACAACACCGAACGTCTCCACAGCTACCTCGTAACATCAGCCCCACAAAGTTCGAAACTCTCTGGACGTCCACCTATTGAATTCTTCATCTCGCATCACCATGGCCCGAAACGGAGGTGGCTCCCCGGACAGCGATGACGAAGGCAACGCCGGCTGGGGCAAACCCGTGTTGCTGGCGATCGGCGGCGGCTGCAGCCACGGAGTACTCAACCTCCTCATCGCACGCGACAACCTAGCCCGATACGTCATCATCGCACCGCCGTCCTGGTCCCAGTATCTTCCGTATTCACCCTCGAGTGCCGCGATCGCCGTATTGTTTAGCCCGAGCTCGTTGTCATTGACCAGCGCCAATACCTCAGCACGGTTAGCGTCGATCAGTGCCGGGGGCACCACCTCGTGATGTGCATCGAGAAAAGCCCTCAGAATGTGCTGAGTCTCGTTCCCGACATTAGTGATCTGCTTATCGAGGTCGACCAGCCAGTCCTGAAACGGCTTGGCCGCATTAATCACCTGTCTCGCCACCTCACCTGACCACTCTTCTGTCAGACAGCTGAGCATTTGGTCGAACGAACACTTGAGGTCCCACATCTCTTGACCCAATAACTCCCACTCCATGGAAGCGTGCGCCATCGATAGGGGGCCCGGGCCGTTGCACATGTTGGCGGAGTTGATCTCTGGTGGTAGTCCTTCGGAATGTGGCATGGTTGTTTGTAATTCCTTCGGCTCGTAACTACTGTGATGACTCGTAGCTCATGGCCGTGATGTTGTCGGCCTCGGCGGCGGAGTACTTAGCGGTACCGGCATCCAAGGCGAGCGCAAACTCCTCAAGAATTTCCGCCGCCGCGGCGATGGTCTGCCGATACTGCTGCCCTTTCTGGACCAGATGCGCTGCCACCCTTTGTGAGTCCGCATCGAGCGCGGGAGCCACCACCGCGGTTATCTCTGGGGACGCCGACTCGGAATTAGCCGAAATCGCCCGCTCACGAAGAGCTCGCACCGTTGCAGCCGCTTTCTGCAACGCTTCGGGGACGGTGACCACATAAGACATGACACATCAACTCCACTCCCACGATTAACGAACCCGCACACATGGCACCGGGCTGATCAACTATCGATTGTTTGCGGTGTCGGCCACCCACGTTGGTGAAGCGCAACGACTTCACGGGCACGGCTATGCGACACACCCAAGAGGGCAATTCCACGTAAACTACTGCAAATACGAGCTATTCGAGATATACACCATCGCCTGATCAGGCCTCTGTGTATCCCCTCCTAAGTTGCGGTAGGGAGATATGGTATCAGAAATTTTCGGTGTCAACGCTCCGGAGAGGCTAGCGACTGCGCGCGAGGTGCTCTGCGGGGCTCAGGCCCATGAGGTCTGGTTCGCCGATATGGCCGACAGGGTGCCTACTCGAAGAAGAGCTCCTGCAACGACACTCGCCGCGAAAAACCGTGCTGACCGACACGCCCGGCAATATCGAGATCGCGGTACCCTCGACCGCGACGGCGGCTTTGAACAGCAGACCATCCAAGAAGCAGCAGCGCCGGTTGACCCGCGTCGACGAGATCGTGTTGGCGTTGTATGCCAAGGGATTAACCACCGAAGAGATCGCCGCGCGCTTCAACGAACTCGACAAAGCGAAGATCTCGCCGGACACGATCAACCTAATCACCGACAATATCGGCCGATATGGCCGATTGAGTGTCGCGGCCGTTGGAGCCGCTCTATGCCGCGTTCAGCGATCGACCCGTCGGTACACAGCAGCTACAAATGGACGTAGACGCAGGTATCACCGCAAATCGTGTCGGCCTCGGCCAACCATCATCACGACGAGTCACGACCAAAGTGGTTTGCAGCACGTGGCACCGGTGCGACCAACCCGGTGCTGGTGGCGATCGGCGGTGGCTGCAGCCACGGAGTACTCAACCTCCTCAACGCAGCCGACAACCTAAACCTATACCGGTTCATCGCCATGCCGTCCTGGTCCCAGTACCTTCCGTATTCATCCCCGAGTGCCGCGATCGCCGCAGTGTTTTGCCCGAACTCATTGTCGTTGATCAGCGCCAACACCTCAGCACGGTTAGCGTCGATCAGTGCCGGGTCCACCACCTCGTTATGTGCAAGGCAAAGGCCCTCTCGATGTGCTGGGTCTGTATCTCGACATTAGTGATCTGGTCACTGAGGTCAACCAGCCGGTGCGCAGCCGCCCCCAATAGGCCAGACGCACGCATGCACCGCACAACGTATCGACCACCATCACGGCGAATCACAGACCTACGTGGGACGAAGTGGCTCCGAGGACAGCGATGACGAAGGCAGCACCGGCTGGGCCAGCCTGGTGTCGTTAACGATCGGCGGCGGCGGCTGCCACGGAGTCAACCTCGACAACGCATCCAACACGCGAAGCCTATAGGCCCTCATCGCATAACCGTCCGCCTCCCAAAAGTCTTCGTATTCCTGGTCGAGGTTGGCGATCTGCGCATTGTATCGCCCGAACGCATTGCGTTTGATCAGCATCCGCCGCTCAGCACGGTTATCGGCGATCTCGTCCGGGGGCACCACCTCGTCACGTGCCCTGTCATAGGCCACCACGATTGCGTGGATTTGCCAAAAGATTCCAGACAGCTGCTCAGAGAGGTCGGTCAGCCACCTCGCAAATGGCTTGGCCGCATCCACCGCCTGCGTCACCGCGGGACCCGACCAGGAGTCCATCAGACCGAGAAGCACTCGGTTGAACGACCTCTCGAGGGCCATCATCTCCTTACGTAACGAGCTCCACGCCGAGGCGGCGGCCTCTAGCGACTCTGCACCCGGGCCGGCGTACATCCTTCCGGAGTTGACCTCTGGTGGGTCCGCTTCGAAATGCATCTGTTTGTTCCTTTCGTCTCGTAACGCTGTTCTGGCGCGTTTAGCTAAAAGGTCCTCGCGTTGTTGTCCTCGTCGGTCGCATACTTAGCAGCGCCGGCGTCCAAGGCGGCATGCCAACCCCACTGACGAACCCCCATAAACATCAAACTACCGGTCGTTGCGCTATCAACCAGCCACGCTGAGGAAGCACAACGACGACACTGCGATAGCTATACGACAGACCAAAGAGGCCAATTCCACATAAACTACTGCAAATACGACCGATTTAAGATACGCACCGCCACCCGACGATGTCACCTATTGACGCCCAAAGCACCAGCGATCGCGCAGGATCCAGAGCTGACCAATCCGCGCGACCAAGGGATCACCGATATGTTCTTCATTGGTCTGCGATAGTCCCAAGGATCTACCTAACGCCATCAGCAACGGGTGACCAGTAGCCGGCCACGGCGGCGGACACGCTGTGCCTTTCCGATCGTGTTCTCATGCAGCAGATTACAGAAGATATCGCCGACGACCCCAGCCGACAACAGCTCGGCAGCATCAAATTTATCGGCGAAACACGCTGCAGCATAGCGATACCCGGCATATCCCACTGAGAGCTTGCCCCGTTGCACAGGTGAGCCATGGCGCGCCCTGGCGTCAGCCCTCACTGAACCGCTAACAACCAACACGTGACACGCAAGCGGGTGCACCCCATCAAGACTTCCTACATCAGTTCCGACACCGCGCACTCGAAAGATACTGCAGCGCTTGGCCGCACGCAACAATCAACCAGCCGGTGCACAGCAACCCCCAATGGGCCAGACGGACGCAACACCACAAATCGTATCGGCCAACCACGACGAATCACAGACCAAAGCGGTCTGCAGCACGTGGCACCGATGCGACCAACCCGGTGTTGTTGGCGATCGGCGGCGGCTGCAGCCACGGAGTATTCAACTTTCTCATTGCACCCGACAACATAGCCCTATACCTGTCCATCACCATACCGTTGTGGTCCCAGTACCTTCCGTATTCATCCTCGAGTTGCGCGATCGCCGCAATGTATAGCCCGAACTCGTTGTCTTTGAGCAGCGCCGACACCTGAGCACGGTTAGCGTCAATCTGCGCCGGGTGCACCACCCCATTATGTGCAAGGCAAAAGGCCGCCAGAATGTGCTGGGTTTCGTTCCAGGCATTAGTGATCTGCTTACCGAGGTCAACCAGCCACTGCTGAAACGGCTTGGCCGCATCAATCACCTGTCTCGCCACCTCACCCGACCACTCCTCGGTCAGACAGCTGAGCATATGTTCGAACGAACACTTGAAGTCCCACATCTCCTGACCCAACAACCCCCACTCCTTGGAGGCGCGCACCATTGAGGAAGGACCCGGGCCGTCCCACATGTTGTGGGAGTTGATCTCTGGTGGTAGCCCTTCAGAATGCGGCATCTTTGTTCGTTATTCCTTCCAGCTCGTAGCTACTGCAATGACTCGTTGAGCTTTATCAAGACCGTGACGTTGTCGGCCTCGGCGGTCGCGGCAACATCAACTTGCCACCCGAAACACGCTGCAGCATAGAGCCATCTGGCACCAAGTGGCGGCTTACCCCGTTACACTGGTGAGCCTTGGCGCGCCCGACAAATCGTATCGGCCAACCACCATCACCACGAATCACAGACCAAAGCGGTCTGCAGCATGTGGCACCGATGCGACCAACCCGGTGTTGTTGGCGATCGGCGGCGGTTGCAGCCAAGGAGTATTCAATCTCCTCATCGCACGCGACAACCTAGCCCGATACGTCATCATCGCACCGCCGTCCTGGTCCCAGTATCTTCCGTATTCATCCTCGAGTGCCGCGATCGCCACAGTGTTTAGCCCGAGCTCGTTGTCATTGACCAGCGCCAACACCTCAGCACGGTTAGCGTCGATCAGTGCCGGGGGCACCACCTCGTGATGTGCATCGAGAAAAGCCCTCAGAATGTGCTGAGTCTCGTTCCCGACATTAGTGATCTGCTTATCGAGGTCGACCAGCCAGTCCTGAAACGGCTTGGCCGCATTAATCACCTGTCTCGCCACCTCACCTGACCACTCTTCTGTCAGACAGCTGAGCATTTGGTCGAACGAACACTTGAGGTCCCACATCTCTTGACCCAATAACTCCCACTCCATGGAAGCGTGCGCCATCGATAGGGGGCCCGGGCCGTTGCACATGTTGGCGGAGTTGATCTCTGGTGGTAGTCCTTCGGAATGTGGCATGGTTGTTTGTAATTCCTTCGGCTCGTAACTACTGTGATGACTCGTAGCTCATGGCCGTGATGTTGTCGGCCTCGGCGGCGGAGTACTTAGCGGTACCGGCATCCAAGGCGAGCGCAAACTCCTCAAGAATCTCCGCCGCCGCGGCGATGGTCTGCCGATACTGCTGCCCTTTCTGGACCAGATACGCTGCCACCCTTTGTGAGTCCGCATCGAGCGCGGGAGCCACCACCGCGGTTATCTCTGGGGACGCCGACTCGGAACTAGCCGAAATCGCCCGCTCACGAAGAGCTCGCACCGTTGCAGCCGCTTTCTGCAACGCTTCGGGGACGATGACCACATAAGACATGACACATCAACTCCACTCCCACGATTAACGAACCCGCACACATGGCACCGGGCTGATCAACTATCGATTGTTTGCGGTGTCGGCCACCCACGTTGGTGAAGCGCAACGACTTCACGGGCACGGCTATGCGACACACCCAAGAGGGCAATTCCACGTAAACTACTGCAAATACGAGCTATTCGAGATATACACCATCGCCTGATCAGGCCTCTGTGTATCCCCTCCTAAGTTGCGGTGGGGGTATGCTACCAGAAAATTTTCGGTGTCAACGACCCGATTTCCATGCGCAGCACAACACTCGACCGACCCAATGTTCGGGTGGGCTAATTGGGTTCGCCGGACTCCTTCGCGAGGACGTCGGCGACGTTGGCCTTCGTGTCAGCGGGAGTACCGTTGTCGGCCGCCTTCTTGCGCTTGGCCGCGACCCGCTCGACCGCGCTGTTCAGCCGCGATCCCAGCGGAAAGCCGACGTAGTGGGTGATGAACACGGCGAGTTCGCGCAGCTCGTCGAGGGTCAGCTCACCGTTATGCAAAACGGCGTTGACCTGGACCTCCAGCAGATCCGATTGCCCCTGGGCAGTCAGCACCGCGATGACCACCATCCGGCGGTCGCGCATGGACAGTCCGGGTCGAGTCCAGATCCTGCCGAAGAGGTGGTCGACGGTCAGGGCAAAGTACTCACCCGGCATATCGGGCATGTCCCATGCGTAGACCTGGTTCATCTTGTCTAGGCCGGTGCGACGCAGCTCGTCCATCACTCCTCTTTCTCTTCGGGTCGCTACGGTCCGTTGGTTGGGTTCGGTACCCCAAGACCAGCGGCCAGCCCCTGAAGCGCCAGCTGGGCCAGCGGCAGCTCGACCGAGACCGCTTCACCCAGCGCCAGCGCCAAACTCAGATCCTTCTCCCCCAGGCCGCGGGTGTGCTCCAGCATGGGGCGCAACGGGTCGCCAGGTTCCATCGGTGCCGTCGTATCGCGGAACATGATCGCTCCCGCACCACCGGTCAGAGCATCGGTGTGCCGCACCACTTTCCCGAGCGCCACGATGTCCAATCCGCATCGTTCGGCAAGTTGCTGCGCCTCGGCGGCAGCCGCGTAGGACACAAACGTCAGCATGTTACGCGCCAGTTTCATCCTGGTGCCCGCACCCGGTTCGCCGGCGTGAATCACCAGCGACGCCCACCGACTAAACGGATCCTTGATCCGGTGGAACGTCTCGTCGTCAGCGCCCACCATGGTGGCCAATTCACCCTTTGCCGCTCCCACCCCGCCACCGCTGACCGGTGCGTCCACGATGTGAATCCCCTGCGGTTTGAGTTCGCGGGCCAGGTCGACCGCGGTGGTGTCGCTAATCGTGGAGTGAATCGCGATGATGGTGCCCGGCTTAGTATTTGACGTCAGTCCGCCTTCCCCGGTGATTACCTCACGCACCTGCTCATCGTCGAGCACGGTGACGCTGATGATGTCGGCGGCGGCCACATCCGAGAGGGCGGTAGCCGCGGTGGCACCGGCGTCGACCAACGGGGCCATAGCCTCGGCGCGTACATCGAAGACCGTCAGTCCGCCTGGCCAGTCCAGTAGGCGCGTGGCCATCGGCGCGCCCATATTGCCGAGACCGATATATCCCAACCGTGGTAGCGCAGTTCTCTCAGGGTTCTTGCGGTTCTCTGTCATGACCGGATGATCTGTCCACCATCAACATTGAAGATCTGCCCGGTGATCCACGACGCGGAATCCGAGAGCAAAAACAAACACATCCCTATCAGATCCTCGGGCGTACCCATCCTGGATAGCGGGATAGTTTGCACCATGTTTTTGACGAGCTCGTCGGGAGTGACGGTCTTGGTGGCTTCGGTGTCGATTGGCCCCGGCGCAATCGCGTTGATCCGGATTTTCATTCCACCCAGCTCCCGAGAAAGCTGCTGCGTCAACCCATTGACACCAACTTTGGCTAGGCCGTAGAAGTTGGAGTAAAGCCACGCTGCCGTCGACGACTGGTTGACGATCGCACCGCCACCCCTTTTGGCCATGTGCTGGTACACAGCGCGACAACACACCAACACCCCGTCGAAGTTGACGCTCATGAATTTCTTGTAGTAGTCGAACGGCACGGTCAACAACAGGTCGAGTTTCATACCGCCGTAGATCGCAGCATTGTTCACCAGGTAGTCGATGCCGCCGAATTCTGCTACGGCCCGGTCCGCCATGGCCTTCGCTGAATCCGGGTCGGAAACATCAACGAGCACAGGGATCGCCACGCCGCCATCCGCGACGATCTGCTTGGCCACCTCCTCGGCGCCGTCCACGTTGATATCAGCGACCACTACTGACGCACCCTCGACTGCCAGGGCCTGGGCGTATGCTTGCCCGATGCCCTGGGCCGCCCCGGTGACGATAGCCACCTTGTTGTCGAATTCGGTGCCAAACTGTCCCACACCGCCCTCCTCTAATTAACTGCTGTAGCAATGGTTTTGGATTCCAAATACTCCTCGAAGCCGGCCAGCCCCATCTCCCGGCCGATGCCGGATTGCTTGTAACCCCCGAACGGCGCGTCAGCGGAATACCACACGCCGCCGTTCACGCTGACGGTGCCGACCCGCAGCCGCGCGGCGACCCTGGCCACTCGCTCCGGGTCATCACCAAACACCGTGCCCGACAAGCCGTATGGCGAATCGTTCGCGATGCGCACCGCATCATCGTCGCCATCATGGGCGATCACCGTGAGAACCGGCCCGAAGATCTCCTCGCGGGCGGTTCGGGCGTCGTTGCTTAGGCCCGCGATCACGGTGGGCTCGATAAAGAAACCGACCTCCCTACTCGGGGGCCGACCACCGCCGGACGCGAACGTCCCGCCTTCGGCGATCGCCAGATCGAGATAGCCCTGTACCCGATCCCGTTGTCGCGCCGAAATCAGCGGCCCGCAAACAGTGCCCGAGTCGCTGGGATCACCGGGCTTGATTGACGACATGGTAGCCGCTGCAACGGCGACGGCCTCGTCGTAGCAGGCCCGCGGCACCACCAGCCGGGTGGTGATCGCACAGCCCTGCCCGGCATGCATACACGTCGAAAACGCCGATATCCCACTGGCAGAGGCCAGGTCAGCGTCGTCGAGCACAACGAACGCTGACTTACCGCCGAGCTCCAAGAACACCTTTTTGATGGTGGCGGCGGCATCGATCATTACGCTGCGGCCGGTGGCCGTCGAACCGGTAAACGAAATCATGTCTACCCGTGGGTCTTTGGCGAGTAAGGCGCCCAGACTATGGTCACTGGAGGTGACGATGTTAACCACGCCGGGCGGAAACTCAGTGTGCTCGGCGATAATTTCGCCGAGCACTGCCGCGCACCATGGCGTGTCGGGCGCGGGCTTCAGGACAACGGTGTTACCCGCGGCTAATGCGGGACCCAGCTTGGCGAGGTTGATCTGGTGTGGGAAGTTCCATGGGGTGATCGCGCCGATGACACCGACGGCTTCCCGCGCGATGATGCGTCGGGTGGGGATTCCCATCGGGGACGCCGCACCGAGGTCCTGATTCCACACGTACGACTCGGCCGTGTCGGCCGCGAACCCTAGGTCGTCGACCGGCCCCTCCAGTTGGGCGCTAGCGGTGAGCATCCGTGGGGCGCCGACCTCGGCGATGGTCAACTCTCGCAGTTCGTCGATGTGGTCGCGCATCGCATCGCGCAGCTGACGCACACACCGCACCCGCAACTCGGTGTTGCGGGACCAATCGGTCTCGTCGAAGGCACGCCGCGCGGCATCGATGGCGCGGCCCATGTCCTCGGCGTCGGCTTCGGCGGCAACTCCGAGCACTTCCTCGGTCGCCGGGTTGATGGTCGGAAAAGTCCCCGCACTGCCGCTCAACATTTTGCCGTCGATGAACAGTGCGCTCACGCCGTCGGCCAACAACGCCATCTTCTGCTCCCGCCCGCGCGCCTGTTAGTCAACTGACCAATAGTAGACAGTTGTCCGATATCACTGCTTTGGCACGATAGCGGTCAGGCCGTCTGCGGCGCAAGGGAAGCCGGCGCCAGTTGTCATGCATACCTTAGTACCCAGCATATTTATCAACTAATCTTGCTTCGTCCCGCACGAATCAGTTAGCTTGGACAGATGTCCAGCAATGCACTGATGGCAGCGCACGCCGAGCGCCAGATCGGACCAGCGCCGCGCAACCGCCGCCAGGAAGAAACCTTCCGCAAGGTGCTTGCCGCCGGCATGGAAACCTTGCGGGAAAAGTCGTATGCCGACCTGACCGTGCGCACGGTGGCGGCGCGCGCCAACGTGGCTCCGGCAACCGCTTACACGTATTTCTCGTCGAAGAATCACCTGATCGCCGAGGTCTACCTCGACCTGGTCCAGCAGGTCCCCTACTTCACCGATGTCAACGACCCGTTACCCACCCGGGTGGATCAGGCGTTGCGTCATCTGGCCCTGGTGGTCGCCGACGAACCTAAGGTCGCGGCCGCATGTACAACGGCGTTGCTCAGCGGCGGCGCCGACCCTGCGGTGCGTACCGCGCGCGACCGGATCGGCGCGGAGATCCACCGCCGCATCGTCGCTGCCATCGGACCCGGCGCTGAACGCGGCACGGTATCCGCGCTCGAAATGGCCTTTTACGGCGCACTCGTGCAGGCCGGCAGCGGGCAGTTCACCTATCACGAGATCGCTGACCGGTTGGCCGACGTGGCGAGCCTCATCCTGTCAGGCGGTCGCACATGACCGTGGGTGTTGGTGATCAGGAGCTGGTCCTCAATCCTTACGATTACGGCTTCCATGAGGATCCCTACCCGTATTACCGGCGGCTGCGCGACGAGGCCCCGCTGTACCGCAACGAGGAGTTGAAGTTCTGGGCGCTGTCGCGACACCACGACGTGCTGCGCGGCTTCCGTAACAGCACCGCACTGTCGAATACCTATGGCGTGTCCCTAGATCCTTCCTCGCGCACCTCGGAGGCCTACCGGGTGATGTCGATCCTGGCCATGGATGATCCGCAACATTTGCGGTTACGCGCTTTGGTGTCTAAAGGCTTTACCCCTCGCCGGATCCGTGAGCTCGAGCCACAGATCCTCGAATTGGCCTGCACGCACTTGGATTCGGCGATGGAAAGCGAAACTTTCGACTTCGTAACCGAATTCGCGGGCAAACTACCGATGGACGTGATCTCGGAACTGATGGGTGTCCCCGAACCCGACCGGACTGGCATCCGCGAGCTGGCGGATCGTGTCCTACACCGTGAGGACGGGGTGGCCGATGTTCCGCTGTCGGCCATGCAGGCCTCGTCCCAGCTAATGGCTTACTACGTTGAGCTGATCACGAAATTCCGCAAGAATCCCGCCGACAATCTGACTTCGGCACTGCTGCAGGCCGAGATTGACGGCGACAAGCTCAGCGACGAACAAATCATGGCGTTCCTGTTCCTCATGGTGATCGCCGGCAATGAAACCACCACCAAGCTGCTGGCCAATGCCGTCTATTGGGGCGCACGCAACCCCGACCAGCTAGCTGGAGTATTCGCCGACGATTCTCGAATTCCGTTGTGGGTCGAGGAAACCCTACGCTACGACACATCCACCCAAATCTTGGCCCGCACCATCGTACAAGATCTGAGGATGTACGACACCACCCTCTCCGAGGGCGAGGTGTTGTTGCTGCTACCGGGCTCGGCCAATCGCGACGACAGGGTCTTCGCCGATCCCGACGAATACCGCATTGGCCGTGAAATCGGCTCTAATCTAGTTAGTTTCGGTAGCGGCGCGCACTTCTGCCTAGGAGCGCACCTGGCTCGGATGGAAGCTCGGGTGGCGCTCGGCGAGCTGTTCAACCGGATCCGCAGCTACCAAGTGGACGAAGACAGCGCCGTGCGCGTGCACTCCAGCAATGTGCGCGGATTCACTCATCTGCCGATCACCGTTGAGGCCCAGTAACTGTGGAGACCCAGTAAGTGCCCCGCTTTGAGCCTCATCCGACCCGCCGGCCAACAATCGTCGCCGGCGCATCTTCGGGCATCGGCGCGGCCACCGCCACCGAGCTCGCCGGCCGCGGCTTCCCGATCGCGCTGGGTGCTCGCCGGGTGGACAAACTCGCCAAACTGGTTGGTGAGATCCGCGCCGACGGCGGCGAAGCAGTAGCCTTCCCACTCGATATCACGGAACCCGAGTCGGTGAAATCGTTTGTAGCGCAAACGATCGACGCGCTCGGTGAGGTTGAAGTTCTGGTGTCAGCCGCCGGGGATATGTTCCCGGGGCGACTGCATGAAGTCAGCACCGACGCCTTCCTGGGGCAAGTTCAGATACATCTGGTCGGCGCCAACCGGTTGGCCACCGCGGTGTTGCCGGACATGGTGGCACGCCGGCGGGGCGACGTCATCTTCGTCGGCTCCGATGTCGCGCTGGTGCCCCGCCCGCACGTGGGCGCCTATGGTGCGGCTAAGGCGGGCCTGGTTTCCATGGTGAAGAGCCTGCAGATGGAACTGGAAGGCACCGGGGTTCGCGCATCAATCGTGCATCCGGGCCCGACGCTGACCGGCATGGGTTGGCAGTTATCCGCCGAACAGGTCGGTCCCATGCTGCAGGACTGGGCGAAGTGGGGTCAGGCGCGGCACAGCTATTTCTTGCGTCCCAGCGACGTGGCGCGCGCGATCGCCTTTATCACCGAAACGCCACGCGGGTCTGTCGTGGTGAATATGGAAATCCAACCCGAGGCTCCGCTGGCAGAGGCACCCGCTAACCGGCGCGGGTTGGAGTTGGGCGAAGAGGGGATGCCGAACCGATGAGTATTGTTGTCGTTCCACGAGTTTCCGGTGGTCAAGACGAGCACGGCCATCTCGAAGAGTTCCGTACCGACCCGATCGGGCTCATGCAACGGGTCCGCGACGAATGCGGCGATGTCGGCACGTTCCAACTGGCTGGAAAACACGTCGTGTTGTTGTCGGGCGCGCAAGCCAACGAGTTCTTCTTTCGGTCCAGCGACGACGATCTGGACCAGGCCGAGGCGTACCCGTTTATGACGCCAATCTTCGGCAAGGGTGTGGTGTTCGACGCAAGCCCGGAGCGGCGCAAGGAGATGCTGCACAACGCAGCGCTGCGCGGCGAGCACATGAAGGGCCATGCCGTCACCATTGAGGACCAGGTCCGGCGGATGATCGCGGACTGGGGGGAGCACGGTGAGATCGATCTGCTCGATTTCTTCGCCGAGCTGACCATCTACACTTCCTCAGCCTGCCTGATCGGCAAGAAGTTCCGCAATGAACTGGACGGCCGATTCGCCAAGCTCTATCACGAGCTAGAGCGTGGCACCGATCCGCTGGCCTACGTCGACCCCTATCTGCCAATCGAGAGTTTTCACCGTCGAGACCTTGCACGGACCGGTCTGGTGGCGCTGGTCCAGCGCATCATGAACAACCGAATCGCCCACCCCCCGACCGACAAGACCGGCAGGGACATGCTTGACGTGCTGATCACCATCACGGACGAAGAGGGCAATCCCCGGTTCTCGGCGGACGAGATCACTGGCATGTTTATCTCAATGATGTTCGCCGGGCATCACACCAGCTCGGGGACAGCGTCCTGGACGCTGATCGAGTTAATGCGCCATCGCGATTCCTACGACGCGGTGATCCAGGAGCTCGACGATCTCTACGCCGACGGTCAGTCGGTGAGTTTTCATGCGCTGCGCCAGATTCCACGGCTGGAGAACGTTCTCAAAGAGACGTTGCGGCTGCATCCACCGTTGATCATTCTGATGCGGGTGGCCAAAGGCGAGTTCGAGGTGGCAGGCCATACGATCCACGAAGGCGATCTGGTGGCGGCCTCGCCAGCAGTCTCCAACCGAATCCCCGAAGACTTCCCGGACCCTGATGCCTTCGTGCCGGGGCGCTACGAAGAGCCGCGCCAGGAGGATTTGGTCAACCGCTGGACATGGATTCCGTTCGGCGCCGGCCGGCATCGTTGCATCGGCGCGGCGTTCGCCACCATGCAGATCAAGGCGATCTTCTCGGTGCTGCTGCGTGAGTATGAGTTTGAGATGACACAGCCCTCGGAGAGCTACCGCAACGACCATTCCAAGATGGTGGTGCAGCTCACCCAGCCCGCCCGGGTGCGCTACCGCCGCCGGAAGGCGGGCAAGACGGCAGGACGATGATGAGTTATCGCGTGAAGGCAGACCTGGATCTGTGCCAGGGACACGCAATGTGCGAGCTGGAGGCGCCGGACTACTTCCGGGTGCCTAAGCGCGGCAAAGTCGAGATTCTCGACGCCGAGCCGCCCGAGGAAGCGCGCGACGAGATCAAGCGGGCGGTGCGGGCCTGTCCCACTCAAGCGCTGTCTATCCGCGAGATAGGAGATTGACCGTGGCAGGATTCCCCCGCGCAGAACTCGAAGATGTGGTGGAACGCTGGTTGGAAGTCAACCGGGAGGCGGAGCGACGAGGCGACTGGACGTTGCTCGCCGACTTTTACACCGATGACGCCACCTATGGCTGGAACACCGGGCCCAAAGAAGACGTGATGTGTGTCGGAATCGAGGAGATTCGCGATATCGCGCTGGGCCAGGAGATGGAAGGCCTGCAGGGCTGGCGGTACCCGTACCAGCGGGTCCTGATCGATGACAAGCAGGGCGAAGTGGTGGGCTTCTGGAAGCAGGTCGTCGGCCAACCTAACGGGGCGGGCGACCCCGAGTTCGAGGTGCACGGGATAGGCGGCAGCTGGTTCCGCTATGCCGGCGACGGAAAATGGAACTGGCAGCGCGACTTCTTCGACTTCGGGCAGGTATCGGCGCTCTACTTGACGTTGATCCAAGCTGGCAAGCTCTCCGCAAGCATGCAGAAGCGGATCCAACGCGGCATGTCCGGCGAGAAGGTGCCCGGCTACTATCCGCTGGGCAAGTCTCCGGTACCTCTCTGGTGACATGTGACAGCTACCGGTGGCGCTGTCCACATGCTGACCTACACTCAGCCCATCGGTCGTTGCGGCGGATACCAACGATGAAAGCAGGTTCACGGTGAAGACCAAGGGCGCACTGATCTGGGAGTTCAACCAGCCGTGGTCTGTCGAAGAGATCGAGATCGGTGACCCGGTTAAGGATGAGGTCAAGATCCAGATGGAAGCGGCGGGCATGTGCCACTCCGACCATCATCTGGTTACCGGCGGCATCCCGATGGCGGGCTTCCCGGTGCTCGGCGGGCACGAGGGTGCCGGCGTCGTCACCGAGGTTGGTCCCGGTGTGGAAGATATCGCCCCAGGCGACCACGTGGTCTTGTCCTTCATCCCGTCCTGCGGAAGGTGTCCGTCGTGTCAAGCCGGTCTGCGTAATCTGTGCGACCTGGGCGCCGGGTTGCTGGGCGGCACATCGGTGAGCGACGGCACGTTCCGGATCCAGGCCCGCGGCCAGAACGTCTACCCGATGACGCTGCTGGGGACGTTCTCGCCGTACATGGTGGTGCACCGCAGCTCGGTGGTGAAGATCGACCCGTCGATCCCGTTCGAGGTCGCCTGCCTGGTCGGCTGCGGCATCACCACCGGCTACGGCTCGGCCGTCCGCACCGCCGACATCCGGCCAGGTGAAGACGTCGCCATCGTTGGCGTCGGCGGAGTCGGCATGGCGGCACTGCAGGGCGCGGTCAGCGCCGGCGCGCGCTACATCTTCGCGATCGACCCGGTGGAGTGGAAACGCGATCAGGCCCTGAAATTCGGCGCCACCCATGTCTACCCGGACATCAACGCCGCGCTGATGGGCGTTGCCGAAGTCACCTACGGGCTGATGGCCAAAAAAGTGGTGATTACCGTCGGCGAACTCAAGGGCACCGACATCGACAGCTATCTATCCCTCACGGCCAAGAGCGGCACCTGCGTGCTGACCGCTATCGGCAGCCTGATGGACACTCAGGTAAACCTGAACCTCGCGATGTTAACCCTGCTGCAGAAGAACCTGCAGGGCACCATCTTCGGCGGCGGCAATCCGCAGTACGACATCCCACAGCTGCTGGGGATGTACAAGGTCGGCAAGCTCAACCTGGACGACATGGTCACCCGCCAATACCGGCTCGAGCAGATTAACGATGGGTACCAGGACATGCTGGACGGCAAGAACATTCGCGGCGTCATCCGTTACACAGACGCCGACCGGTAGCCGACCCTAGGTTGCCGGTGACCGGCGGCTTTCCGCATCTGTTGGCGCCGGGACGAATCGGCGCCATGACGGTGCGCAACCGGGTCGTCATGTCGCCAATGGAGACCAGGTACGGCACGCCAGACGGGCTGCCCTCGGAGCGCAGCCGTGACTATTTCGCCGCCCGAGCGAAGGGTGGAGTCGGTCTGATCACGTTGGGCGCCACTGGAGTCGACCATCATCACCCGGAGACTCCCGGTGGGCTGCAGCTATCCACTGACGCCGCAGTTGATGCCCATCAGACGCTGACGGAGGTGGTGCATGAGCAGAGCGCCAAGATCCAGCCTCAGCTCGTGCACGCCGGGCCCGACGGCTTGGGACCAGAGATATTCGGTGTCACGTCGTTGGGGCCGTCGGTGATTCCTTCCTATCTGACTGGGCGACCGTCGGCCGAGATCAGCAAACAACAGCTCCATCAAGTATTCGACTTGTTCAAAGTCGCGGCGCGACGGGCCGCCGAGGCCGGATATGACGGTGTCGAGCCGCACGCGGCCCACGGGTACATGTTGCCGGGTTATTTCCTTGCCCCGCAACGTAATCGGAGTACCGACGATTACCTGGGCGACTCGGCGCGGGGTCGGGTGCGCGTGGTGCTGGAGGCAGTGGCGGCGATTCGGTCCGAGATCGGCGACGGCCTGCCGATAACGCTGCGTATCTCCGGGTACGAACGGGTCGCCGGCGGGCGACCGATATATGAAGCCGCGCAGATGGCAACTGAACTCGCCGCCGCAGGCGTAGACGCGTTCCATGTCAGCGGGGGTGTGATCGATCGGCTCGTCACCGGAATGGTCAATGGCGCCGACGACGGCGACGCGGTCAACGTCGGCGCCGCGGCCGCGGTGAACACCACCCCGTCCGGTGGAGCCGCCCGGGAACTGGCCGCCGACAGCGTCGTGCTGGCCGGAACGCTCGAGCCCGACACCGCCCTATTCGACGACGTAGTTGCCGCTATGGCCGGCGTCGACGTGTACGCCGCCGGCGATTGCAGCGGCGTGGGCCTTTTTCGCAAAGCAACCGAAGACGGCGCGCGTGCCGCCTGTGCCATTTGATTACCAAAGGAGATTCAGCCATGACCCCAGCAGTCCAATCCCCGGCACTGACCGCGTCGCAGTCGTCGTGGCGCTGCGTACAAGCCCACGACCGCGCGGGCTGGCTGGCCCTGATGGCCGACGACGTCGTCGTCGAGGACCCGATCGGCAAGTCCGTTACCAACCCGGACGGCACCGGCGTCCGCGGCAAGGAAGCCGTCGGCGCCTTCTACGACACCAACATAGCGGCCAATCAGTTGACGATCACGTGCGAAGAGACGTTCCCCTCCAGCTCGCCCACCGAGATCGCCCATATCCTGGTGCTACACAGCAAGTTTGAGGGAGGATTCACCAGCACCGTTCGCGGGGTGTTCACCTACCGAGTCAACGACGCCGGGCTCATCACCAACATGCGTGGGTACTGGAATCTTGACGCCATGACTTTCGGTAAGGAAGAGTGAGCCACAGGCCGCTGCTAACCGTTCTGGAATCACTTGTGTCACTTTTGTTTCAGTAGTTTCTGCGGACCATTTTCTGTCGGTGCTCTCCGATAGCTTGGCGGTATGGCTTCGAGTGCGGTTGTTGATCGGGAGGCGATCACGGCGGCGTTTGATGCATTGGATGCTGCCGTCGATGGTGTGGTCGCGCTGGATTTTGATGCGCTGTGCGCCCGGGAGTGGTTGGTGTTGTTGGAGCGCTGTGAGCGGGTGCGCCGCAGGATACCTGCCGTCGAACACCCGATGATCAATCAGCTTGCCCGCCAAGCGACCCCCGAAGAGTTGGGCGGCACGCTTTCGCATGCGATTGCTGAGTGGACGCTGATCAGCCGCGCCGAGGCCGCCAAGCGTATCCGGGAGGCCGCCGATCTGGGGCCGCGTCGGGGCTTGACCGGTGAACCGTTGCCACCCGTCTTGGCCGCGACCGCCGCAGCACAACGCGCCGGGAAGCTCGGCGCCGGTCAGGTGGCGGTGATTCGGAAGTTCTGCCACGGGTTGCCCGGCTGGGTCGATACGGCAACCCGCGAACACGCCGAAGCGCATCTTGCGAAACTGGGCTCCCAGTTTCGGCCCGAACAATTGGCCGGGCTGGCCGATCGGCTCGCCGACTGCCTCAATCCCGACGGCACCTACAGCGACACCGACCGCGGCCGGCGGCGCGGCTTAACCTTAGGCAACCAGCAGACCGACGGCATGACGGCGCTGCACGGCTGGCTGACCCCCGAGGCCCGCGCCACGCTGGAGGCTGTGCTGGCCAAACTGGCCGCGCCCGGCATGTGTAACCCCACCGATGACACCCCGTGTGTGGACGGCGCGCCCAGCCAAGACGCGATCGAGCGGGATACCCGCAGCCCCGCCCAACGCAACCACGACGCGCTCACTGCCGCGCTACGCGCCCTGCTGGCGTCGGGAAAACTGGGCCAGCACAATGGGCTACCGGCCTCCATCATCGTGTCCACCACCCTGGCCGAGCTCGAGGCCGCCGCCGGCAAAGGCCTCACCGGCGGCGGCACCCTATTGCCCATGAGTGATGTCATCCGCCTAGCCCGCCACGCCCGGCACTATCTGGCGATTTTCGACAAAGGCAAGGCGCTGGCGCTCTACCACACCAAGCGACTCGCCTCACCCGCACAGCGAATCGTCTTGTACGCCAAGGACCGTGGCTGCTCCGCGCCCGGATGCACAGTGCCCGGCTACTACTGCGAAGTGCATCACACCATCCCCTACGCCACCTGCCGCAGCACCGACATCAACAACCTCACCTTCGGCTGCGGCCCCCAACACCGCCTCCTGCAACCCGGCGGCTGGACCACCCGCAAAAACACCCACGGCACCACCGAGTGGATACCGCCCCCGCACCTGGACCGGGGCCAACCGAGAATCAACACCTATTGGCACCCCGAGAAACTGCTCGACAGCGGGGACGATGACGAGGACGACAGTCCAGGTGCGGTGTAACCACTGTGTGCATCTGACGCCCTGGGTCGTACATATGCTGGGGCCATGGCGACGATCTTCACCAAAATCATTAACCGTGAACTACCCGGCCGTTTCGTGTACGAGGATGACGACGTCGTCGCATTCCTCACCATTGAGCCAATGACACAGGGCCATACGCTTGTTGTGCCACGCGCCGAGATCGATCAATGGCAGAACGTGGATCCTGCGGTATTCGGCCGCGTCATGGATGTGAGTCAGCTGATCGGCAAGGCTGTATGCCGGGCGTTCAACACCGAGCGCGCCGGGGTGATCATCGCCGGACTGGAAGTACCCCACCTGCACGTCCATGTGTTTCCTACCCGCAGCCTGAGCGACTTTGGCTTTGCCAATGTCGACCGCAACCCGTCCCCGGAATCCCTCGACGCGGCGCAAACCAAAATCAAGGCAGCCCTGGCTCAGCTGGCGTGAGCTGGCGGTCCCTCTCGGTCAAGGCGCGCTCAAACGTGCGCGGGTACATCGCTGACCCGCGGCAGCGTGACGCGGAAGCAGCAGCCCTGCCCCGGTGCGGTTGTCACAGTGACCACACCGCCGTGGGCGCGCACCAAAGAGTCGACGATCGACAACCCCAGTCCGGTACCGCCACTGGCCCGGGCTCGAGACGAGTCGGTGCGATAGAACCGCTCGAAGACCCGCAGCGCATCCTCCTGACTCATGCCTGGACCCTGGTCAGCCACTTCGAGCACCGCGTTGCCGCCATCGGTGCCGACCCGCACGGTGACGTCGGCGCCTTCCGGGGTGTGCTGTAAGGCGTTGGCGACGAGATTGCTCAGCACCTGGCGTATCCGAGGCTCATCACCATGAACCTCCGGGGTACCGGGACCGTCAAAGACTTCCATAGTGATCGTGCGGTTGGGGTCGATTGCCTGCGCGTCGTGCACGGCATCGCTGGCCAGCGCCAACAAGTCCACCCGACGGTGTTCGAGTGGCCGCTGCACATCCAGGCGGGCGAGCAACAACAAATCGTCCACCAGCAGGCCCATCCGGCTTGCTTCGCTTTCGATCCGCGACATCAACATGGCCACGTCGCGGGCAGCGCCCTGCCGATACAACTCAGCGAACCCACGAATGGTGGTCAACGGGGTGCGTAGTTCGTGGCTGGCGTCGGTGATGAACCGCCGCATCCGGTCCTCTGAACCGCGGGCCGTCTCGGCAGAAGACTCCGAGGATGCCAACGCTTCCTGAATCTGGGTAAGCATTCCGTTGAGCGCCAACGAAAGTCGGCCCACCTCGGTTCGGGGATCACGTTCCGGCACGCGGCGATCCAGCTGGCCCGCGGCGATCGCCGCAGCGGTTTGCTCGACTTCAGCCAGCGGTCGCAGGCTACGGTGCACGACCGCATAACCGGCAATCCCGACCACAACCAGCACCGCCACCCCGATGCCGAACTGCGACCAGACCAGCGACCGGACCGTGTGCTGGACGTCGGACAAATCGATCGCGACCGTGGTCAGGCCGTGCGGCCCCCGCACCGACACCGCTCGCCACTGGATGTCAGAGCCGCTGACCGATCGCAGGGTCGTCGGATTAGGGCCCACATCATTGTTAGACGGGAGTGCCGGTTCGGCGTTGCGGTCGTTGATGGCCGTAAAGGTGCTGCCGTCAGCGCCAATACCCCGTACATAGAACTTTGACGGCGGCCGGCCCGGGTCTGGGCCCGCGTAGGGCGGACCGGTCCCCGGTCGCCGCGGGGCCTGTGCCCAGCTTCGGGATGCGTCGAGCAGCGTCGAGTCAATGCGGCTGACCAGGCTGTGACGCAGGATCGAGGTGACCGCGACCCCCGAGGTCACCAGGCCGCAGGCCACCAGCGCTAGGGTGGCGGCAACCAGGCCTACCCGCAACGGCATTCCGCGTCGAAGCTGTTGTGCCATACCCATACTCGCTATCGCTTGCCATCTCGCCGAGTCACTGGTGGCGACTCAGCGCGGCTCCCGCAACACGTAGCCCACCCCACGCAAGGTATGCAGCAACCGCTTCTCCCCGGTGTCAATCTTGCGGCGCAGATACGACACATAGGACTCGACCACATTGACGTCGCCCCCAAAGTCATAGCGCCACACATGATCGAGGATTTTGGGTTTGCTCAACACGGTGCCGGCGTTGATCACAAAGTAGCGCAGCAAAGTGAATTCGGTGGGAGAAAGCGATACCGGCTCGCCGGCCTTCCAGACTTCGTGGGTCTCCTCGTCGAGTTCGATATCTGCGAAGGTGAGGCGGGCATTGCGAGGTTCTGCCCTGCCCTTGCCGGCGCGGCGCAGAATGACTCGCAGCCGAGCAACGACCTCCTCAAGGCTGAACGGCTTTGTCACATAGTCGTCGCCGCCCAGGGTCAGACCGGCAATCTTGTCCTGCAGTGAGTCGCGCGCGGTCAGGAACAACGCCGGGGCGTCAATGCCGTCGGCACGCAGCCGGCGCAGCACCCCGAAACCATCCATCCCCGGCATCATCACGTCCAGGATCACCGCGTCCGGCCGAGCTTCGCGGGCCCGGTCCAGCGCCGCAGCTCCGTTGGTCGCGGTGTGAACCTCAAAGCCCTGGAATTTGAGGCTCACCGAGAGCAGTTCGACAATGTTGGCTTCGTCGTCGACAACGAGGACGCGCGCCTCCGGGGTGGTTTCGCTGGGGGTTACCGCTGTCATCAGTTCACATCTCTCGCACGTGGTTGGATGCTAGCTTTCTAGTCATTGTGTAGTTCCTGGGAACCGGTTGCCAATGGCCTGCCAAGAGTCTGCCAGTAATCGCCTCAGCTGCCAGGACCCTGCTGGGGTTTTCTGAGCGCGTTGCGAATAAACTCACTCCATGGATCTGGGCAAGCGCATCGCGGCGATGGCGACCGTGCCCATACGATTCGGGCTTGCCGCGACGGAGGCGAGCCTTAACCTCGCTGGCGCGGGCCTTAACCTGGCAAAGCAGGCCCTGGGTGACAGCGGCAGCACCGGCTCAAACGCAATGGCCAGCGTGTTGGGAATTGATGACGCCCTCGCGCGCGCCAACCGGCTAGCCCGGCTGCTGGATGACGATGCACCACTGGGACGCGCGATCGCGCCCGAAGGACCGGTGGATCGCCTGCTGCGCCCGGGCGGGTTGGTCGATCTGGTGACAGCGCCCGGTGGTTTACTCGACCGCCTGACCGAGGAGGGCGGCGGGTTGCAGCGCGCGTTGCAGCCGGGCGGGCTGGCCGATCAGCTGCTCGCAGCGGACGGGTTGATCGAACGACTCCTCTCCGACGGTGGGCTGGCCGACCGACTGCTCGCCGAGGACGGCCTGATCGACAAGTTGACGGCGAAGGACGGACCACTCGAACAGCTCACCGACCTTGTCGACACCCTGGGGCGACTGACGCCCGGGATGGAGGCGCTGGAGCCCGCTATCGCCACCCTGCAAGACGCTGTCTCCGCGCTGACCCTGGTGGTCAACCCGCTCAGCAACATCGCCGAACGCATCCCGCTGCCGCGCCGCTCACCTCGGCACCCGCCGTCCCGGTCGGTGCGATCGCAACGCGTCATCGACGCCGACGAATGAGCAGCTAGGCTTGCACCGGTTTTACGCCTCCTTAGCTCAGTGGTAGAGCACTCGCCTTGTAAGCGAGCGGTCGTCAGTTCAATCCTGACAGGGGGCTCCAACTTTGTGTATGACGTCGGTTGATGGTTTAACAACAGGCGGTCGCACTTCTCACCGGCTCGTACTTGCTTGAGCGGCTTGAAAGACAGAGCGCCAGAGGTCTGTGCCGTGGAAGTGTCCAGCGCGCGGCAGCACCTCCAATTGTGCCTTCGGGATGAGCTTCGCCACGTGCTCGGCATGATGAAGTGGGACGGCGCCGTCCAATTCACCGTGCCAGAGGTGGACCAGACACTCAACACCCGCGAGGTCCAGATCCAGTCCCGACGATGTACCCCAGAGTCGCCACTCCTCGGCAAGTCCGTGCGGGCCGTTTCTGGTGGCTTCGGCGTAGGCGTCAGCGAAGAACTCTTCTGCTTCTGGGTAGATCGCGCGGTCCACAGGGTGAATTGCCAGCTGAGCATATTTTGCTGGGGAGGTTTGCCTGATGTACCAGCGCCCAACGGCGGGAGCCAGACCGAGCAACCGACCCTTCATCACTTTCCGAGTGTTCACCCCACGCCCGAACCGCAGTGTTCGGGTCGGGTCCACCCCGCTGACAATGCCAACAAAGGTCAACCTCTCGGGAAACGCTAAGGCACAAGCAATCGTGTAGCGCGCACCACCTGAATACCCGAGGATTGCGAATCGGTCGAGCTCAAGCTCATCCGCCACGGTGAGAACATCGGCGGGCCAATCGGCATAACGCCGTCGCGGTTGGTGCGTTGATCCACCAAAGCCGGGGCGATCAATTCCGATGAGCCGCACACCCGACCCGTTTAGCGCCGGTCGATTAAACGGATGGTCCCAATCCAGGCGCGACCCAGGAGTCCCGTGGAAGTAGAGCAACGGTGACCCGTCGAGTTGCCCCATCTGAGCGTATGCCAGCGACCGACCGTCCGATGTGCAAACGGTTCCCTCTACGACGCCCACGGTCATGCTCTTTCGTTGTCGCTTGCGCATGTCAAGAGCGGCACTCTACCGACAGGCGACCGATCGCGTACGCATCGGGTCACATTGTGATTGTTGCCGCGAGGCCAGCATTTTGCACCCACCGGCCGCCACTATGCGGCCCGCGCGCGCCCAGCGCGCGGGGCTGGTTATCTCCCCACCGCTGGGGCCGCAGTCTCAGGACGATTCGTCGCCGACGTCGTCGAGGCGAAACCCACCGAGGCGGCGGGCAATGTCGTCAGTTTTGGTCAAAGTCGCGTTGTATCGCTCGCAAGTGGATTAGCTGTTGGTGACCTCGCTCCGTCAGGCACAGATAGACTCCGTAATCAGTGGGTGCGAGTTGCGCTTGGTCCGGCAGCAAGTCAACCGATTCGGGCAGGGGGTCGCCGATGACCCAGCGACCCGGTTTGCCCCGCTTGTCTTCGAGGTTGCGGACATAGCCACCGTTGGCGGGCGTGCGTAGTCGGCGGCACACGTTGGAATTTGTCCAGCGCCAACTTGTCGGCGACGGCTCGGGCCATTTACACCCTCAGGGCACGCGAGCGCGGCGACCGCACCGACAATCTCGCGCACGGTCATAGCGCACGCCAGATGAGCGAGATAAGCGAAGCTGTGAAACGTCGAAAGACGTTGAACTGTATTATTTCTACTGTTCTCAGCACACTTTTAAGTCAGCTGAGACGGCAGGTTTTCGAAACCTGCCGGGGCACCATTTGACCTGCGGAAGCGTAAACCCGTGCAAAGATTCATGCAACTAGGCACGAGCCGGGCATCGACGGGGGCCGGGGCTAAGGACGAACATCGGTGGGGTGACCGATGACGCAACGCGCCACGCGAATAGTTACAGTACGCAAAGGACCCGCGGAGAGTCGACCGCACGACCACCAGGTCAGGCCGCGCACTTCGCGGGATGATGTGATCGGCGGTCGCACTGACCACGGTTGCAACTCTCAAGCCGCAACTGACGTAACGGGTCCTCGGAAGGACTTGAGCGCGGAGTCTGCGCCATGCGCTGGTGAGCCCCATCTGGCGTCATTCGGTCGGACTACGACAAACCCGTTCGGACGGGTTGAGATCGCCTTGTAAGCGAGCGGTCATCAGTTCAATCCTGACAGAGGGCTCCAACTTTCACTGCCCGCGCGGCCGGAGCGCCCAGTTACGGCAACAGGTTGGTCAGATCGGTCGATAGGCCAGCCAGGCTGCCGCCCACTGCGTCGACCACGTCCCGGGTTACCGCGACGGGGAACTGAACGGTCGCCGTAGCGACCTCGTCGACACCGTCTCGAACCGCGTTCACGATCGCCGCCGGATCACCGGTGAAAAGGGACGCCCCGATGTTGTAGGCCGCAAACTGTGGCGCCATGATCAGGTTCCGCGCGTCGACGAACAGCTCGGTCGGCAACGATGCCGGCGGGACGGGTACGCCGTCCCAACTGACCAGCGTCCAGCCAAGCTGGGGATCGCCCTGCACCACAACAACGCCGGTGTTGGACAACGGGTGGGTGAGCATGAGCAAGAGATCGGGGTTTTTGACATTCATCAACGTCCCGACCTCGATCGCAAATTCGCTGGAGTAAGCGACGTCGGTGATCTGGCCGTTGACGGCCTGGATCGGGTGGGCTATGGCAGTGGAATACATCGTTTGCAGCGCGCTGGTAAAGCCCTGGTCGAAAACCACCCCGTTAAAGCTGGTAGACCCCGGGGCCAGCATCGGTACGAGGGGAAATCCGAGCGTCCAGGCGACCGGACCGACCAGATACAGCAGGCCCGCGGGGTTGATTTGCGGTAAGCCATCGAAAATGCCGGCGTTGATCTCGTTGAGGCCGGCCAACACCTGCGGGTTCATTCCCAGCATGCCGACCAACGGCGCCGCGGTCTGCTGCGCCCTGATCAACTGCGACTCGAAGATCCCGGCGAAGGGGCCCTGCGACGCCAGCACGTTAGCGATCGTCTGCGCCTGTTGCTGGCCCAGCTGGGTGAGTGGAAGTCCGGGCACCGCCGTGTCAATCAGGCTTGCCGCGTTGCCCATCGACTGCCCGTGCCGGACGAAGTCAATGACGATCGACTGCTGGGTGTGGCTGGTGGAAGCTGCCGCCGTTCCGGCGACACCATGGCCGATCAGATCACGGCCAAACAGCATCTCGGTGGTCGCATTGATCATCGGATCGAGCAGCTGGCCAAGCGGGCTGCCTATCCAGGCTTCGCCGACCACGGAAACGGCTGAACTCGCCGCGCCCAGCGCCCCCTGCATCGACGTGGTGATGGCCGCCTCCATACCCACATACGATGCCGATGCCGCGCTCAGGGTGCGCACAAACTGCTGGTAGTACGTCGCTGCCTGCGCCGCCGCCGCCTGAAACTCCTGAGCGTGCGCGCCAAACAACGCCGCAATGGCCGCCGACACCTCATCACTGCCCGCCGCCACTAACTCAGTCGTCGGGACGAGTGCGGCCAGATTGGCGGCCGCCACTGCCGAACCGACCCGCGCTACATCCGCTGCCGCCGTCTCCAACATATCCGGCGCCACAAGAACAAATGACATCGCCTGCCCTCGGTGCTATCAGGTACTTGACATCATGGCGCCCAACGCCAGAAAGCGGGCGGGAATCGATGGCAATGGTGGTGAGCCACTACCCCGACCGATGCCCGCAAGGTCGCTTAACCCTCGTTACGCAAGCCGAAATACGCTCTGCTGCAACGAATACAGGCTAACAACCACTGCTGAAGCCTCGGGGCTGCGAACGTTGCAGTACCTCTGTTCGGCGGCACCCACGAAGTGCTGAGCATTGGTCAGATTCCAAGTGGGATGCATCCCGTTGACCTGCCTGACGACGTCGGCGCACGTCTAGCCAGGCTCGTTCATGACCAGACAACTGCCACCCCTTGGGCGAAAGCGTCATCATGGCTTAGCTTTAGCCCGAATTCCGGGACGCCAGATGATAGGCGGCGGCACTTCCCATACCGCCCAAGCCGAGCCGCATACACTGCCACCATGGTGCATCCTTCACCGGCGAGGTACGCATTGAATCGGGTCCCCGTTGCGGTCGGGATGGCCGTTGTGCTTGTGATCACCGTGCTCGCGATACCGCTTAAAGTACGGTGTGGTGCGCCGGGCTACACCTGCGCTACGACGCTAGACGCGCACGGCAACGTTCACTATTACTACGAAGTTGAACCGCTCGGCGTATACGTCGCCGAAATTGTCATGGGTTCAAATATTAGTTTTTATTACAAGTCGGGCGACGAAACCGCGAAGGTCCGGTAACTTGCCCCGCGCCGGCCTGAAACACACGGCTCGGGTCGCAAAGATCCGATGCGAATCCCCGGGAGGGAGCATGCTCAATCGCAGCAGTGGACCCGCCGGCGCGCTCGGCACCGCAGCGGTCACCGGATTTGCCGTGACGGCGGTGCTGATGTGCTGCACGGCACCACACTCACACGTCACCGAGGTGATGTTGGTCGACGCGACCGAAAGCGTGTGCGACGCGAAGGCGATGTGCCCCGCCGATCCAGCACCCGATAGTGGAGATCAAGCCACCGCCGAGCAGCGGGTCATCGATGGCTACATCGCGAAGCAAAAGGGTTGCACACCAGACACACCACCCAACCCCCGGTCCGTCACCTGGGATCCGCCCGGCTTTACGCCCAACATGGGAGGGACGGGCGTCGTGAATGACACCGATCCCCGATTGGGCGGCCAATTCCGCGCCGACTGGGTAAACGGCCGGTGGCACATCGAATACCCGTACTGCTGATCGCCCCGCACAAAACTTTGCTAGCCGTGACAGATCTGCGCGGCGTACCTGGCCGCCGCACTCGGCGGCGTGGTGAGCCAAGAAGAGATGGTGAGCCCTGGGTTCACCAGGCCGTCGGTGATCCCGAGTTTCGCCAGGTCGAGGCTGATCCCGACGGTATCCGGAGCGGTCCTGGCGGCATGAGTCTCGTTGTCGGGCCGGACGTTCACCTTGTCGGTCCGCGGGGTGCCTTGGATGGCCGTGATCGACAAGCCATCGGCGCTCTGCTGCGGGCCCAGTTGAACGAATTTCGTGCCGTTGTTGGCGATGGTGTAAGTCAGCTCCGCGCCGACCCAACCCGCGGTCTGCGAATCCGTGCTCAGCGACGGCGGTAGTGGCTGGGCGAATCGAACCGCTAGCTGCAACACGTTGCTTCGTGGATGCGTGACATCAACCGAGGCCACCGTCATGGAAGACGGCGGCGTTGACCCGGACTGCACCTGGCAGATGAGTTTGCTCGGCAGCCGTGACCAGTCGGCTCGCGACGACTTCGTCCAAACCTGGAAGCCCACCACGACCACGATCAACAACAAGGCGACCGGAACGACCAATCGCAGCCCCGCCGGTGTCTTGTCCCATACCCGCCGGACGCCGCGCGCCGCGGCCGGTGACGGCGGTACTGAGCTGCCCGGCGGGCACGAGTTGAGGTCGATCAACTTAGGACACCTACTCCTGCTGAGGTCGCTCCCGCGAGGTCAGGTCCAAGACCCCGCAGCAACCCTTGCGAACTTGCGGGTTTTCGTCAGACCGTACTGGTAGCGGGCGAATGCGGACGGGAACTTGGCCGCGTCCGGCCAGGTGAGCCTGCCCACATCGATCTTCGCACGACCCATTCGATTGGGGGCTTCACAGCAAGCTACCGCATACTTGACACCATGCTGCCTGCGACATCACCGCAAACCGCTGATGCGGTGCTAGGTGGTGCGCTAGTAATTGATCGAGGTTTCTGATGGCGCGTTCTCGCGGTCCTCGGCATCGGCATCGCGCCGTTCGTAAGCCGTCACGAATCCGCATAGCGCTGACCCGGGGCTTCATGACGCTGACATCGCTCGTCGCGGTGCTGCTGACCGGAGCCGGCTATTGGGTAGCCCACGGTGCGCTGGGAGGCATCACCGTTTCGCAGGCCCTAACCGCGGACGATCCGCGATCCACCGACAACAACATCAACATCTTGCTCATCGGCTTGGACTCACGCAAAGACCAGCAGGGCAATGATCTGCCTTGGTCGATCCTGAAGCAGCTGCACGCTGGCGATTCCGACGACGGGGGCTATAACACCAACACCCTGATACTGGTGCACGTCGGTGCCGACAATAAGGCGGTCGCGTTTTCCATCCCCCGCGATGACTGGGTGGCCTTCAGCGGCGTTCCCGGATACAACCACATCAAGATCAAAGAGGCCTACGGGCTGACTAAGCAATATGTCGCGCAGCAGCTCGCCGATCAGGGTGTCGACGATCAGAAAGAGCTGGAGATGCGGGGGCGCGAAGCCGCCCGGGCGGCGACCTTGCGCGCGGTGCGAAGCCTGACCGGCGTGCCGATCGACTATTTCGCCGAGATCAATTTGGCCGGTTTCTACGATCTGGCCCACACCTTGGGCGGTGTTGAGGTGTGCCTCAATCACGCTGTCTACGACTCATATTCCGGTGCCGACTTCCCGGCCGGGCGACAGCGACTGGATGCTTCGGAGGCGCTCGCGTTTGTCCGGCAGCGTCATGGCCTCGACAACGGGGACCTCGACCGCACCCATCGACAGCAGGCATTCATATCCTCGGTCATGCGGGAGCTTCGGGACACGGGCACCTTCACCAACCTAGACAAGCTCAAGAGCCTGATGGCAGTGGCGCGCAAAGATGTCGTGCTGTCGGCGGGTTGGAACGAAGACCTGATCCAGCGATTGGGAGCGCTCGCGAACGGCGTGGGAGAAAACCGGGCCGAATTCCGGACGCTGCCGGTAGTGCGCTACGACAACATCGACGGCCAGGACGTCAACATCGTCGACCCGGCCGCGATCAAGGCTGAGGTGGCGTCGGCGATCGGCGCCGCCCCGCCCACCTCCGCAACCACCACCACGCCCAGCAAGCCGAATCCGTCCACCGTCGTGGACGTGATCAATGCCGGAAGCTTGACCGGACTCGCCAGCGAGGTGTCCCGGGCGCTGAAAAAGCACGGCTACACCGCGGGTCAGGTCCGCGACCGCAGCTCAGGCGAGCCGACTACCGCCTCGATTCAATACGGCGCCGGAGCGGACACCGATGCCCAGAACGTGGCCACCCTGCTCGGCATCGACGCCCCTAACCAAGCGGATCCCAAGTTGGCGTCCGGACACATCCGAGTGATCGTTGACACCAACTATTCATTGCCGGCCGCCGACGACAGCGCGACGGACGAAACCACCACCACTTCCAAGAAGACCGGCACCTATCCGCCGTACAGCTACGACACCAGCCCTTACCCCACGCCCGACCAAGGGCAACCCATCGACGGCGGCGGCGTCCCGTGCGTCAACTGACGTCGGATTGACCAGAACCTCTAGGGCGCTCCTCACGCATGTGTACCGCCGTCGATGCGGATTTCGGTGCCGGTGATGAACGCGCCGTCCTCAGACACCAGCATGGCGATCACGCCGGCGACGGCAGCAGGATCGGCCATCCCGGTGCGGCTGGATTCCAGTGTGGTGGGCAGTATCGGCATAAGCCTGGGAAACAGCGACCAATCGGCATCTTTCGGAATGTAGCCCCCCGCAGCATCGGTGAGCCCGGACTTGATGCTGCCTGGCGCGACGCAGACCGCGCGCAGACCCTCCTTCGCGTATTCGAGTGCCAATGAATGGGTAAAGGCCTGAATTCCACCCTTGCTCGCCGCGTATGCCGCCATGTATGGGTGCGCAAAAGATGCCGAAGTAGAGCTGAAATTGACGATCACGCTGCGTGAATTCGCCAGTAGCGCCGGCAGCGCTTCGCGGACCACCAGGAAGGTACCGGTCAGGTTGATGGCGATGATCTGATTCCACTGCTGAGTGCTGGTCTGGTGGGTGTGAGCGGCGCCCAAGATGCCGGCCGCGTTGATCAATGAATCCAAGCCGCCGAGCGTTTTGACTGCCCAGCACACGCCGTCGATGACGGAATCCTCGTTAGCGACATCCATCTGGATAGTGGTGAGCCGGTCGCCTGTTGCCGCCTCGTCGGCCCGAGCCTGAGTCTTGGCCAGCCCGTCCGCCACGATGTCGGCTCCCACCACGGTGGCACCCTCGTCCAGCAACCGCAACGCGGTGGCTTGACCAATGCCCGACGCCGCACCGGTCACTAGGATCCGATTGCCTCCGAGTCGTTGTTTCATGTAGCACATCTTTCACCATGCCTCCGAGGAACACGGCATGGTGGATGGCATGGACATCGGATTCATCGGCCTGGGGAACATGGGCAGCGGCATGGCCGCCAACCTGGTGAAAGCGGGTCACCAAGTCACCGTCTACAACCGTTCACCCGACAAAGCGCAGGCCCTCGTTCAGCAAGGCGCGACGGCGGCGCGCACCGTCGCCGAAGCCAGCAGCGGTGCGGTTGTCTTTTCCATGCTCTCCGACGACCGGGCCGTCGAGGATGTGGTGTTTGGTGAGGACGGCATTGTGACTTCGCTAGCACCGGGCGCCACCCATGTCTCATCGAGCACCATCAGCGTCGCGCTGTCGGAGCGCCTGGCGGCCGCGCACACCCAAGCCGGTCAGCGGTATGCCGCGGCGCCGGTGTTCGGCAGGCCAGAAGCTTCTTCTGCCGCAGAACTTTTCGTCATCGCCGCGGGCGCTCCGCAGGTTCTAGAGCCGCTGCTCCCGCTGTTCGACGCTATCGGCCAGCGGACCTTCGTGGTATCCGAACAACCGCACGCTGCCAACTTGGTGAAACTGAGCGGCAACTTCCTGCTCGCGTCGGCCGTCGAGACCGTCGGCGAGGCCGTCGCGCTGGTCACCAAGGCCGGCGTTGACAGGCAGCAGTACGTCGACATCCTTACCTCAACATTGTTCACCGCGCCGGCGTATCAGACCTACGGCGGGCTGATCGCGCGACAGGAATTCGAGCCGGCCGGGTTCGCGGCGACCCTCGGCCTCAAAGACCTGCGGCTGGTGCTCGCCGCCGCATCAGACCTGCAGGTGCCGCTGCCCGTCGCCAGTCTGCTGCGCGACCGCCTGCTGACCCTGGTGGCAACCGGCAACGGACACCTGGACTGGTCGGCCGTCGCTATGCTCGCCGACCGCGACGCCGGCACGGCGTCCACGCCAGACTCACACCACCCCACGTAGACCGTCAGCGCCAACACGGGTTCCGCATCGCTGAGCAAAACAATCCAGCGAATCCGTCACGGGTGCAACTAGATCCGTGCGGGTCAAGCGGCGGCCACCATCAACATCTGATCAACGGTCGACTTGGTGACCCTGTGCCCGCCCGTCGCGGCTACGGTGTGTCGCGGCGGGCCACCTTCGCCGGCTTCGCGGTGCGCCAATCCTCCACATCGGGCGGCAGGCCAACCGGGTACCGGTTCTCGTTGCGGGCTGCCCAATGGGCGTGCCCAAGCTCGTGCACGTGGAATGCATGCCGCAGCGCCTCGGTGAATCCCATCGCATCGGAGGCGGCGTTGACCGAATCCTTGATCAGCAACGCCGCCATGGTGGGCCGCTCGGCGATGCGGCGGGCGAACTCGAGCGTCTTGGCCTCCAGCTCCTCGAGCGGGAAAACCTTGGACACCATGCCGAGCCGGTAGGCCTCGTCGGCGTCCAGCGCATCGCCAGTCAACAGCAGCTCTTTGGCCTTACGCGGACCGAATTCCCAAGGGTGAGCGTAGTATTCGACGCCCGGCATACCCATGCGCACCGCGACCACATCGCTGAACTTCGCGTTGTCGGCAGCAACAATCAGATCGCATGCCCAGATCAGCATCAAACCTGCCGAGATCGCGTTGCCCTGCACCTGGGCGATGGTGATTTTACGCAGATCGCGCCAACGGCAGGTGTTTTGGAAGAAGTAGTGCCACTCCTGCAGATAGGTCTTCTCCGCGACCGCATCGCGGGTAGCGCCGTACGAGCGGAAGGTCGGATGCTGCCCCGGTCCGGGCTTGCGTTCCAGCAACGCCGCGTCTGAGCCCAAGTCGTGACCGGCAGAAAAGTTCCTGCCACGCGCCGCCAGAATCACCACACGAACGGCGTCGTCAGCCTCGGCGCGGCTAAACGCCTCATCAAGCTGAACCAGCAAGGTGCGGTTCTGCGCGTTGTGGGCGTCGGGCCGGTTGAGCCAGATCCGGGCGATGCGGCCGTCGTCCAGAGTTTCGTAGGCCACCAGCTCGTGTGTGTTGGTTTGGTCGGAGACTGTCATTCGGCCTACCTCGCTTATCAGGCTTGCTGCGTATCTGGTCCGACCTTTTCCACGTTACGGCCAGCACCCAGCGCATTCGCCGCCGGGCTGACCGGTGTCAGCAGCTACGAATCAGCACCATGCCAGCGGCTCCTCCAGCATCGAGCAGCCCGGCCGGCTCAGCCGTCGGTTTCCGACGAGCACACCACTACGGCTGGTCCAGCGCCGCCGCCAGAAGAGCCGCGGCAGCCTTGAGGAGGCCATTGGTGCGGGCAAGCTCTGCGTTCTGTTGCTTCAGCTGGTCAAGTTGGGGGAACTGTTCGGACGCCACACCCGAACCGTCGTGGTCAATATCGCTCCTGCGCAGCCGCTCATGGACCGTTTCGGTGATGGTGTTGCCGAGCGTGTCGGTCACCGCCCGAATCGCCATCCGCTCCATGTCATGGCGGCCGTGAACCGAGGCGACTGTCCGCCCCTCCTGGCGATGCGACGTGCCGTTGGCCCCGTTTTGCGACACGGGCGGATACGGCCGCGCCATCTGGTGGTTTGCGACCTCTGCGCCAACGCGGGAGGCCACCGCCTGCTGTTGGTCCAACCGCTGGTCAAGCTCCGCTTCGCGCTGGTCAAGCTCGGATTCCCATTGGGCTAGTTCAGCTTCCTGCTGAGTGAGCTCAGCTTGATGCTGAGCAAGCTGAGCCTCCCGATAGCGAAGCTGGGCTAGCTGCTGAGGAAGCGGGGCTCCTCGCTGAGCGAGTTGCGCCTCCAGGTGGGAAAGCTGGGTTTCCTGCTGGCGAAGCCGGATTTCCTGCTGGCGGACCTGGTCTTCGTGTTGACACACGGCGGCTTCCCGCTCGGCCAGCGCGACTTCCCGCTTACGGAGCCCCCCGTCGCGGTTACGGAGCTCGGCGTTCCGATTGCGGAGTTCCACGTCTTCCTCGATATGTCGAGTCAGCTCCTGCTCAACCAGGTCGATGAAGATATCGACTTCTTGCTCGCTGTAACCGCGCTTGCCAATGCGCGCCCTCGAGAAGGCGACGTTGTGGACATCAGCTGGAGTGAGAGTCATTGTTTCTCCTCCCGGAGCCTTGGGCACCGGCCGGCGAGCCGCAATGCGGCTTAGGATAATATTTTTTTCGCGGCGCTGTGCTTCGTTTGCCACTGAATAACGAGCGTCAGCTCAAACCGACGACTGTGCGGCGGGCTGCGGGAAGTGCGCCAGACAGTCGGTTGTCCGCGCCTGGATGTCGAGTTCTTCGACGTCAGCGCCGGTCAGCGAACCTGCCGTCAGCGGCGCGGCAATCGTCAACCGCGGTCGATGGCCGCCCAGGTATCGGCCCGCAACAGGCGGCGGCGTGGATGCCTCAAACGTTCGCTAGGAGATTCATCTCAATCGCATCCTGGCAGTGTCCCCATCGAGGGCCTTGCCCAGAATCTCGGCAGTCTGCGCCGCATGCCGAGCCTGGCGTAGCCACCGGGACACCTGCGACAGCTGCGACGCAGTACGAGCTTCCCTTACAGTTAAGTAATGCCTACAAAATCTGACCCTGGCGAAATTGACGACGTCGAGCCACTGGCCGACAGCACGGCAAGCCAGGCCAGGCGCGTCGTCGCCGCGTATGCCAACGACGCGGACGAGTGCCGGATTTTCTTATCCATGCTCGGCATTGGGCCAGCGAAACACGAGACGTAAATGGCTCCGGGCGGCGACCACGGCTCGAAGGCCTCACGTGGCGAGCGCCTCGGGGATTCCGACTTCGTGGTGGTCGCCAATCGACTGCCAGTCGATCAGGTGCGGCTTCCCGATGGCACTGCGACCTGGAAGCGCAGTCCAGGCGGGTTGGTCACGGCGTTAGAGCCGCTGCTGCGTCGGCGGCGGGGGGCCTGGGTCGGTTGGCCGGGCGTGGTCGACGACGACGTGGACCTCGACCTGGATATCGAGCCGTTCATCCAGGATGACCTGACACTGTATCCGGTACGGCTGAGCACACAGGACGTCGCCGAGTACTACGAAGGGTTCTCGAACGCTACGCTGTGGCCGCTGTACCACGACGTCATCGTCAAGCCCATTTACCACCGCGAGTGGTGGGAATGTTATGTCGATGTCAACCGTCGCTTCGCCGAAGCCACGTCACGCACGGCCGCCCACGGTGCGACCGTATGGGTGCAGGACTACCAACTACAGCTGGTACCGAGGATGCTGCGCACGATGCGGCCCGACCTGACCATCGGTTTCTTCTTGCACATCCCGTTCCCGCCGGTAGAGCTGTTCATGCAGATGCCGTGGCGCACCGAGATCATCGAGGGTCTGCTCGGGGCTGACCTAGTGGGGTTCCATCTGGCCAGCGGTGCACAGAATTTCCTGTTCCTGTCCCGGCATCTGCTCGGCGCCAACACGTCGCGCGGATTGGTTGGTGTGCGGTCACGGTTCGGTGCGGTGCAGTTCGCGGCGATCGCAAGCGCGCGCCATCTGGCGACAATGCAGCCCGCGAAGCGGGCCGAGGAGGAGTCCCGCACGGTCCAGGTGGGCGCGTTTCCCATCTCGATCGACTCCAGAGAGATCGACCAAGCGGCCCGCGACCGCAACATCCGGCGCCGCGCCCGCGAAATCCGGGCCGAGTTGGGCAACCCCCGCAAGATCCTGCTTGGCGTCGACCGACTCGACTACACCAAGGGCATCGATGTTCGGTTGAAGGCCTTCGCTGAGCTGCTCGCCGAGGGTCGCGCGAAGCGGGACGACACCGTCCTAGTCCAGCTGGCAACACCAAGCCGCGAACGGGTCGAGAGCTACCAGCTTCTGCGCAATGACATCGAACGCCAGGTTGGCCACATCAATGGCGAATACGGCGAGGTCGGTCATCCCGTGGTGCACTACTTGCACCGTCCGGTTCCCCGCGATGAACTCATCGCGTTCTATGTGGCCAGTGATGTCATGCTGGTTACCCCGCTGCGGGACGGGATGAACCTGGTGGCCAAGGAGTACGTCGCGTGCCGCAACGATCTTGGCGGCGCGCTCGTCCTGTCCGAATTCACCGGGGCCGCCGCGGAACTCCGGCAGGCCTATCTGGTCAACCCGCACGACCTAGAAGGGGTCAAGGACGCGATCGAGGCGGCGCTCAATCAGCCGGCCGAGGAGGCACGGCGCCGGATGCGGTCGCTGCGACGCCAAGTGCTCGCCCATGACGTCGATCGCTGGGCGCGATCATTTCTCGACGCACTCGCCGAGGCGCCGGCGCGCGACACGACGTAACTTCCAGCGCGAAGAGAGGAACACCGTGCCATACATCCGTCGCGGGCTGGCCGCTGGTGCCGGCATCCTCTCGGCCATTGCACTCGGGATTGCACTGCAATCCGCCGACCCTGCGAGTGCCGTCGGCCCACCGCCGGACGGCAACTACAACTTCAACCAGGCCGGCGTGTCCGGGGTTACCTGGACTATCACCGCGTTGTGTGACCAGCCATCCGGGACCCGAAACCAGGCCGATTATTCCGACCCGGTCACCTGGGCGTTCCAATGTGCTCTGAATGTGGCGAGTCAGACGCCCGAGCAGATCACCCGCGCCGACCGGCTGCAGAACTTCAGCGCCAGGGCTCGGCTGGCGAGCGTGCTTTGGACCTTCCAGGTGAATCAGCCCGAAGGCGTGTCGTGTCCGGACGGCAGCACCGCACCGTCCACCGAAACGTATTCGTTCGATGATGCGACGCTCGCCGGTACGCACACCACATTGCACGGCGCCGTCTGCGGCCTGCAGCCCGAGATGAGCAAGCAACCGTTCTCGCTGCAGCTGGTCGGACCGCCACCCAGCCCGGTCCAACGTTATCCGTTGTACTGCAACAACATTGCCATGTGTTATTGAGAGCTACCGAGCCATTCGGATCTTTGCCGAACGTGAAGCTAGCCGCACGTTCGGTGCCGAATGTGAAGCTAGCCGCACGTTCGTGCTCGGGCCGCCGCACCGTCATGCCTAGATGGGCGTGATGTAGGCGATCAGCCATTTGTCGCCGATCTTCGTGAAGTCGACCCGCAACCGGCTGCCGTCGTAGAGCGGCTGCCGTGACTTGTCCGTCACGGTGCGGTTCATGTAAACCATCACCGACGCCGAATCGCGTTTGGCGAACATGACCCCCACGCCCACGACATTGGCCTGAACGACCACCTCGCGTTTCTTCGCCTCCGGGATGATCTGCGAATCGGCGCTCTTCTGGAACTCGTGGCGATAGTCAGGCGTCAGCAACGGATAGGCAGCCGTGAGGCTGCGTTCGACGGTCTGGTAGTCGTAAGCGAAAACCTCGGGTATCTCCTTGGCCGCCAGCTCGGGCAGGACCGCCCGCGCTGACTCCTCGCCACCGGTTTGGACCCGCTCCCAATAGAACCAGCCACCCGCGGCGGACAACCCGACGATAACCGCGACCAGCACGGAGCAGGTGACAGCGTTCAACCACCGCATCAGTTGCCGCCGTCTGGATATTTCAGGTCATAGCCGGTCATCCGCCCGCCGTCGTCCTCGTGCACGATGACCCGCAAGCGATAAGGCATCGACGGCTTGTTGACGCCATCGATGTCGGCGACCGTCACCCGCACCGACACCAGCACCGACGCATTGTCGGTTACCGGGTCGACGCCTTCCAGGGCAGCACCGTTGACGACGGCTTCGGATGTCGCGTTAGTGGAGCGAAACAGGCCTTTGAGGTTGTCGACGTTGTTGTTGGAGCTGAGCATGCCGCGCAGCGGGCCGCTGGTGCCGTTCACGAATCGGTTGACGCTCTCGTCGATATTGTCCGGCCGATAGCTGAACATGTTGACCACCGTCTGCGTCGCGGTGTCGACAAAGCGCTGGTCGCGCGCTTGTTCGGCCTCGTTGTGCCGATGCTGGACGACCAGGGCGGTCAGGCAGCCGGCCAGCGCGGTAATCGCCAGCAGTGCGCCGGCCAGGGCGATCGATCCGACCAGCACGCGGTGAGCGGGCCGGCGCGGCGGCGGCTTGACGCGCCCGCTCGGCCCAACTGGCCGCTCTGGCCGGCTGGGCTGGGCCGGCTTTGGCTGTCCGGCCGCACCGTCGGCCCGAACCGTGGTGGTGGCGCCGGGCTGGCCTTTCGCGGGGCCAGCCGCCCGGGATGCCCGCCGACGAACGCGCGGCGGTGTCGGCGGCTGCCCCGTAACACGAGAGGTCACAACATCCGCCACTAAAGCGGCCTTGGATCACGCATGAGGTCTACCCAATTCTCAGCACTGGATGCGCCATTGATACCGGGCGCGAAAATACCAGTGCCCCCCGCCGGGTCTGCAAAGGCTCCGGTGTTTTGGTCATACGTGGTGTAAGCCGGGCCGCTGGCCTGCGGCTGCGGACCAGGCGTTGGGCCGGTGCCTTCCGGTGATGGCGGCGGGGGGATCGTCGCCGGGTACGGCAACTGGGGCGGCTGCGGCGGGTACCCCGGCGGCATCCACGACGTGAACGGCGGCGGCGGCCCGTTGTCGTTGGGCGGCGGCGGAACCATCGCGGGCTGGTGCGGCGCCGGCCCTGGACCCGCCACCTCACCCGGTGGAGGCGGGCCGACGATAGGCGCGCCAGGATCGGGATCAGCTCCTGGTGGAATATATGGAAACTTGTTGGGCGGCAAGATGTTTCGTCCATCAGTTACCGGCGTACCGGACGGGATCGGCGGACCGCGCCATGGGTTAGTACCCACCGGCACATAGCCTTTCGGGTCACGACACAGCTGAATCGTCGGTGCGCGTTTGCCGGGGTACTCCTGGCATGGGTAGTTGCGCGCGCCCCGTACCGTGCTGGGATCGTTCTGGGCGGCCTTGCAGTACATGTCCTTCGGGAGCTCCCGCAGCGTCTCGTCGGCCGGCGACCGGATCAACGGCGGAGGCAGGAAGCCGACGGCGCAGGGCGGCGGGTCGTTCAGGTCGACCTTGAAGTCCAACTTGGCGCCCTCGTCTTGAGGTGCTCCACCCGCGGCCGTGGTGAGCGCCGCAAACAACGCCGGCAAGACTACCAACAGCTGTTCAATCGACTTGTGATAGATCACGCCTACCCGGCCCAGGTTGGCCAGGCTGGCCGCTAGCGCCGGAAAGGAGGGACGGATACCGGAGAACGCGGTGCTGCCCTCGTCGGCCGTACTCGCGGCGTTAGCCAGCGTTGACCGCACCTGGGGGTCGGCCTGCCGCAGCTCGGAGGTGACCCGCGCCAGCCCATCGGCAAGGGATTTGATGTCGGCGCCGGCACGAATCTGGGCTTGCAGTAACGGGCCCGCCTGATCGATCAACTGCGAGATTTGTGGGTAGTCGGCGTTGGCCTCGTCGACGAGCAACCGCGCAGATTCGAGCAGCCGGGCCAGTTCGGGACCGGAGCCGTTAGCCGCGGCGAACGTCTCATGCAGCAAGTCCCGAAGCCGGGTGTCGCCGAGGCTGTTGACTAGTGCCTCGACCTGGTGCAGCAGGGTGGCGACGTCTTCGCCAATTCTGGTGTTGCTCCGCTGGATCCGGGATCCGTTGCGCAACTTGATCGATGACGGCTTCGCGGGAGGCACCAGGTCGACGTACTGTTCACCGATGGCCGACACACTCTTTACCGAGGCGATCACATTCAACGGGATCGCGGTGCCGCTGTTCAGCCGCATTTGGGCATCAACACCACTGGGATTGAGCCCCACCGACTCCACCCGGCCGACGGCGACACCACGGAAAGTGACGTTGGCGTTCTTGTACAGGCCACCGCCGGCCTCGAAGTCGGCGGTCACGTGATACGTCCCGATACCGAACGCGGCCGGCACCCGCAGATAAAAAATCACTATCAAAGTCAGCGTGATGGCGGTGACCAGCGCGAAAATGCCAACCTGGATCTTGGTCAGTCGGTCTATCATCTGCGCCTCATCCCTACTGCCCCTTACTGACCCGCGGCCGTACCGGCGGGGATTTTGAACGGATCAGCGGCTTGTCCGGACAGATTGGCTAGCTCGCCGATCAAGAAGTCGGGCGGGTTGAGAACCTCGGCCAGGTGCGTCATGTTCGGGTCAAAGTACGACGTGGTGAAGAACGTCTCACCGATCCGGCGCAAGGTGAGGTCGAAGGTGGTGAACACGTTGAGGTAGTCACCGCGTACGGCCTGCTTGATACCGAAGTTGGGGAACGGGAAGGTCAACAAGAGTTGCAGTGAGGTGACGAAGTCTTTTCGGTTGTCGTTGAGAGCCTTGACCACCGAGTACAAGCCTTTGAGGTCTGCGGCGAAGTCCACCTTGATTTTGGTGAGCACGTGCGACGTGACCATCGCTAGCCGCTCGAGCGCCGCGAACACCTCAACGATGCGATCTCTGTTGTTGTTGAGCACGCGTACCGCTTCAGGCAATGTGTCCAACGCCCGGCCCAGGTTGTCCTTGTCGCTGGCCAGGATCGCGGAAAACCGGTTTATCCCGTCGACCGCGTCGATGATGTCGTTGACCTGGCGATTGAGTCCCGCCGTCAACTCGGCGAGCCTGGGAATTAGGTCGACGAACTGGTCCTGCCGACCTGCCACGGCCTGGTAGGTCTCATTGGTGATGTCTTCTAACGCACCGACATTGCCCTTGTTGATCACCAAACCGAGCGCGGAGAACACCTCTTCCGTGGTGGGAAGGCGGCCCGTGCTGGACTCCTGGATTGTCGCCCCGTTGCTCAGCCTGCCGTTCGGCGGCTGGTTCCGGGGACCGGTCAGGTCGATGTGTAGCGAGCCCAGCAGCGACGTCTGAGCGACTTTCGCGGTCGCATTGGCTGGCAACACCACATCCTTGTCCAACGCCAATTTCACTGCAGCATAAAAACTTCCGTCGGCCCGTTGCTTGGCTTGAATGCCGGAGACACTGCCGACGGTGACCTCGTCGACCATGACTGGCGAGTTCTGCGGCAGCGTTGCCACGTCGGCCATTTCGACGGTGATTGTGTATGCGCCACTGCCATGACCGGCCGTGCCGGGCAGGGGCAGCGAGTTCAGGCCGCCGAATTGACAACCGGCCAACAGCGCGCTAGCTGCCGCTAACACGCTGCCGCGCAGCAAGATTCGATTCATCTGCCAGAACTTTGTTCAGCCGGTAGCGGTTCGGTAGACGCTGGAGCCGGTGCTGGCAGGGGCGCCGGGCCTGGAGTGGGGCCGACCTCCGGGGCGGGCGGGACCAGCAGGCTCTGGAGGTCCGCCGGGTTCTGCATGGTTGGCGATCGTTGAGCGGGTATCCAGGTCAGCTCGGGAACCGGTGTCTGCGCCTTGGCTTGGGTGGCTGGGGTGTCGTAGATGATCTGACCCTTATACGCCGTGATCGTGTTGAGCGGATGGAACATGATCGGTGGGTAGTTCATGGTGAGCCGGCGCAGCACCGGCCCCAGCCGTTCACGACAGATCTCGGCGCGCCTGAAGTAGTCGGGTGCCGATGGCCCGGCGACCGTGTCGAACGAGCCACCGCAGATGAACTGGACGGGATTGGCAAATTCAGGTATCGACACGAGGCCGTTCAGCGTGCCCTGCGCCGGGTCATAGATGTTGTAGAAGTTGGCGATGCCGGGGCCGGCCACATGCAGCACCTGCTCGATGTTGTCGCTCTGGTCACTCAACGTCTGGGCGAAGTCATTGAGCTTGTTGACCGTTCCGATCAGCGTCGAGTTGTTTTCATGCAGGAATCCTCGGATGTCCACCATCGCCTTGTTAAGCGTGGCCAAGGTGCCGTCCAGATTGCGCGAGCTGTCCGCGAGCACCTGCGACACCGACGACACATTTCCGGCGAACTGCACGATCTGTTCGTTACTTGCCGCCAGTGCGTTGACCAGTACCTGCAGGTTCTTGACCGTGCCGAAGATGTCGTCGCGCGAATCCCCCAGGCGCCCAGCAACTTGCGCAAGCTCACGCAACGCGTTGTGGAACGACTCACCGTTGCCGTCGAGCGTGTCCGCGGCCTGGTTGATCGCTGCGCCCAGTACCCCTTGCATTTGTCCGGACGCCGGACTGAGCTGGGCGGCGAGTTGGCTCAGCGCCTCCTTCACTTCATCCCATTCCACCGGGACCGCAGTGCGGCCCAGATCTATGCTGCCGCCGTCGGGCAATACCGCTCCGCCGGTGTATGCCGGGGTGAGCTGGATGAACCTCGCCGCCACCAGGTTCGGCGACATGATGACGGCGCGGGCGTCCAGGGGCACCTTGACGTCTTTGGACACCGACATGGTGATCTTCACATCGGAAGCCCGTGGTTCGATCGCGTCGATCTCGCCTACCGGGACGCCAAGAACGCGGACCTGATCTCCGGGATAGATCCCGACAGCAGACGCGAAATAGCCGACGATAGTTCGGCTGTTCCTTCCCGACGAGAGCACATAGACACCGCCCACCAGCACCGCGACCAACGCGATCACGGCGCCGTAGCGCAGTCCCCGCCCGCCGGCGATCCCCTTCACCATGCCGACTTTCGCCATCATGGCGACTTCGGCCTGATGATCCAGCGTTCCTGGATAAACCCGCGCAGGTAGTCGGCAAGGCTATCCGGCAGCTTGCCTGGCTGATAGACAAGGTCGAATACCGTGGCGATCATCGGCGCCGGCAACACGCTGAAGACGTTGACGTTGAATCCCGGACCAGATCCGACCACCTCACCGAGCTCGGTCGCGTAGGTGGGCAGCCGTTTGAGTGCCTCGGTGATGTAGTCACGGCGCTCGTTGAGATTGTCCAGCACCAGGTTGAGCTTGTTCAGCGCGGGGCCGAACTCCTTGCGGTTGTCGGCGACGAAGCCGGAGATTTGTGCTGCGACATCACTAATCCCGGAGATCAGCTGGCTCAACGCGGCACGCCGCTTGGCGAGCGCGGCGAACAACGCGTCGCCGTCGACGATCAGCCTGTTGACCTGTTCGGCGCGCTGCGACAACACCGATGTCACCGACTTCGCGTGCGCCAACAAGTCTTGCAGCGCCTCGTCACGGTGGTTCAAGGTGCGGGACAGCGACGTCACCCCGTCCAGGGCACCGCGCAGCTCCGGGGTGGCGTCGCGCAGTGTGTCGGTGAGTACCTTCAACGCCTGTTCGAACTGGGGCTTGTTCAGGTTGTTCGCGTTTTGGCTCAGATCCTCGAGTGCGCCGGCGAGCGTGTACGGAGTAGTCGTCCGGCTCAGCGGGATACTGGTCGCCTTGCCGGTGCCCGCCGGGCTCACCGAGACGGAGCGCTCGCCGAGGATGGTATCGGTCCGGATCGCCGCCAGCGACTGATCGCCGACGGCGACGTGGCGGTCCACGCTGAAAGTGATCTTGGCGCTGTCCCCGGCCAGACCCACGGCCACTACCTTGCCGACCTTGAGTCCCGACACATAGACAGAGTTACCAGGCGTAATGCCGCCGGCGTCGGTGAAGTAGGCGTCGTACGTTTGTCCCTGCGGCCAGAATGGCAACCCGCTGTAGCCAAACGCGATAAACACGACGCAGACCACCAGCACCAAGCCGAAGATGCCGGTGCGCAGCGGATCGCGAGGTTGCATGCGTGGCGACCCGCTACGCCCGGCTCCGCCGCGCTTGCGATCACCACGAGGTTGCATGCGTGGCGACCCGCTACGCTTGCGCGGTTCAGCATCACTTGACAAAGGCGCACCTCCCCTTGCTGGGATCCGGCTGGCCGCCAATCGGTAGCAGAATGTCGCTTCCTGCTGGCCCGTTGATCTTGATCGTCACTGTGCAGAAATAGATGTTGAAGAACGCCCCGTAGGCGCCAAGCGCGGCAAGCCGCAGGTAGTCTTCGCCCAGCTGCTCGACATCGTTGTTTATCTCGGCCTTGCGGTTGTCCAGTTCGGTAGCCAGCGGCCGGGCGTTTTCCAGGATGCCCTGCAGCGGCCGGCGTGAATTCTGCAGCAGTTGCGTTAGATCGGTCGTCGTCGACGCTAACGGCGGGATAGCACCCCCGATCGTGTCCCGGTTTTTGGCAAGCCCGGTGATCAATTGCTGCAGCTGATCAACGCTGGCCGAGAATTGCGCGCTCTTATGGTCGACGGTCGAAAGCACCGCATTGAGGTTGGTGATCGTGTCACCGATCAACTGGTCACGTTTGCCTAGCGCCGACGAGAACGCGCTGGTACTGGCCAGCACCTTCGACAACGCTCCACCCTGCCCCTGCAACAACTCGATGACGGCACTGCTGATCGTGTTGACCTTGTCTGCGTCCAGGCCCTTGAGCACCGGCCGTAGTCCGCCCAGCAACGCGTCGAGATCCAGCGCGGGCTGAGTGTGCGCCGAGTTGATCGTGCCGCCCGGCGGCAGCTTGCGCAGCTCCCCCGGACCTGCAGTGATCTCTAGGAATCGGTCGCCGACCAGGTTTTCATACCGGATCACCGCGCGCGTGGACGAATACAGCGTGTAGTGCTTGTCGATTCCGAACGTCACATCGACGCTGTTGTCGCGGTTGAGCTTGACATTCTGGACCGAACCGACCGGCACGCCAGCGATACGTACCTTTTGCCCGGCTTTCAACTGGGACGCGTCGGTGAAGGTGGCGTGGTAGGTGTTTTGGGGACCGAACCGGAAATCACCGAAGACCACCACCAGGCCGGCGGCCACCAGCAACATGGCCGCTGTAAAGACGCTGACTTTTATCGCCATCGACCGGTAGGACGGTAGGAGCGCCATCAGAATTTGTCCCGTTCTGCGAAAGCACCGTTCCACAAGAACTGCAGCGTTGAGGGCGCATCGACCTGCAGTTCGGTGAACGGCTCGTAGGGGATGTAGGCGTTGTCAGTGACCAAGAACGGCGCCCGGTAGAACGATCCCCCGGCCTGCTTGGTCGGAATGTCCGGCAATCCGCGGCAGTTCGGACCTCCGGAGGCGTTGACGATCGGCAGGCTCTCCGGATAGGTGTAGGCGGGCGAACCCAAGATGAAGCTCGACGATGTGAACAAGCCCGCTTTGCGGACACCGATCAATGGCGCGAACTCTCGGACTCCCCGGCTGATTCCGCGGAACAAACAGCCCATTTCCGGCGAGTAGTCAGCACCTACCTTCAGCGGGGCCCGCAGCCTGCTAACGGAGTCGATGAGGTTCTGCTCCGCCGGCTCCAGCGTCTCGTAGGCGTTGTTGGAGAGCCCGATGGTGGCCAGCAGTGCGTCATTCAGGTTGTGCCGCTGGTCGACGATCGTCCTACTAATCGTCGGCACATTGTTGATCACGGTGTTCAGATCGGGCGCGGCGTCGGCGTAAATGTTGGCGACAACCGCGGCCTTACGGAAATCCTCTTGCAGCGTGGCGAGTTTCGGATTCGCCTGCTGCGCCAACGTATTGAGGCCCGACAGCAACGCGCCCAGGTCATCGCCATGACCACGCAGGCCTTCGGACAGTGCGCTCAGTGTCGCGTTCAGATCGACGGGATTGATCTTGCGTAGCAGGTCGATGAGCGACTGGAACAAGGTGTTGACTTCCAGCTGCACCGCCGAGGCCCGCACGTGCGCATTCGGACGCAGCGGCCGGGCTGGAGTCGTGTCGGGCGGAACGAAATCCACCGATTTGGCGCCGAAGATGGTGTTGCCCGCGATATGGACTGTCGCATTGGAGGGAATGAAACGCATCTCGGCGCTGTCGATGGCCAGCGTTAGCTGTGCCTGGTCGTCGCGATAGCTGATGTCGGTGACCTTGCCGATCTGGATGCCGCGGTACTTAACTTTGGCGCCCTTCTCCATCACCAGGCCGGCCCTCGGCGACGACACCGTGACGGTGTCGGTCGATGTGAAAGCCGTCGTGTACGAAAAGTAAGTGAGGGCGACCGACGCGACAATCAACCCGGCCAGCAGCGCCGCTGCCAGCCGAACAGTTCTGCGTCGCGATCCGGCGTTTGCCATTGTTCTGTGGTGGTCTCCTTACCCGGAGAGATTGAAGTTACCGGACGCGCCGTACACCGCCAGCGAGATCAACAGAGTAATGACAACCACCACGATCAGCGAGGTTCGCACCGCCTGGCCGACTGCGATGCCGACGCCGACCGACCCGCCGCTGGCGTTGTAACCGTAATAGGTATGCACCAGCATCACCGCGATCGACATCACGATGGCCTGCAGAAATGACCACAGCAAGTCGGACGGGATAAGAAAGGTGTTGAAGTAGTGGTCGTATAGGCCTTTGGATTGCCCGTTGATGTACACGGTGGTGAAGCGAGCCGCGAAGAACGCGGCGAGCACCGATAGCGAATACAGCGGGATGATCGCCACGAGACCGGCGATTAGCCGGGTGGACACCAGGTACGACACCGCGTGCACCGCCATACACTCCACCGCGTCGATTTCTTCGGACACCCGCATTGCGCCCAATTGCGCGGTGGCGCCAGCACCGATGGTGGCCGCCAACGCGATACCCGCAATCACCGGCGCGACAACCCGGACGTTCAGGAACGCGGATAGGAAGCCGGTCAACGCCTCGATACCGATGTCGCCCAACGACGAGTAGCCCTGCACCGCGATGACGCCACCAGAGGCCAACGTCAGGAACGCCGCAACCCCAACCGTGCCGCCGATCATCACGAGCGCGCCCGCGCCCAGCGTCATCTCGGCAACGAGTCGGATCGTCTCCTTGCGGTATCGGGTAAGCGCGTTCGGGATGTAGCGCACGGTTTGGCCGTAGAACAAGGCCTGCTCGCCGAACTCGTCAACCGGCCGCTGCAGCCGGGAAACGAAGCGGCGAACCCGGATTGTCAGGTCGTAGCTCATCCTCGCTCACTTCGCCGAGAGTCGGACGCCGATAGCGGTCATGACGACATTAATGACGAACAGGCAGATGAATGCGTAGACAACAGTTTCGTTGACGGCGTTGCCGACGCCCTTGGGCCCGCCTTTGACGGTCAGGCCACGGTAACACCCGACCAGCCCGGCCATGACTCCGAACAGCAGCGCTTTGATTTCGGCGAGAACCAACTCACGCAGTCCGGTGAGCACGGTCAACCCGTTGATAAACGCTCCCGGGTTCACGCCCTGAAGGAAGACGGAGAAGGCATAACCTCCCGACAAGCCGATGGCGCACACCAACCCGTTGAGCAGCAGCGCAACCAGGGTGGACGCCAAAACCCTAGGGACGACGAGCCGTTGGATCGGGTCGATGCCCAGCACCCGCATCGCATCGATTTCCTCGCGGATGGTGCGAGCGCCCAAGTCAGCGCAGATCGCGGTGGCACCGGCGCCGGCCACGACGAGCACGGTTACGACCGGGCCCAGCTGGGTGATCGTGCCGAATGCCGTTCCGGCGCCAGACAAATCGGCAGCCCCGATCTCACGCAGCAAGATATTAAGAGTGAACGCAACCAGGACCGTGAACGGGATGGAGACCAGCAGCGTCGGGACCAGTGACACGCGAGCGACCATCCACGTTTGATCCAGAAACTCGCGGAATTGGAACGGCCGACGGAAAGTGGCACGAAGGGTATCCAATGACATTTCGAAAAACCCGCCGACGGCCCGGGCCGGAACGGCAAGTTGTTGGATCAACTCGCTCCCTCCGTCTGCTGGTGGCGGCGATGTCTGTACATCTCGTTAGCGTCCAGAGCTAGCCCAGTGCTCAGGATGAGCCGGCTCATAGTAGCTAGAACATGTTCCGGGTGTCGATGAACCTCCGAATATATCGATGAGGGCACGGACACGTATCGCCGGACCGCGATACGCTCGGGTCACTTCGGTGCGTCGACGATTCCCGGTCGGTAGTAGGGCGTCGCAAGGAAGTGGCTGTAGGTCGTTCGTGCTCGCCGCGCCAGACATACGGACAGCGACGGCCAGCCTGGCTACCGCCCTAGGCCATCAGACCGATAGCCGAGAAATTCCGTTCCGGATCCCGGCCGGCAAAGTAATTCTGCAACGTGGCGCTCAGCTGGTCGGGCTGCCAGGCCGAGCCGTCCGCGCCGAACTGACGCTCCACGCTCGGCGGGGCAACTAGCGTCACCCGCGGGCCGTACACGATGAACACCTGACCGTTGACTTCCGCGGCCGCCGGGGACGCCAAGAACTGGACCAGGGTCACCACGTGCTCCGGCGACAACGGGTCGATCTGACCCTCGGCTATTTCGGGCGCTTCGCCGAAGACGTCGGCCGTCATCGCGGTGCGGGCGCGCGGACAGATGGCGTTGACGCACACCCCATAACGACCCAACGCGCGCGCGGCCGACAGGGTGAGCGCGGTGATGCCGGCCTTCGCGGCGCCGTAATTGGCCTGGCCCACCGGACCGACCAGGCCCGCCTCCGAGGAGGTGTTGATGATCCGGCCGTATATAGAGCCCTCGTTGGCCTCCTTAGCCTGGGTGCGCCAGTAGGTTGCCGCGTTGCGGGTAAGCAGGAAATGGCCACGCAGGTGCACGGCGATGACCTGGTCCCAGTCGTCGTCGGACATGTTGAACAGCATCCGGTCGCGGGTGATGCCGGCGTTGTTCACCGCAATGTCCAGTCCGCCCAAACCGTCGGCCCTTGTGATCAGCTCGTCGGCCGTCGCGCGTTGGCTAATGTCGCCGGCCACCGCTACCGCCTTGCTACCGACGGCGCCGATCTCGTCAATCACGTCGGAGGCGTCCAGCGCGGCAGCGATGTCGTTGACGACTACGGTGGCACCTAACCGGGCCAAACCGATCGCCTCGGCCCGGCCCAGTCCCGCGGCCGCACCGGTCACCACCGCGACCTTTCCGGATAGATCGGTCGCGTTCATGCAGCCCGGCGACGATGCAGACCGCGTTGGGGTCTGCGGGGAAGCCGGGCCATTAGGCCTAGTCAACTTATGAATACCTCTAGTTTCGGGTCAGTCTTGCCGCAGCAGCGCCGCACGCGGGCACTCGGCAATCGCCTGTTCGACCCGATCTTCCTGGTCGGATGGAACCGGATCCGTCTTCACTACGGCATAGTCCTCGTCGTCCAGGTCGAACACATCTGGCGCGAGTCCCAAGCACACCGCATTACCCTCGCACCGGTCACGGTCCACGATTACTCGCACGACACCCTCCTCAAACCTGGCCACCTGCCCCCGTCAGGAGCTCATCAGTATCTAACACCCACCATAAGGCCCCGGTAGGCCTGACGAAACGGTCGCTGGATTCCCACACTAGAACGTGTTACAACCGGGAAGACGGATGGGTAGTCGTTGGCTGACGTACGGAGCCCAGCGCTGGCTAGCAATGTGGATACGATCGCTTAACTCGAAGGACGGCTGGAATGCGCATCAGTTACACCCCTGCACAGGAGGAGCTGCGTCGCGAACTGCGGTCCTACTTCACCACACTCATGACGCCGGAGCGCCGCGAGGCGCTGAGCTCGGTCCAGGGCGAATACGGCACCGGCAATGTGTACCGGGAGACCGTCGCGCAGATGGGCAAAGACGGGTGGCTCACCCTGAACTGGCCCAAGGAGTACGGCGGCCAAGACCGCTCGCCGATGGACTCGCTGATCTTCACCGACGAAGCGGCCATCGCGGGTGCCCCAGTTCCGTTCCTGACGATCAACAGCGTGGCACCGACGATCATGGCCTATGGGACCGACGAACAGAAGAAGTTCTTCCTGCCGCGCATCGCTGCCGGGGATCTACACTTCGCGATCGGCTACTCCGAGCCCGGTGCCGGCACCGACCTGGCCAACCTGCGCACCACCGCGGTGCGCGACGGCGACGACTACGTGATCAACGGCCAAAAGATGTGGACCAGCTTGATCCAGTACGCGGACTATGTCTGGTTGGCGGTGCGCACCAACACCGAAGCCAAAAAGCACCGCGGCATCTCGGTGTTGATCGTGCCGACCACCGCGGAGGGATTCTCGTGGACACCGGTGCACACCATGGCCGGTCCGGACACCAGCGCCACCTATTACTCCGATGTGCGGGTGCCGGTGACCAACCGGGTCGGCGAGGAGAACGGCGGCTGGAGGCTGGTCACCAACCAGCTCAACCATGAGCGAGTCGCGCTGGTGTCGCCGGCACCGATCATGACGTGCCTGCGAGAGGTTCGCGAATGGGCGCAGCACACCAAGGATGCCAGCGGCGCACGGCTGATCGACTCCGAGTGGGTGCAGCTCAATCTGGCTCGGGTGCACGCGAAGGTCGAAGTCCTCAAGCTGATCAACTGGGAGCTGGCCTCGTCTCAGCACGCCTCCCCGTCACCGGCCGATGCATCGGCCGCCAAGGTATTCGGGACTGAGCTGGCCACCGAGGCTTACCGGTTGCTGATGGAGGTGCTAGGTACCGGGGCGACCCTGCGGCAGGACTCGCCGGGTGCGTTGCTACGCGGCCGGGCCGAGCGGATGCACCGGGCCTGCCTGATCCTGACCTTCGGCGGCGGTACCAACGAAGTCCAACGCGACATCATTGGGATGGTCGCGCTGGGACTACCCCGAGCCAACCGTTGACCCTTCTAGCAGGAAGACATTCATGGATTTCACCACAACCGAAGCGGCGGCCGACCTCGGTGGCTTGGTCGACACCATCGTGGACGCGGTATGCACACCGGAACATCAACGTGAGCTAGACAGGCTCGACCAACGGTTCGACCAGCAGCTGTGGCGCAAGCTCATCGACGCCGACATCCTGTCCACCGCGGCAGCGGAATCGCTGGGTGGCGGTGGCTTCGGAGTGCTCGAGCAGACAGCCGTGTTGGTTGCGCTGGGCCACCAACTAGCCGCCGTGCCGTACCTGGAGTCGGTGGTGCTGGGTGCCGGGGCGCTGGCCTGGTTCGGCTCCGCGGATCTGCAGCAGGGTTGGGGCGCCTCGGCGGTCAGCGGCGACAAGATCCTCACCGTCGCCCTCGACGGCGAGATGGGTGAGGGGCCAGTGCGCGCCACCCGGGCCGGTGACGGCTACCGCCTCACCGGTACCCGTACCCAGGCCGGCTACGCTCCGACGGCCGACGCATTCCTGATTCCCGCCGAAACCGATTCCGGTAAAGCAGTTTTCCTAGTTGCAGCCAATGACCCCGGGGTCTCGGTGACCGCGCTGCACACCACCGGCTTGGGCAGCGTCGGACACCTGACGCTAGACGGTGTTGCGGTCGACGCCGCTAGGGCGGTTGGCGGGAACGAGGTCGTCACCTGGCTGGAGCTGCGTGCCGCCCTGGGCCGTAGCGCATTTCAGCTCGGGATCCTCGAGCGAGGCCTGCAGCTGACTGCCGACTATGCACGCACCCGTGAGCAGTTCGACCGCCCGATCGGCAGCTTCCAAGCGGTGGCGCAACGACTAGCCGACGGCTACATCGACATCAAGGGGTTGCGGCTGACACTCACCCAGGCGGCTTGGCGGGTATCCGAGGACGCCCCCGCTGACATCGACGTCGCTAGTGCCGCGTTCTGGGCCGCCGACGCCGGGCACCGGGTGGCGCACACCATCGTGCACGTGCACGGCGGCGTCGGCATCGACACCGACCACCCCGTGCACCGTTACTTCCTGGCTGCCAAGGAGACTGAGTTCGCGCTAGGCGGCGCCACCAGGCAGCTGCGCCGGATCGGCCGTGAGCTGGCGGAAACCCCTGCCTAGGGACCCGAACGCCTCGAGCGTGAAGCTAGCTTCACGCTCGAGTTCGACTGTGCAGCTAGCTTCACGGTCGAAACGACGGGAGGCGGCGAATGGCTGACCCGACCGTCACCGAACTGCTGGTGCCGTTGGCTGAGATCGACGACCGGGGTGTCTATTTCGAGGACTCATTCACCAGCTGGCGTGACCACCTCCGGCACGGTGCCGCAATCGCGGCGACGCTGCGTGAGCGCCTCGATCCGCAGCGGCCGCCGCATGTCGGCGTGCTGCTAGAAAATACGCCGTTCTTCTCGGCGGTGCTGGTGGCGGCCGGGCTGTCAGGGATCGTGCCCGTAGGCCTCAATCCGGTGCGCCGCGGCGTGGCGCTAGCCCGCGACATCAGCCGGGCGGACTGCCAGCTCGTGCTGGTTGACTCGAAATCAGCTGCGACACTAGATGATATCGAACATCTGAACGTCGACTCCGCCGAATGGGCCGACGACGTGGCCGCACATCAGAATGACGCGCCGAGTTTCCGGTCGGCGAGCCCTTCAGACCTGTTCATGCTGATCTTCACATCGGGCACCAGTGGTGAGCCAAAGGCGGTGAAGTGCAGCCACGGCAAGGTCGCGATTGCCGGCGCGGCGATGACGCAGCGCTTCGAGCTGGGCCGTGACGACGTCTGCTATGTGTCGATGCCGTTGTTTCATTCCAATGCGGTGCTAGTTGGCTGGGCAGTCGCCGCGGCATGCCAGGGCTCAATGGCATTGCGGCGCAAGTTCTCTGCATCGAACTTTTTGGTAGATGTCCGCCGCTACGGCGCCACTTACGCCAACTACGTGGGCAAGCCTTTGTCGTATGTGCTTGCCACACCCGAACAGCCCGACGACGCCGACAACCCGCTGCGAGCGGTGTATGGCAATGAAGGCGTACCTGAAGACATCGAACGCTTCAGCCGCAGGTTCGGCTGCGACGTCCAGGATGGGTTCGGTTCCACCGAAGGCGGAGTGGCGATCGCTCGCACCCCCGATACCCCGGCAGGTGCATTGGGGCCGCTGCCAGAAGGGATCGAGATCGTCGACCCAGACACCGGCCAGCCCTGCCCAGCGGGAGTGGTGGGCGAGCTGGTCAACACCGCGGGACCGGGCCGTTTCGAGGGGTACTACAACGACGCCGCGGCAGAGGCCGAGCGGATGGCCGGCGGCAGCTATCACAGTGGCGATCTCGCCTACCGCGACGACGCCGGCTATGCATACTTCGCTGGGCGGCTTGGTGATTGGATGCGGGTTGACGGCGAAAATCTGGGCACGACCCCAATTGAGCAGGTATTGCTGCGATACCCCGATGCGACGGAGGTGGCGGTGTATCCAGTGCCAGATCCCGTCGTCGGCGACCAGGTGATGGCCGCGTTGGTGACGGCGTCGGGTGCCCAGTTCGATCCCGAAAAATTCCGGGCCTTCCTAGCCGAACAGCCCGACTTGGGGCCTAAGCAGTGGCCGTCGTACGTCCGGGTCTGCGCGTCGCTGCCGCGCACCGTGACCTTCAAGGTCCTCAAGCGGCAGTTGTCGGCCGACGGCGTCAACTGCGGCGACCCAGTGTGGCCGATTTGCCGGTAGACGCATGGCCCCTCGACGCCTCAAGCTTGCGCTTGAAACCAAAGCTTTGAGCAGCTTTGCGCAACGGTGCCAGCCAACGTTGGTATCGCGATTGCCCGGCCAGGCCGAACCATTCGCCGGGTCGGTGGCAAGGTGGCGTCGCCTGGTCACCATCAAGGTGCCGTTGACGATCGCGACGTTCGGAGAGCCAGCCGACACCGCGCGCAAGGTACAAGCCGTCCCCGCGAAGTCCGGTTATACGGCCGCAGCAGTCGGATTTCAACGACTTCTGCTCGGCTACAACGTGTTTGGCCAAACACCATGGGCCCTGCGCCAGCAAGCATAGTTTGCCGTGCGGCTACCGTGCATCTCGCCCATACACAGCTTTGTACACCGACGGGTCGATCGCCGAGCGCGGCGTAGAGCGGCTCGAACGGCCGCGACGGGTGTTGTTGCCGGAGTTGGTCATGTGCGCCACACCGGATCAGGTGTGCAATAACCCATCTGGGCAGAAGAGCTCATTGTCCGAGCGCCGCCTCCACCATCGTCTTGGTCAGCGCGTGAGCACCCCGTCGGCTGACACCAAAAAATTTGATACCATGCCCCCACTGCACACTTAGGGGGGATACACAGCCTGATCGGGCGATGGTATACACGCGAATAGATCGGCTTGGCAGTAGTTTACCAGGATTGGACCTCGCAGGTCTGTCGTATCACCGTGGCAGTGACATCGGTGCGCCTCACCAACGTGCGTGGTCGACAGCGCAAACAATCGATAGTTGATCACCCACCCCCGACGCAATGTGCACGGGTCTCTTAATCGTGGAATGGAGTTGATACGTCATGTCTTATGTAGTCACATGCCTCGAGGTGTTGCGGGATGCGGCTGAGCAAGCGCGACACTTGGCTGAGGAGGTGGTTGACGTCAATGATCCGTCGAAGTCTCCAGAGATAACCGCGGTGGTGGCTCCCGGGCTGGATGAGGACTCGGAAATGTTCGCAGCGTCTGCGTGAGTTCGGGCAGCAGTATCGGCAGGCCATCGCTGCGGCGACGGTGATTCTTGAGGAGTTTGCGCTGGCCTTGGATGCCGGTGCCGCTAAGTATGCGACCGCCGAGGACGACAACATCACGGCCTTGAGCTACGAGTCATAGCAGTCGTTACGAGCCGCAAGGAACAACGAACAAACATGCCGCATTCTGAAGGGCTACCACCAGAGATCAACTCCCACAACATGTACAACGGCCCCGGTCATGACTCGTTGGCGCGCGCCTACGGGCAGTGGTCGGTGTTGGGTCACGAGGCGTCGTCCCTCAAGTCGTCGTTCGACCAAATGCTCAGCTGTCTGACGGAACAGTGGTCAGGTGAGGAGGCGATGCAGGTAATTAATGCGGCCACGCCGTTTCAGGAGTGGCTGGTCGACCTCGGTGAGCAGATCACTAATGTCGCGAGACAGACCCAGTACATCATGGGGGCCTTTTGTCTTGCACATCACGAGGTGGTGCCCCCGGAAGTGATCGACGCTAACCGTGCTGAGGTGTTGGCGCTGATCAACGACAACGAGCTCGGACAAAACACTGTGGCGATCGCGGCACTCGAGGACGAATACGGAAGGTACTGGGACCAGGACGGCGATGTGATGAAGATATATAGGGCTATGTTGTCGGGTACGTTGAGGCAGTTGAATACTCCGTGGCAGCAACCGCCACCGATCGCCAACAACACCAGGTCCCCACTGCAACTTGGGGAGGGATACACAGAGGCCTGATCAGGCGATGGTGTCTATCTCGAATAGCTCGTATTTGCAGTAGTTTACGCGGAATTGCCCGCTTGGGTGTGTCGCATAGCCGTGCCCGTGAAGTCGTGCGCTTCACCAACGTGGGTGGCCGACACCGCAAACAGTCGATAGTTGATCAGCCCGGTGCCATGTGTGCGGGTTCGTTAATCGCGGAGTGGAGTTGATGTGTCATGTCTTATGTGGTCACCGTCCCCGAAGCATTGCAGAAAGCGGCTGCAACGGTGCGAGCTCTTCGTGACCGGGCGATTTTGGCCAATTCTGAGTCGGTGTCCCCAGAGATAACTGCGGTGGTGGCTCCCGCGCTCGATGCCGACTCGAAAAGGACAGCAGCCTATCTGGTCCGGAAAGGCCAGCAATATCGACAGACCATCGTGGCGGCGGCGGTGATTCTTGAAGAATTTGCGGCCGCCTTGGATGCCGGTGCCGCTCAGTACTCTGCCACCGAGGTCGACAACGTCACGGCCTTGATGCGGTTCAACGAGTCATCACAGTAATTACGAGCCGAAGGAACAACGAACAACCATGCCACATTCCGAAGGACTACCACCAGAAATCAACTCCGGCAACATGTGGAACGGCCCGGGTGGTTCCTCGTTGGTGCACGCCAGCTGGCGGTGGGGGTTGTTGAATCATAAGATGTGGGACCTCAAGGTGTCGTTCGACCAAATGCTCCACTGCCTGACTGAAGAGTGGTCAGGTGAGGTAGCTAGACAGGTGATTAATGCAGCCAAGCCATTTCAGGAGTGGCTGGAGGACCTCAGTGACCAGATCATGAATATCGCGAGAGAAACCCAGTGCATCATGACGGCCTTTTACGTTGCACAGGACGAGCTGGTGGACCCGGAACTGATCGACGCTAACCGTGCTGAGGTGTTGGCGCTGATCAACGACAACGAGCTCGGACAAAACAATGCAGCGATCGCGGCACTCGAAGACGAATACGGAAGGTACTGGGACCAGGACGGTACGGCGATGTACAGGTATAGGCGTAAGTTGTCGGTTGCGTTGTCGAGGTTGACTCCGTGGCAGCCGCCGCCGACCGCCAACGACACCGGACTGGTCCAGCCGGTACCACTTCCTACCGGCAGTTAGGTCTCCGACGTGTTCGACACGGCAGTGAATGGCTCATTAGACATCTTCGGTGGCTACCCGATCATTGACGGCACTACCGCGTCGATCAGATGCGGCCCCAGCTCGGCGAACGCCGCACCCAAGGCCGCGGCCAACTCCGCACAGGTAGTGACGCGCCGAGCCGAAACTCCCATACCCTCGGCGACCTTAACGAAATCTATTGTCGGACACTATAAATTAAGTAGATCCAGGTCATTGTCGTTTCGTCATTGCAGACCTTGTGCCCAAGCCCCCCTAACGTATCGGGCCACTAACGCCGAAAATGTTCTGATACCATACCCCCTGCAATGTAGGAGGGGATACACAGAGACCTGATCAGGCAATGGTGTACATCTTGAATAGCTCGGACTTGCAGTAGTTTACGCGCATTGGACTTCTTGGTCTGTCGTATAGCCGTGCCAGTGAAGTCGCTGCACCTCACCAATGTGGGTGGTAGACCGCGCAAACAATCGATCGTTGATCAGCCCGGCGCAGTGTGCGCGGGTTCCTTAATCGTGGAATGGAGTTGATAGGTCATGTCTTATGTGACCACCGTCCCCGAGACGTTGCAGCGAGCGGCCACGAAGGTGCGACAATATTGTGAGCGCGGTTAACGCCAGTGCTGAGTCGGCGACCCAGCAATAACCGCGGTGGTGGCTCCCGGGCTCGATGCCGACTCGAAAAGGGCGGCGGCGCATCTGGTCCGATACACGCAGCAGTATCGGCAGACCATCGCTGCGGCGGCGGTGATCCTTGAGGAGTTTGCGCTCGCCTTGGATTCCGGCCCCGATAAGTATGCGACCGCCGAGGCCGACAACATCACGGCCTTGAGCTACGAGTCATCACAGTAGTTACGAGCCGGAAGGAACAACAAACATGCCACATTCCGAAGGGCTACCACCAGAGATCAACTCCGGCAACATCTGGAACGGCCCGGGTGCTGGCTCGTTGGTGACCGCCTACGCGCAGTGGGAGATGTTGGGTCGCGAGGCGCGCTCTCTCGAATGCTCGTTGGACCAAATGCTCGGCTGTCTGATGGAAGAGTGGTCGGGTGAGGTGGCGATGCAGGTGAATAATGCGGCCACGCCGTTTCTGGACTGGCTGGCCAACTTCAGTGACCAGGTCACTAATGCCGCGAGGCAGACCCAGCGCATCCTTATAGCTTTTTGCAATGCACATAACGAGGTGGTACCCCCGGAAGCGATCGATGCTAACCGCGCTGAGATGTTGGCGCTGATCAACGACAACGAGCTCGGGCAAAACACTGCGGCGATCGTGGCACTCGAGGATGAATACGGAAGGTACTGGGACCAGGACGGCGTGGCGATGAACAGGTACAGGTGGGGGTTATCGACTGCGTTGACGAATTTGAAGACTCCGTGGCAGCAGCCGCCGCCGATCGCCAATAACACCGGGTTGGTGCCACCGGTGCCACTTAGTACGGCGCCACCGGAGTCACTTAGTCCGATGCCACCGGAGCCATTTCGTACCACTTAGTTCTGCGATTCGCCGTGATCGGGTTTGCCGGTAGGCTGATCATCGGCCGGCGCCCGTTGGCGATGCATCCGATAATGTGCTGGGTCAGAACACGATCGGACTCGGCAAGACCTTGCGTGTCAAGGACCACCTGGCGTAAGGGGCCACTGACTCCGAAAATTTCTGATATCATGCCCCCTACCGCAACTTAGGAGGAGATACACAGAGGCCTGATCAGGCGATGGTGTCTATCTCGAATAGCTCGTATTTGCAGTAGTTTACGCGGAATTGCCCGCTTGGGTGTGTCGCATAGCCGTGCCCGTGAAGTCGTTGCGCTTCACCAACGTGGGTGGCCGACACCGCAAACAATCGATAGTTGATCAGCCCGGTGCCATGTGTGCGGGTTTCATTAATCGTGAAATGGAGTTGATAGGTCATGTCTTATGTAGTCACCGTCCCCGAAGCATTGCAGAAAGCGGCTGCAACGGTGCGAGCTCTTCGTGAGCGGGCGATTTCGGCTGATTCCGAGTCGACATCCCCAGAGATAACCGCGGTGGTGGCTCCCGCGCTCGATGCGGACTCACAAAGGGTGGCAGCGCATCTGGTCCAGAAAGGGCAGCAATATCGGCAGACCATCGCTGCGGCGGCGGAGATTCTTGAGGAGTTCGCGGCCGCCTTGGATGCCGGTACCGATAAGTATGCGACCGCCGAGGCCGACAACATCACGGCCATGAGCTTAACGAATCACCACAGTCGATACTAGCCGCAAGGAACAACCAACAAACATGCCACATTCCGAAGGACTACCACCAGAAATCAACTCCGCCAACATGCGGAACGGCCCGGGTGGTTCCTCGTTGGTGCACGCCGCCGATCGGTGGAAGTTGTTGGGTGACGAGATGCAGAAACTCAAGTCGTCGTTCAACCAAATGCTCAGCTCTCTAATAGAAGAGTGGTCGGGTGAGGTAGCAAGACAGGCGATTAATGCAGCCAAGCCATTTCAGGAGTGGCTGGAGGACCTCAGTGACCAGATCATGAATATCGCGAGACAGACCCACTACATCATGAGGGCCTTTTGTAGTGCACATAACGACGTGGTGGACCCGGAAGAGATCGACGCTAACCGTGCTGAGGTGTTGGCGCTGATCAACGACAACGAGTTTGGGCAAAACAATGCGGCGATCGCGGCACTCGAGGATGAATACGGAAGGTTCTGGGACCAGAACGGTAGGGCGATGTGGTGGTATAGGTATACATTGTCGGCCGCGTTAACGAGCTTGACTCCGTGGCTGCAGCCACCGCCCATCGCCAACAACATCGGATTGGTCGCGCCGATGCCACGTGCTGCAGACCGCTTTGGTCTGTGATTCGTCGTGATGGTGGTGAGCCGACACAGTGCTGCTAATTATGCGACCGCCGAAGCCGACAACATCACGGCCTTGAGCTACGAGTCATCACAGTAGTTACGCGCCGAAAAGGAGCAATAAACAAACATGCCACATTCCGAAGGACTACCACCAGAGATCAACTCCCACAACATATGGGGCGGGCCGGGTGCTGACTCAATAGAGGACGCCGTCCGGGCGTGGGCGTCGTTGCGTAGGGAGATTTGTGACCTCGGGTCGCAGTTCGACCAAATACTCCTCTGTCTGATGGACGACTGGTCGGGTCCCGTGGCGATACGGGTGATTGATGCGGCCACGCCGTTTCTGAGGTGGCTAGACTCCCTCGATGCCAAGCTCTTTGCGACCGAGAGACATATCCGCCGCATCGGGCGTGCCTTTTTCAATGCACGTCGCGACGCGGTGCACCCGATATTGATCGACGCTAACCGTGCTCAGGTGTTGGCGCTGACCAGGGACAATGAGTTCGGGCAAAACAATGCGGCGATCGCGGCACTCGAGGACGAATACGACAGGTACTGGGACCAGGACGGTGATGCGATGTGGACGTATAGGCAAGAGTTGTCGAACGCGTTGAGCAGGTTGACTCCGTGGCAGCAGCCGCCGCCGATCGCCAACAACACCGGGTTAGTCCAGCCGGTACCACTGCCTACTGGCAGTTAGGTCTCCGACGTGTTCGACACCGCAGCGAATGTGCTCAACGATATGATGCAACGGCTCATGAGACACCTTCAGTAGCTACCCGACGATTGACGGCACTACCGCGTCGATCAGATGCGGCCCCGGCTCGGCGAACGCTGCACCCAAAGCGTCAGCCAGCTCCGCACAGGTAGTGGCGCGCCGCGCCGAAACTCCCATACCCTCGGCGATCTTAACGAAATTCGTTGTTGGACAATGGTAAATCAAATAACTCCAAGTCCTCACCGTTTCGTCATTGCAGACCATGCGCTCCAAGCCCCACCTAACGCATCGGACCACCGGCACCGAAAATTTCTGATACCATCTCACCGCCGCAACTTAGGAGGGGATACACAGAGGCCTGATCAGGCGATGGTGTCTATCTTGAATAGCTCGGACTTGCAGTAGTTTACGCGCATTGGACTTCTTGGTCTGTCGTATAGCCGTGCCCGTGAAGTCGTTGCGCTTCACCAACGTGGGTGGCCGACACCGCAAACAATCAATAGTTGATCAGCCCGGTGCCATGTGTGCGGGTTCGTTAATCGGGGAGTGGAGTTGATAGGTCATGTCTTATGTGGTCACCGTCCCCAAGGCGCGGCGGTGAGCGGCTGTGAACGTGCGGCAACTTCGCGAAGGGGTGGTTCTCTTCCAGTAATGATTCGGCGGCCCAGCGATAACCGCGGTGGTGGCCCCCGCGCTCGATGCCGACTCAAAAAGGGCGGCAGCGTGTCTGGTGCGATACGCGCAGCAGTATGAACAGACCATTGCTGCGACGGCGGAGATCCTTGAGGGATTTGCGCTGGCCTTAAATGCCGGTGTCGCTAAGTACTCCGCCGCCGAAGCCGACAACATCACCGCCTTACAGCTCAACGAGTCATCACAGTAGCTACGAGCCGAAGGAACAACGAACAAACATGCCACATTCCGAAGGGCTACCACCGGAAATCAACTCCGCCAACATGCTGGGCGGCCCGGGTCCTTTCTCGATGGCGCACGCCTCCATGAAGTGGATGTCGCTGGGTAAGGAGATGTGGGACCTCAAGATGTCGTTCGACCAAATGCTCACCTGTCTGACCGAAGAGTGGTCGGGTGAGGTGGCAATGCAGGCGATTAATGCAGCCAAGCCATTTCAGGAGTGGCTGGAGGACCTCAGTGACCAGATCATGAATATAGCGAGACAGACCCACTACATCATGAGGGCCTTTCGCCTTGCACATTACGACGTGGTGGACCCGGAACTGATCAACGCTAACCGTGCTCAGGTGTTGGCGCTGCTCCAAGACAACGAGCTCGGGCAAAACACTGCGGCGATCGCGCAACTCGAGCACGAATACGCAGACTACTGGGACCAGGACGGTGATGCGATGAGAACGTACAGGCATGACTTGTCAGTCGCGTTAACGAGCTTGACTCCGTGGCAGCAGCCGCCGCCGATCGCCAACAACACCGGACTGGTGGCATCAATGCCACGTGCTGCAGACCGCTTCGGTCTCTGATTCGTCGATCAATTTGATGCAGTCGGGTTGATCGTCGGCGGGGATCGTCAGCGATAAATTCGATAATGCGCTGGGTCAGAACATGATCGGGCTCGGCAAAACTCAGCGTGTCCGCCACCACGGCCCAGCTACCGGCCGCCCGTGAAAGACCGAGTCCAGTGCCACGGATCAGATACGGGTCGCACAGCACATCGGTCACAGGTAACGAACTGTGCATCAAACCCGGTTAGCTTCAACACGCCACGGCTTGCTGCTCCTTGGGATGGTCTGCGGTTCAAAGCTGCCGTCGCGGTCGAGGGGCACCGCGATGTCGATGTCGCCGGGCCGTGTCGGTCAGCACAGTTTTCGCGTGTGTGTCGTTACGTGAGTTCTTCTTCGAGTGGGTACGTCCGGCTGTATCGGTGAACCAGACTTCGTGGGCCTGAGCCCCGCAGAGCAGCTCCAGTCGCTAGCCTCTCCGGGCCACTGACACCGGAAACTTCTGGTACCATATCCCCCTACCGCAACTTAGGAGGGGATACACAGAAGCCTGCTCAGGCGATGGTGTCTATCTTGAATAGCTCGGATTTGCAGTAGTTTACGCGGAACTGCCCTCTTGGGCGTGTCGCATAGCCGTGCCCGTGAAGTCGTGCGCTTCACCAACGTGGGTGGCCGACACCGCAAACAATCAATAGTTAATCAGCCCGGCGCCATGGTGCGCGGGTTTCAATTAATCGTGAAATGGAGTTAATAGGTCATGTCTTATGTAGTCACCGTCCCCGAAGCATTGCAGAAAGCGGCGGCAACGGTGCGACAACTTCGTGAGCGGGCGATTTCGGCTAATGCTGAGTCGGCGGCCCCAGAGATAACCGCGGTGGTGGCTCCCGCGCTCGATGCCGACTCAAAAAGGGTGGCAGCCTATCTGGTCCGGAAAGGCCAGCAATATCGGCAGACCATCGCTGCGGCAGCGGTGATTCTTGAGGAGTTCGCGGCCGCCTTGGATGCCGGTGCCGCTCAGTACTCCGCCGCCGAGGTCGACAACGTCACGGCCTTGATGCGGCTCAACGAGTCATCACAGTAGTTACGAGCCGAAGGAACAACTAACATACATGCCGCATTTCGAAGGGCTACCGCCAGAGATCAACTCGCACAACATGTGGAACGGCCCGGGTGGTTCCTCGTTGGTGCACGCCAGCCGGCGATGGGGGTTGTTGAATCAGGAGATGTGGGACCTCAAGGTGTCGTTCGACCAAATACTCAACTGCCTGGCAGAAGAGTGGTCGGGTGAGGTAGCGATACAGGCGATTAATGCAGCCAAGCCATTTCAGGAGTGGCTGGTTGACCTCGTTGAGCAGATCCTTAATATCGAGAGAGAAACCCAGTACATCATGACGGCCTTTTACGTTGCACAGAACGAGCTGGTGCATCCGGCACTGATCGACTCTAACCGTGCTGAGGTGTTGGCGCTGATCAACGACAACGAGTTCGGGCTAAACAATGCGGATATCGCAGCACTCGAGGACGAATACGGAAGGTACTGGGACCAGGACGGTACGGCGATGAATAGGTACAGGCGTAAGTTGTCGATTGCGTTGTCGAGGTTGACTCCGTGGCAGCAGCCACCGCCGATCGCCAACAACACCCGGTCCCCACTGCAAAATTTGGGAGTGATAGCAGAGGCCTGATTAAGCGATGGTGTGTATCTTGAATAGCTTGGATTTGCAGTAGTTTACGCGTGTCACGTCCTATGTGGCCACCGTCCGCGAGGCATTGCAGAAAGCGGCTGCAACGGTGCGACAACTTCGTGAGCGGGCAGTTGACGTCACTGCTGAGTCGGGAGCCCCAGCGATAGCCGCGGTGGTGGCTCCCGCGCTCGATGCCGACTCGAAAAGGGCGGCAACCTATCTGGTCCGATACGCACAGCAGTATCAGCAGACCATCGCCGCGGCGACGGTGATTCTTGAGGAGTTCGCGGCCGCCTTAGATGCCGGTGCCATTAAGTATGCGACCGCCAAGGCCGACAACAACATCACAGCCTTGAGCTACGAGTCAGCACAGTAGTTACGAGCCGAAAAGGAACAACGAACACACATGCCACATTCCGAAGGACTACCACCAGAAATCAACTCCCACAACATGCGGAACGGCCCGGGTCCTGCATCGTTAACACGCGCCAGTTCGCAGTGGACGGAGCTGGGTTACGAGGTGAGTTCCCTCAAGTGGCAGTTGGACGTAATGCTCAGCGGCCTGGCGAAGGCGTGGTCAGGTGAAGCAGCGATGCAGGTAATTAATGCAGCCAAGCCGTTTCAGGAATGGTTGGTCGACCTCGTTGACCAGATCGCGAATATCGCGAGACAGACCCACTACATCATGGTGGCCTTTTGCCTTGCCCATAACAGCATGGTGGACCCGGCACTAATCAACGCTAACCGTACTCAGATGTTAGCGCTGACCAACGACAACGAGCTCGGGCAAAACACTGCGGCGATCGCGCAACTCGAGCACGAATACGCAGACTACTGGGACCAGGACGGTGATGCGATGCGGACGTACAGGCATGACTTGTCGTTCGCGTTAACGAGGTTGACTCCGTGGCAGCAGCCACCGCCGATCGCCACCAACACCGGGTTGGTCCAGCCGATACCACGTGCTGAAGCCCGCTTCGGTCTCTGATGCGTCGTGATAGTGATTGGGGGCCGACGCCGCAATTTAGCGAGGTAGCGACAATGCCGCGCTCAACTGCGCCAGCGAGCAGGAAGCCCCTGCTTTCAGAACGGGACGGACACCACTATGCTGCACCGTGTTTCACCGACGCATCGGCGACGCATTCGATAATGCGCTGTGCCCGAACACGATCGGGCTCGGCACGACTCAGCGTGTCCGCTGCCACAGGCCAGCTACCCGGCCATCCGCGAAAGACCAAGTCAAGTACCAGGAATCGGATTCTTGGACGATCTGTCGAACGAGACCTCATGGGCCTGAGCCCCTCGGAGTACCTCACGCGATGAACCTTGCGCGCCAAGCCCCGCCCTGGCATCCCGGGCCACAAACACCGAAAATTTTTGATATCATACCCAACACTGCAACTTAGGAGGGATACCCAGAGGCCTGATCAGGCGACGGTGTACATCTTGAATAGCTCGAACTTGCAGTAGTTTTGCGCGCATTGGACCTCGCGGGTCTGTCGCATAGCCGTGCCGTGAAGTCGTCACGCTTCACCAACGTGGATCATCGACCGCGCAAACAATCGATAGTTGATCAGCCCGGCGCCATGTGCGCGGGTTCCTTAATTGTGGAATGGAGTTGATGGGTCATGGGTTTTCTGGTCACTGTCCCCGAGGCGTTGCAGCGAGCGGCCGCGAAGGTGCGAGACATTCGTGAGCGGGCGGTTGAGGTCAATGCCGAGTCGGAGTCCCCGGAGATAACCGCTGTGGTGGCTCCTGGGCTGGATGCGGACTCGGCAAGGGCAGCAGCGTATCTGGTCCGGTACGCGCAGCAGTACCGGCAGACCATCGCCGCGGCGACGGTAATCCTTGAGGAGTTCGCGGCAGCCTTGCTGGTCGGGGCAGCGAAGTATGCGGACGCCGAGACCGACAACGTCACGGCCTTGATGCGGCTCAACGAGTCATCACAGTAGTTACGAGCCGGAAGGAACAACGAACAAACATGCCACATTTCAACGGGCTACCACCAGAGATCAACTCCCATAACATACGGAACGGCCCGGGGGCTTCCTCGTTGGCGCACGCCAGCATACGGTGGGAGTCGTTGGGTGATGAGATGCGGAACCTCACGGCGTCGTTCGACGAAATGCTCAGCTGTCTGGCGGAGCAGTGGTCGGGTGAGGCGGCGACACAGGTGATTGATGCGTCCAAGCCATTTCAGCAGTGGCTGGTTGACCTCGATAAGCAGATCAGTAACGTCGAGGAAGCAATTTTGCAACTCATGGCGGCCTTTCGCCATGCACATTCTGACGTGGTGGACCCGGAACTGATCGACGCTAACCGTGCTCAGGTGGTCGCGCTGATCAACGACAACGAGCTGGGGCTAAACACTCCGGAAATCTCGGCACTCGAGGATGAATACGGAAGATACTGGGACCAGGACGGCAGGGCGATGACGATGTATCGGGTTAGGTTGTCAGTTGCGAGGAGAATGTTGAGGACTCCGTGGCAGCAGCCGCCGCCCATTGCCAGCAACACCGGATTGGTCCAGCCGGTACCACTTGCGGCAGACCGCGAAACTCAACGCGCTGACCGTCACGGTCGAGGGGCACCGAGGTCGCGATGCACCTCGACCGTGACGCGAGCTTAGACCACAGATCATCCAAGAATCTGATCCGTGCTACTGGACTTGGTCTTTCGTGGGTGGCCGGGTAGCTGGCCTGTGGCGACGGACACACTGAGTCGTGCCGAGCCCGACCGTGTTCGGACACAGCGCATTATCGAATGCATCGCCGACGTGTCGACGAAACACGGTGCAGCATAGTGGCGTCCGTCCAGTTATGAACGGCCGCGGCTGCCCCTGCCCACCGGCGTGGTTGAGTTCGGCAGTGTTGCTGCCCCGCTAAACTCCGCCGTCGACCAACAACCCGTCAGGACGAGTCAGAGACCGAAGCGGGTCGGCGGCATCGGCGAACGAGACCACCCGGCCCGAGCCCTCGGAGCAACTCCTTGCGCGCCAAGCCTCATCTGGCGTATCGGGCCATTGACACCGAAAAATTTCTGATACCATACCCTGATCGCAAACTAGGAGGGGATACACAGAAGCCTGCTCAGGCGATGGTGTCTATCTTGAATAGCTCAGATTTGCAGTAGTTTACGCGTATTGGACCTCGTGGGTCTATCGCATAACCGTGCCAGTGAAGTCGTTGCGCCTCACCAACGTGAGTGGTCGGCAGCGCAAACAATCGATAGTTGATCCAGGCCGGCGCACTGTGCGCGGGTTCACTAATCGTGAAACGGAGTTGATATGTCATGTCTTATGTGTTGTTCACAGTCCCCCAAGCGTTGGAGCTAGCGGCTGCGCGGGTGCGACGATTTAGTGAGCGAGTGGTTTCCGCCACTGCTGAGCCGGAGGCCCAAGCGATAACCGCGGTGGTAGCTCCCGGCCTCGATGCCGACTCGAAAAGGGTGGCAGCGTATCTGGTCCGATACGCGCAGCAGTATCGGCAGACCATCGCTGCGGCGGCGGCGACCCTTGACGAGTTCGCACTCGCCTTGGATGCCGGTGCCAATAAGTATGCGACCGCCGAAGCCGACAACATCACGGCCTTGAGCTACGAGTCATCACAGTAGTTACGAGCCGGAAGGAACAACAAACATGCCACATTCCGAAGGACTACCACCAGAAATCAACTCCCACAACATATGGGGCGGCCCGGGTGCTGACTCGATAGAGGACGCCGTCCAGGCGTGGACGTCGTTGCGTAAGGAGATGTGGGACCTGAAGAGATCGTTCAGCCAAATGCTCCACTGCCTGAAGGACAACTGGTCGGGTCCCGCGGCGCAACAGGTGATTGATGCGGCCACACTGTTTCTAAGGTGGCTGTACTACCTCGATGGCAAGATCTATGAGACGGAGAGACTGACCCGCTACGTCGCGGATGCCTTTGTCGATGCACGTCACAACGTGGTACACCCCGAACTGATCGACACTAACCGTGCTGAGGTGTTGGCGCTGATCAACGACAACGAGCTCGGGCAAAACAATGCGGCGATCGCAGCACTCGAAGATGAATACGGAAGGTACTGGGACCAGGACGGTAGGGCGATGTTGTGGTATAGGCAGACATTGTCAGCCGCGGTGAAGAAGTTGACTCCGTGGCGGCAGCCGCCGCCGATCGCCACCAACACCGGATTGGTCCAGCCGGCACTACTTCTGACCGGCAGTTAGGTCTCCGACGTGTTCGACACCGCAGCGAATGTGCTCAACGAGATGATGCAACGGCTCATGAGACACCTTCGGTAGCTACCCGACGATTGACGGCACTACCGCGTCGATCAGATGCGGCCCCGGCTCGGCGAACGCTGCACCCAAGGCGTCGGCCAACTCCGCACAGGTAGTAGCGCGCCGAGCCGAAACTCCCATACCCTCGGCGATCTTAACGAAATCAATTGTCGGACACGACAAATCAAGTAGATCAAGCGCTTTCGGGCCGGGGGTCGACCCGGCGCCCACCCGTTGCAGCTCAATCCGCAAGATGTCGTAGGCGCCGTTGCTGTAGATGACGGTGGTCACGTCGAGGTTCTCCCGCGCCTGAGTCCACAACCCCGAAATCGTGTACATCGCTGACCCGTCGGATTCCAGGCACAGCACCGGACGGTCCGGGGCGGCCACCGCGGCACCCACCGCGGCAGGAATGCCGTAGCCAATCGCCCCGCCAGTCAGCGTCAACCAGTCATGGGCCGGCGCCCCGGCGGTGGCCGCGGCCAGCAACACCCCGGAGGTGTTCGACTCGTCGACGACAATCACCCGTTCGGGCAACAGCGCGCCGACCACGTCCGCAGCCGATGCTGAGGTCAACGGACCCGACGGCAGCTGCGGGCGTAATGGGGCCAGCACCGGGGCTGTGGTCCCGGGTGCCACGTCGTCAGCCAACGTGGTCAGCGCGTCGGCTGCGCCGCCGGGCTCGGCGAGCACATGCACCTCGCAGCCGGCTGGCACGAGATCACTAGGCATGCCCGGGTAAGCAAAGAAGGACACCGGTGACTTGGCGCCGGCCAGCACCAGATGCTTGGCGCCGCCCAGCTGGGCCGCGGCAGCCTCGGCGAAGTAGGCGAGCCGCTCGACAGTGGGAACGCCAGCGCCACGCTCCAACCGGGCCGGGAAGGTCTCGCAGAACCAGCGAGCCCCGGTCGCCGCAGCGATCCGCGCGGCTGCGGCCAGCCCCGACCGGCCGGTGGCGTCCGCACCGATCAAGATCACCGTGGGTTCTCCCGATTCCAAGGCCTTGCGAACCGACCCCACGTCGACGCCGGCGCTGGCTGGCGGTGCTGACCCCGACGCGGCAGGATCGGCGCCGTCCGACCAGGACACGTCAGCGGGCAGGATCAGCGTCGAGATCTGCGAGCACGACCGGCTTGCAGCGATCGCCGCCGCCGCATCGACCCCGACGTGGGCGGGGTCCGCTGTCTGGCGCAGCCATCCTGAAACGGTGCCGGCCAGCGCGTCGATGTCGGATTCCAGTGGGGCGTCGTACTTCTTGTGATAGGTGGCGTGGTCGCCGACCACCACCACCATCGGCACCCGGGCGCGGCGCGCGTTGTGCAGGTTGGCCAGACCGTTACCTAACCCGGGGCCCAGGTGCAGCAGCACCGCGGCCGGCCGGCCGGCGATGCGGGCGTAGCCGTCGGCTGCACCGGTGGCCACACCTTCGAAAAGGGTTAGCACACCACGCATGCGGGCAACGGTGTCCAGCGCGGCCACAAAGTGCATCTCCGAGGTGCCGGGGTTGGCGAAGCACACGTCGACGCCGCCGTCGACCAAGGTGTTGATTAGGGCCTGAGCGCCGTTCACCTGTTAGCCTCCAGTTTGAAAACACGTTTCGCGTTGCCGCGCAGGAATTCTCGGCGTGCCTTATCGTTGAGCCCGAGTTCGTCCAACCCCGCCAGGGCGTGCGTGTGGCCGATCATCGGATAGTTGGTGCCGAACAGAACTTTGCGTTGTCCGGTACCGGTTTTCATGAATCGGACCAGCTCGTCCGGCAGTCGCTCGATGGTATATGCCGAGGTGTCGATATAGACGTTCTGGTGCTTGCGGGCGACCGCCACCATCTCCTCGGTCCACGGATAGCCGACATGGCCGCACACGATGACGAGCTCCGGAAAGTCGAGCGCCACCTGGTCGATATAGGGAATCGGTCGTCCGGTCTCCGACGGCCGCAGCGGACCGGTGTGACCGACCTGGGTGCAAAACGGCACACCCAACTCCACGCATTCGGCGAACAACGGATAGTAGCGGCGATCCGTCGGCGGCGCATTCCACAACCAGGGCACCACCCGAAGACCCACGAACCCCTCCTGCACGCGGCGCCGCAACTCGCGGACCGCCACCATCGGACGATCAAGGTCGACCGCGGCCAGGCCGGCAAACCGTTTTGGGTGCAACCGGATCCATTCCGCGACCTCATCATTGGAGATCAGATCCTGGCCGCCCGGACCACACCACGCGCTGAGCAGACCGAGATCGACGTCGGCGGCATCCATCGAGGCGATGGTCGCCTCGATCGGGACGTCGGTGTCGGGAATTCCCCCAGTCCAGCGCCGCAACGAGGCCAGCATGTCGCTGCGTAGGAATCGCGCAGTCGGATGCTGCATCCACACATCGATCGTCATAGAGCTTCGACATTAGCTCGCCGACGATGCGCGCCGCGCAGCGGCGGGACGAGGAGGCGGGCAATTCGACTGTAGACGCGATCAGCCGGCCAGCGCGGTGCGGGCGGCGGCATGCGTCTACCCCGCGTATCCACCGCCGGCCAGCGCGAGCATCACGTTGCCGCTCCACAAATCGCCGTGTAGCCAGGCGGGATGGTCATCGTCGTCGAAGTCGCCTGCCCGGCAACATGCCACGACGGAGTCAATCATGGCCCGGGTCGCGGCATCCAGGCGCGGCACCGCGAACTCAGCCATCGGTGCCAGCCGCTCGTCGGCGTAGAAATTGCCCCATCGCGAGTGCCGCCGCAACGACATCGGCAATGGCTGTGACAGCGGCCCGAAGAACCCGGACCCGTTCCATCCGTCGGGTCCGGCACCGAACGCCGCAGCACCCGCATCGTGTGTGACAGCCAGTCGACTACCGAACGTGTATGCCGCTTCGGGGCTCGGAGTCACCGAATCAAGCCGCCGCAGGGTCAGACTGACCGCGTCGAAAGATACCACTTGCGCGCAGGGCATGCCGCCGTCAACGCCGGAAAGCCAGCGCAGCCCAGCGACTTCCCAAGCAAAGAAGCCGGTGGGCGCGCCCGACTGGTGCTTGACGAACACGGTCACGCCGCTACGTGCGCGTCACGCTCCAGTGGTCACCCGGCTTGCATGCACATCGTCGGCCGGGCGTGACTCGGTCTGTTCCTTGGCCCAGCGGTAGTCGGGCTTACCGGCCGGCGAACGTTTCACCTCGTCTACCAACCAAAGGCTGCGTGGCACTTTGTATCCCGCGATCTCAGAGCGCACAAAGCTGTCCAGTTCGGCCAGCGCCGGCCGCGACCCCGGCCGGGCCTGCACGACGGCGGCCACATGCTGGCCGTACCGAGGATCGGGCACGCCGACCACCAATGCGTCGAAGACGTCGGGGTGGCCCTTGAGCGCCGCCTCGACCTCTTCAGGGTAGATCTTCTCGCCGCCGCTGTTGATCGATACCGATCCGCGGCCCAGCATGGTGACCGACCCGTCGGCCTCGACCACTGCGTAGTCGCCCGGGATGGCGTAGCGCACACCATTGATGGTCTTAAACGTCTCGGCGGTCTTCTTCTCGTCTTTGTAATAGCCGACGGGGATGTTGCCCTTCTTGGCGATGAAGCCGCGCACGCCCGAGCCGGGCTTGACCTCGTTGCCGTCCTCGTCGAGGACGACGGTGCGGTGGTCGATGGTCACTCGCGGGCCGCCGCTGTGCGGCGCGTCTTTGGCGACGATGCTGGTGCCACCGAAGCCAGTCTCCGAGGAGCCAATCGAATCGCTGATGACGCGGTTGGGCAACAGCTCGAGGAGCTTCTCTTTGATGCTCGGCGAGAACAACGCCGCGGTGCTGGCCAGCAGGAACAGCGATGACAAGTCATAGTCGTTGTCTTTGGTCAGCGCGTCGAGCAACGGTCGCGCCATGGCGTCGCCGGTGAAGAACAACAGGTTGACCTTGTGCTCGTTAATCGTGCGCCAGACCTCCTCGGCATGGAATTCCGGTGCGAGCACGATGGTTTGACCCGAAAAGATCGACATCCACGTGGCGGATTGGGTGGCACCATGGATCATCGGCGGAATCGGATAACGGATCATCGGCGGATTGGCCGCGCCGGCCTTGGCCAAGTCGTATTCGTCCTTGACGAATTCGCCTGTGGCGAAGTCGGTTCCACCGAAGAGCACCCGGTAGATGTCCTCATGGCGCCACATCACGCCCTTCGGAAAGCCAGTGGTACCACCGGTATAGAGCAGGTAGATGTCGTCACCGCTGCGCTCGCCGAAGTCGCGTTCGGGTGAGCACTGCGCAATCGCGGAGTAAAACTCGACGCCGCCGTAGCGCTGGCAGTCGCTGTCGCTACCGTCCTCAACGACGACGACGGTCTTGACGTTTGGGGTATCCGGCAGCACGTTGGCAACCCGGTCGGAATACTGGCGCTCGTGCACCAACGCAACCATGTCGGAGTTGTCGAAGAGGTATCGAAGTTCGCCCTCGACGTAACGGAAGTTGACGTTGACCAGTACGGCGCTCGCCTTCACGATGCCGAGCATCGCAATGACAATCTCGATGCGGTTGCGACAGTAAAGGCCCACCTTGTCGTCCTTCTTCACACCCTGACCTATCAGGTAGTGCGCGAAGCGGTTGGCCTTCTCTTCTAGTTGGGCATAGGTCAGCTGCTCGTCGCCGCAGATAAGGGCAACACGGTCAGGCACAGCATCGATGGCGTGCTCGGCGAGATCGGCAATATTCAGGGCCACGGGCACCAAACTAGAACGTGTTACATTTCTTGACAAGCGAATGCCCTATGTCGAGCGAGAGGCGGTAGCCCGTGGCCGAGGCTCCAGCAAACGAATTTGTACCGGACGCGCTGGTGGAACTGCGTGGGCACACCCTCATCGTGACGATGAACCGACCGGCCGCGCGCAACGCACTGAGCAGCGAAATGATGGAGATCATGGTCGCGGCCTGGGACCGCGTCGACAACGATCCCGACGTCCGGTGCTGCATCCTTACCGGGGCCGGCGGCTACTTCTGCGCCGGCATGGACCTCAAGGCGGCAACCAAAAAGCCGCCCGGTGACTCGTTCAGAGACGGCAGCTACGATCCATCGCGCATCGATGCTCTACTCAAGGGCCGGCGGCTGACCAAACCGCTGATCGCCGCCGTCGAAGGTCCCGCCATCGCCGGTGGCACCGAGATCCTGCAAGGCACCGATATCCGAGTCGCCGGCGAAAGCGCCAAATTCGGCATCTCCGAGGCCAAGTGGAGCCTCTATCCCATGGGCGGCTCGGCGGTACGTTTGGTCCGGCAGATCCCCTACACCGTGGCCTGTGACCTGCTGCTGACCGGGCGGCACATCACCGCCGCCGAAGCCAAGGAGATAGGCCTGATCGGCTATGTCGTCCCCGACGGGCAGGCGCTGTCCAAAGCGCTCGAAATCGCGGAGGTGATCTCGAGTAACGGGCCGTTAGCTGTGCAGGCGATCCTACGGTCGATCCGCGCGACCGAGGCAATGGCCGAGAACCAGGCATTCAAGATTGACACCGAGATTGGCATCAACGTGTTCCTGTCTGAAGACGCTAAGGAAGGCCCGAAGGCGTTCGCCGAGAAGCGCAAGCCCACGTTCCAGAACCGCTAACCCTATTCGCCACTTTGGGCGCATGGCTTCATCCGACGTTTGAGTCGGCCACAGCAGCTAAGGCGGCGCGATGGAACGTCGACGATGGGACACCGATGACCGGTTCACTGGCATCGCTTCTGGTCAGGCACTCGCGCCTGCCATTGAGCGGCTCCGCGCGCATTGTGACCGCGATGGCTGGATCACCGAGGACCCCGAAATTCATCTGCTTACCCATCTTCGACGCTATTGCGACCAGCCGAGATCACCCTTTCGACTACTTGACGCCCGGCTACACGACGATGGCGTCTATGAAGTCGACATTGAGCCCACCGGGGTGACACAAGCCGACAGTCTTCCGATCCGGCGGGTACTGCCGATGCTTGCCGTGATCGCCGAAACAGCGCTAGCCGTCCGACAACTCGACGAAAACACCATCGAATGCGTCACCGGCATGCTCGACAATGACGGCCCCTACGCTGCACACGGACACCTCATTCGACTCCGCATACGCTCCTGACGCACTGCATGTTCGGTTGACCGCGGCGTCGCTGCTGGCCCGCCAAACCCCGGCGCCGGCCCTCAGCGAAGCGCGAAGAACCAAGACGTGACACGCACGCGGGTGCACCCGATCAAGGCTTCCTGCATCAGATCCGACACCGCACACTCGAAAAGACTGCAGCACTTGGCCGCACGCAGCGATCGACCCGTCGCTGCACAACACCTGCGAATAGGCCAGACACACCTATCACCACACAACGTGTCGGCCAACCATCATCACAGCAAATCGGAAACCTAAGTGCCTGTACGACGTGGCGCGGTATTAGGTGACCAACCCGGCTTTGTTGGCGATCCGCGGCGGCGACTTCCACGAAGCCAACTGCGCCAACGAAGTCCTCACGGCAAGCCTATAGTCCCTCATCGCTTCACCGTCTTCGTCCCAGAAGTCTTGGTATTCCTGGTCGAGGTCGGCGATCTCCGCATTGTATCGCCCCAGCGCATTGTATTCGATCAGTATCTGCGCCTCAGCACGGTTTCGGTAGATCTGCACCGGGGCCACCACCTCGTTACGTGCCCATTCATAGGCCGACACGATTTCGCGAATCTGTGTCTCGGTCTCAGACAGCTGCTCACAGAGGTCGGTCAGCCACCTCACAAACGGCTTAGCCGCATCGATTACCTGCGTCGCCGCGGGACCCGACCAGGCGTCCATCAGATCGAGGAGCACTCGGGTGAACGTCTTTTGGAGGGCCGTCATCTCCTTACCTAACGACCTCCATGCGATCGCGGCGGCGCGCATCGAGTCAGGGCCCGGTCCGGCATACATGTTGCCGGAGTTGACCTCCGGTGGGTACGCTTCTTCTTCGATTGCCATTTGTTTGTTCGTCGTTCCTTCCAGCTCGTCACGACCGTGATAACTCGTTAGCTCACGGTCTTGGCAGCAAACTCCTCACGAACCGCCGCCGTGATGGTCCGCCGATACTTCTGCGCATACTCGACCAAGTATGTCGCCGCCCTCGCCGATATGCGATCTGCAGCGGGGGCTGCACAGCAGGTGTCACCGAAGCTGCCTGAGCATCACTCTCAAGCGCTCATTCGCGCATCATCCCACCCACTGAACCGGTGCTCGCACGAGCCGAAACCGTTGGCCCACCCACACTGCGTTCCCTCGATGCGATTCACCTCGCGGCGGCAGCCCACCTCGCGCCAGAACTGCCTACGTACGTGACATACGACCACCGCCTGGTGGATGGATGCCGCGAGATCGGTCTGACAACTGCATCACCCGGAGTGATCCGCTAGACGTCAGCAAGCTCGGCGCGGATCGTGGCCACGGGTGCAGCCGGCGGCCGCATCAACCCAATGGCGCGCTCGGTGTGAATACCACCGGCATGGACTCTAGACCGCTGACAAAGTTCGCCGGCCGCAACGGCAGCGACGGGTCCGCGGCGGCGAGCCGCAGGTCGGGTAGCCGCCGCAACACCCGGCCCGTCATCAACGACAGCTCCAGACGCGCCAACTGATTACCCAGGCAGAAGTGCGTACCGAACCCGAATGCCAAGTGATTGTTAGGGTTTCGCCTAATATCGAAGTTGTCCGGCTGGTCGAATACCGCTTCGTCGAAATTCGCCGACTCGAAGAGCAACATGATCTTCTCACCCTCACGCAGCTCAGTGCCGTGAAACTCGGTGTCGGCGGTCAAAATCCGGCACATGTTCTTTACCGGCGCCGTCCAGCGCAGCATCTCCTCAAGGGTATCCGGCAGCAACGACGGGTCACGCTGCAGCAGGTCCCACTGATCGCGATTGCGCAGCAGCTGCTCGGTGCCTCCGCTCAACGTGTGCCGCGTGGTCTCGTCGCCGCCGATCAGGATGAGCAGCGTCTCCATGACGAGCTCATCGTCACTCAGCCGCTCCCCATCGACTTCAGAACTCACCAACACACTGACCAGGTCGTCGGTCGGCTTTTGCCGGCGCTTGGCGATGGTGACTCGGGTGAAGTCGGTGTAAGCGGCGAAGGCGTCCATGCTGACCTGGAAATCCTCTTCGGACACATGCGAACTCAGAAACGTCACCAGATCGTCGGACCACTTCAAGAACATGTCCCGCTGCTCTGGCCGCACCCCGAGCATGTCCCCAATGACGGCCATCGGCAGCGGCGCGGCCAGGTCGCGGACGAAGTCGCATTCGCCGCGTTCACACACCGCGTCGATCAGCGTATCGCACAGCGCTGCAATCGATGCCTCTTTGTCCTTCACCCGCTTGCGGGTGAAGCCGGCGTTAGCCAACTTGCGCCGCAACAAATGTGCGGGATCATCCATGTCAATCATCATCGGCATGGCGGGCTGATCGGGCCGGATGCCACCGGCGTTGGAGAACAGCTCGGGCTGCCGTTCGGCGTCGATCACCGCCTGGTATGTCGATGCCGCGGCCAGCCCGTTGCGGTCCCGAAACACCGGCTGATGGGCCCGCATCCATCGATACGCCTCGCGCGCCTCACGACTGGCGTAGAAGGTCCCGTCAGTCAGATCGACGTCCGGAATCGTCTTTGAGATGGCTTCAGTCATCGTTGTCCTCCGCATTACAGTGAGCAGCATGCCCGCCTCGCAACACACCATCGCCGGCACGGTGCTGACCATGCCGGTCCGCATCCGCACAGCTAACCTGCACTCCGCGATGTTCTCGGTCCCCGCGGCGGCGGCGCAGCGTCTGATCGACTACAGCGGGTTGCGCGTGTGCGAGTACCTGCCCGGCCGGGCGATCGTTGTGCAGATGCTGGTGCGCTACGTCGACGGGGACTTGGGTCAGTACCACGAGTACGGCACCGCGGTCATGGTGAACCCGTCCGGCGCCCACGCCCGTCGACCGCGTGGACCCGGGGCGTTGAGCACGGCGGCCGCCTTCATCCATCACCTGCCGGTGGACCAAGCGTTCACCCTCGAGGCCGGCCGCACCATCTGGGGCTTCCCAAAGATCATGGCGGACTTCAATGTCCGAGAGGGAAAGACGTTCGACTTCGACGTCAGCGCCGACGGCCAGCTGATCGCCGGAATCGAATTCAGCCCTGGCCTGCCCGTGCCGACTGGGCGGACGACAAGGAGAGCCCAGGTGTTGAAGACGTACTCCCACCTGGACGGCGTCACCCGGGAAACCCCTTGGGAGATGAAGATATCGGGTCTGCGGGTCCGGCTCGGCGGCGCAAGTCTGCGGCTGGGCGACCATCCGTATGCCAGGGAACTTGCCTCGCTGGGGCTGCCCAAGCGCGCGCTGATATCGCAATCGGTGGCCAACGTGGAGATGGTCTTCGGCGACGCTCACGCACTCTGAAGCCAACCCCATCCGGCCAATCTAGAACGCGTTCTAGTCGCCTGGCAAGGATGCGGTCAAAGCAGCCCAGCCAGGTCTCGAACCTGCTCAACGCTATGGGCAGACACCACCATCATGGTGACGCCCGCGGTTGACCAGGCCGCGATCTGCTTACGCACGTAGTCCAGGTCGCCGACGATCATGGCGTCGTCGACGAGCTCGTCGGGGATGATCTCGGCCGCCTTGTCCTTCTGGTTGGACCGGAACAGCGCGGTGACCTCGTCGACCACCTCCGCGTAGCCCATCCGCCGATAGACGTCGGCGTGGAAGTTGGTGCCCTCGGCACCCATACCGCCCATGTAGAGCGCCAGGAACGGCTTAATGCCGGCAAACGCCGCCGCGCGGTCTTCGGTGACGACGATCTGCGCGGTCGCGCAAATCTCGAAGTCTTCGCGGCTGCGTCGGGCACCGGGCCGGGCGAACCCCTCGTCGAGCCATTCGTTGTACATGTCGGCCATCCGCGGCGAATAGAAAATTGGCAGCCAACCATCGCAGATCTCGGCGGCCAGTGCCACGTTCTTCGGCCCCTCGGCGCCCAGCATGATCGGGATGTCGGCGCGCAGCGGATGGGTGATGGGTTTCAAAGCCTTGCCCAAACCCGTCGTGCCAGCACCGGTTAGCGGCAACGGGTAGTGCGGGCCGTCGCTGGTCACCGGCGCTTTCCGGGCCCACACCTGGCGGACGATGCCAATGTATTCACGGGTGCGCGCCAACGGCTTGGGAAAGGTCTGGCCATACCAGCCCTCGACCACCTGAGGGCCGGACACACCAAGCCCGAGAATATGGCGGCCCCCGCTCAGGTGGTCGAGCGTCAGCGCGGCCATCGCGCATGCCGTCGGGGTTCGCGCCGACAGCTGGACCACCGACGTGCCCAGCCGCACCCGCTGCGTCGACGAGCCCCACCACGCCAGCGGCGTGTAGGCGTCGGATCCCCACGCCTCCGCGGTGAACACGGCGTCGAATCCGGCGCCCTCGGCCGCGGCCACGAGTTCAGCGGCGTTTTCCGGCGGTTGAGCACCCCAATATCCCAGCTGCAGCCCGAGCTTCATGACGTTCGCCCTCTCAGCCGACCCAATATTGAAACCGTTCTTAGAACCTGTTCTACTCGAAGACGTGACAGCCAGATCGAGCAGCCCGTCCCCGATCGACCACTCCGAACCAGTTCTCCCCGCTCCGCTCTCCGCGCCACTGACGTTGTCTTTCGACTACACCCGTTCGGTAGGGCCCACACTGAGCAAGTTCTTCACCGCACTGCGTGAGTGCCGCATCCTGGGGGTGCGCGGATCGGATGGCCGAGTGCATGTGCCGCCCGCGGAATATGACCCGGTTACCTATGAACCGCTGAGCGAGATGGTACCGGTGTCAGCTGTCGGCACGGTCGCATCCTGGACTTGGCAGGCTGAGCCGCTGGAAGGCCAGCCGCTGGACCGACCGTTCGCATGGGCGCTGATCAAGCTCGATGGAGCCGACACCACGATGTTGCACGCCGTTGATGTTGGAGCCGTGGGTCCGTCCGCCATCCGCACCGGCGCCCGGGTACATGTGCATTGGGCCACGCAGCCGGTGGGCGCCATCACCGACATCGCGTACTTCGCGCTGGGCGACGAGGAAGAACCGATAGCAGAGCGGGCACCCAGCGACCAGGATCCGGTCACCATGATCGTCACACCGATCGAGCTGACAATTCAGCACACCGCCTCGCACGAAGAAAGCGCATACCTGCGAGCCATCGCCGAGGGCAAATTGCTCGGTGCCCGAACAGCAGCCAACGGCCCCGAAACCGGAAAAGTGTATTTTCCGCCGCACGGCGCCGACCCGGCCACTGGCCTGCCGACCACCGAATTCGTCGAGCTATCCGATAAGGGCACGGTGACGACGTTTGCGATCATCAACATCCCGTTCATGGGTCAGCGCATCAAGCCGCCCTACGTGGCCGCCTATGTGCTGCTTGACGGCGCCGACATCCCGTTTCTACACCTAGTCTCTGACATCGACGCACACCAGGTGCGGATGGGGATGCGTGTCGAGGCGGTGTGGAAGCCCCGCGAGGAGTGGGGTTTCGGCATCGACAACATCGAGTACTTCCGGCCTACCGGGGAACCCGACGCGGACTACGACACCTACAAGCACCATCTGTAAAGGGCTTAACTTGCAATGAGCGCTCGCAACGTTGCGGTGGTCGGTTTCGCCCACGCCCCGCATGTCCGCCGCACCGACGGCACCACCAACGGCGTCGAGATGTTGATGCCGTGCTTCACCCAGCTTTACGACGAGCTGGGCATCGCACGCGCCGATATTGGCTTCTGGTGTTCCGGGTCGTCGGATTACCTTGCTGGAAGAGCGTTTTCATTTATCTCCGCAATCGACTCGATCGGCGCTGTGCCGCCGATCAACGAGTCACATGTCGAGATGGACGCGGCATGGGCGCTCTACGAGGCTTACATCAAATTACTGAGCGGTGGGGTCGACACCGCGCTGGTGTATGGCTTCGGGAAGTCCTCGGCCGGAGTCCTGCGTCGCGTTTTGTCACGGCAGACCGACCCCTACACCGTCGCGCCGCTGTGGCCGGACTCGGTGTCGATGGCCGGACTACAGGCTCGCCTTGGGCTCGACGCCGGCAAATGGAACGAACTGCAGATGGCCCGCGTGGCGGTCGATTCCTTCGCGCGAGCCGCACGGGTGGACTCGGTAGCTCCGGCGATCAGCGTCGAGGAATTGCTGGAGCGCCCATTTTTCGCGGATCCGTTGCGCCGCCACGATATTGCACCGATCACCGACGGCGCCGCTGCGATTGTGCTCGCGGCCGACGACCGCGCGCGTGAGTTGCGGGAAAACCCGGCGTGGATCACCGGAATCGAACATCGCATTGAGTCCCCAGCACTCGGCGTACGCGATCTCACCGAGTCGCCGTCGACCACAGCGGCGGCCAGGGCGGCCACCCGGGATAACACCCGCAGCCTCGACGTCGCTGAGATTCATGCGCCGTTTACCCACCAGCACTTGATCCTGGCTGAGGCGATCCGGATCCCGGGGAGGACGAAAGTCAATCCGTCCGGCGGTGCGCTGGCGGCCAACCCCATGTTCGCTGCCGGACTTGAGCGTATCGGCTTTGCAGCACAACATATCTGGAACGGATCGGCCGAGCGGGTTCTGGCACACGCCACCAGCGGACCTGCGCTGCAACAGAATCTGGTCGCGGTCATGGAAGGGAAGAACTGATGGCCGGAGCAGGTGCACACCTGGCAGCGGTACTTGGCACCGGCCAGACCAAATACGTCGCCAAACGCCAAGACGTTTCAATGAACGGCCTGGTCCGCGAGGCCATCGACCGGGCACTGGCCGACTCCGGTTCCACCTTCGACGACATCGACGCTGTCGTGGTCGGCAAGGCGCCCGACTTCTTCGAGGGCGTCATGATGCCGGAGTTGTTTATGGCCGACGCCATGGGAGCCACCGGCAAGCCGCTGATCCGGGTGCATACCGCGGGTTCGGTCGGCGGCTCAACCGGGGTGGTGGCCACGAGTCTCGTGCAGTCCGGAAAATTTCGGCGTGTGCTGGCGCTGGCATGGGAGAAACAGTCGGAATCAAATGCCATGTGGGCGTTGTCGATTCCTATTCCATTTATCAAGCCGGTGGGCGCCGGCGCGGGTGGGTATTTCGCGCCGCACGTGCGGGCCTACATCCGGCGCTCAGGCGCACCAACAAACATCGGTGCGATGGTGGCGGTCAAGGACCGACTCAACGGCAGCCGCAACCCGCTGGCGCACCTGCAGCAACCCGACATCACCGTCGAGAAGGTGATGGCGTCCCCCATGCTTTGGGATCCGATCCGCTACGACGAGACCTGCCCATCGTCTGATGGCGCGTGCGCTGTGGTTATCGGCGACGAGGAAATCGCCGATGCCCGGTTGGCGCAAGGGCATCCGGTGGCCTGGATCCACGCCACCGCGTTGCGCACCGAACCGTTGGCGTTCGCCGGGCGCGACCAAGTCAGCCCGCAAGCCGGGCGTGACGCGGCCGCCGCACTGTGGAAGGCCGCTGGCATCACCAGTCCCATCGACGAGATCGACGCCGCCGAAATCTACGTACCCTTCTCATGGTTCGAACCGATGTGGCTGGAAAACCTCGGCTTTGCCCGCGAGGGCGAAGGCTGGAAACTCACCGAAGCCGGGGAGACAGCGATCGGCGGACAGATTCCGGTGAACCCGTCCGGCGGTGTGCTGTCGTCGAACCCAATCGGCGCCTCTGGTTTGATCCGTTTCGCCGAGGCGGCGATCCAAGTGATGGGCAAGGGCGGGGACCACCAAGTTCCTGGTGCACGAAAGGCTTTGGGGCATGCCTACGGCGGCGGCTCACAGTACTACTCCATGTGGGTGGTCAGCGCCGACAAGCCCGAGAGGACATTCGAGAGAACAGACGGATGACCGACACCGTGAGCACGCCGCGCGCGACGATGCCCTCATCGAGGATCCTATCGGCCCATCGGCATTCGCCCCAGGACCTACAGAGTCACTTCTGGTCTTTGCTGTTCGCTCTGGCGGGTTGGGTGAAACGTCCCGCAGAATAAGACAATCTGCAGTGCTCGCGTCACAAGCACCTGAGAGGTGACCCATGTCATCGGTAATGGTGGACCCGGCAATGGTGGCGGCAGCGGCGACGGAAGCAGCGACCATCGGAGCAGTGATCAGCGCAGCACATGGTTCGGCCGCCGCCGCGACGGCGTCGCTGGCGCCAGCGGGCGGCGATGCGGTCTCGGAAGCCATCGCCGCGCTATTCAGCAGCTATGGCCAGGCGTATCAAGAGCTGAGCACCCAGGTCGCCACGTTCTATGACGGCTTCGTGCGCAGCCTCAACGCCGCCGCGGCTTCCTACGCGAGCGCCGAGGCCGCCAACGCGTCGCTCATCCAGGAGCTGTTGAACGCGGTGAATGCCCCCACCGAGGCGCTATTGGGGCGCCCGCTAATCGGCAACGGTCCCAACGGCGCGCCAGGGACGGGTACAAACGGCGGCGACGGTGGGTTGTTGATCGGCAATGGCGGCAATGGCGGATCCGGCGCTGCGGGCCGAAACGGCGGCAACGGCGGTGCTGCTGGACTGCTTTGGGGCACCGCCGGATCCGGCGGTGCGGGCGGGAGCTCGAATTCCGGCAGCGGCGGTAACGGCGGCACGGGCGGCGCTGCGGGGTTGTTCGGCACCGGCGGTGCAGGAGGAGCCGGCGGCACCGGCGGCGCCGCCGGAGGGACACTGACCGCCGACGGTGGGACGGGAGGAGCCGGCGGCAGCGGCGGTTTGCTCTTCGGAAACGGCGGTCCCGGGGGCGGCGGCGGACTTGCCCAACGCCTCGCCGGCAACGGCGGGGTGGGCGGCCATGCCGGGCTGTTCGGCACCGGCGGCGCCGGCGGTACCGGCGGGCTTTCCCTCAGCGGTGCCGGGGTCGGCGGCACTGGGGGCACCGGCGGTGGCGGCGGCTGGCTAGCCGGGAGCGGCGGGGTCGGCGGAGTGGCGGGAATTCGCTGGCCGATAGCGGCCTCGCCGGCGGGGTGGGTGGCGCCGGCGGGGTGGGTGGCGCCGCCGGCGCGCTGGCCGGCGACGGTGGGGCCGGCGGGGGCGGCGGGAGTTCGATAAACCCCAGCGGCGGCGCCGGCGGCGCTGGCGGCGCCGGCGGGGCCGGCGCTTGGCTCTTGGGCAATGGCGGCGTCGGGGGCACCGGCGGGAATTCCCTAGCCCTCATGGGTGGAGTTGGCGGCGCCGGTGGCCAAGCCGGACTGTTCGGGACCGGCGGCGCCGGCGGGACTGGCGGGGACTCCGGAGGGACCGGCGGGACCGGCGGGATAGGCGGCGCTGGCCGACTGTTTGGCACCGGGGGCGCCGGCGGCGCAGGTGGGTTCGGCGACGCGGTCGGCGGCGATGGCGGGGCTGGCGGCACCGGCGGGGCAATCTTCGGGAACGGCGGAGCCGGCGGTGCCGGCGGGGTTACCGCACCAGACGGCAGCACCGGCGGCAACGGCGGCAACGGCGGCAAAGCAGGGCTGCTCGGTTCCGGCGGTGCCGGCGGTGCCGGCGGGGAAGCCCTTGCCCCTGGAAGCACTGGCGGTAAAGGCGGTACGGGCGGCAATGCTCAGCTGATCGGTAACGGCGGTAACGGCGGTGTCGGCGGGTCCGGTGTGGCAAACAACGGCGCCGGCGGCGTCGGCGGCGCGCACGGCCTGCTGGTCGGCCTCGAGGGGACGCCCGGCTGAGGTAGCCATGGGCACCGCCGACAAGCGACTAATCCGACCCATCGAGTGTCGCGGAATTCACTCCCGGTTGGCCCGGCCCAACTCGCTGCGCCCAAATCCTGCGCGGTAATGTCCTGGTGTCCCGATCACCTTCGCGGTGAGGGAGCGACCTGGCGGATGGAGTGGAATTGGGACGCTATCGGCTTCCGCGACACCGACGTGCCCTAGCCATCACGGGTGCCGCTGTCGTCGTCATCGCGATCCTCGCAGTCGCCGGATACCTGGTCGTGGCGCGCCCATCGTCGAGCGGGACCGCGTCCAGCACCACCGCACCATCGTCTGCGCCGGCTCCCCCAAGCCAGACTGTGTTGCCGTTCGCCCTCGGGGATCCTGGGGGAGTCGGGGTGGACTCGGCGGGCGATGTCTACGTCGCCGACGGCGCCAAGGACCGGGTGCTGCAACTCAAGGTCGGCGCCAACAGATCCACCGTGTTGCCGTTCCCGGGCCTTAAGTGTCCGTCCGGTTTGGCCGTGGACAGCGACCGTGACGTGTATGTCGTCGAGGATTGCAACAAACGAGTAGTGAAACTGGCCGCCGGCTCGGATACGCCGACCGAGCTCCCGTTCACCGGCCTTGTCGAGCCGCATGGCCTGGCGGTCAGCAGCGGCGGCGATGTCTACGTGGCCGACCTCAAAACCAACCAGGTGTTGAAACTGGCCGCCGGCTCGGATACCCAGACCGAGGTTCCATTCATCGGACTCAACCAGCCATTCGACCTAGCAGTCGATAGCACCGGCGCGGTCTACGCCGCCGACTCTGGCAATAACCGGGTGGTGAAGCTGGCCGCAGGGACCACCACACCGGTCGACCTCCCGTTCACCGGCCTCAACTTTCCCAGTGATGTGACGGTGGACCGCAGTGGAAATATCTACACCACCGACCTGAACAACAACCGGGTGCTGAAACTGCCTGCCGGCTCAGACACCCCGGCGGTGCTGCCTTTCACCGGACTCTTCTGCCCCTACCAAGTCGCAGTGGACAAAGACGGCAACGTCTACGTGGTCGACTACCACGACCGGGTGCTGAAACTGGCGGCGGGCTACCAGACGAAAGCCCTCACGAATTGACCCAGACGTCATCCTCGTCTGACGAATTCGCCTAGAACACGACAGGATTAGCGCCGAAGCGGCTAGATCGGTTCCAGTCCGGTCAGATGCCGCTGGGCCAGGTCGCGGTAGGCCTGCGGATTGCGGTTGACCCACATCTGGGTGCCGGCCACCACCAGGGAATGGGCTGACCAGACCCCGCCGTCGTTGCGCCGGCCAACCGTAAAACTGTAACGTGTTCTAGTTAGAGACGAGTTGGAGGTGTCAGGTGAGTACCGACAGTGCTGGGGTCGGCATCCGGGAGATCGATTCCGGCACCCTGCCGACCAGGTATGCCCGAGGCTGGCATTGCCTGGGCGTCGCCAAGGACTACCTGGATGGGAAGCCGCACGGTGTTGAGGCATTCGGCACCAAGCTGGTGGTTTTCGCCGACTCACACGGGGACCTGAAGGTTCTGGACGGCTACTGCCGGCACATGGGCGGCGACCTGACCCAGGGCACTATCAAGGGCGACGAAGTCGCCTGCCCCTTCCACGACTGGCGGTGGGGCGGCGACGGTCGGTGCAAGTTGGTCCCCTATGCCAAGCGCACTCCCAGAATGGCACGCACCCGGCCGTGGCTGACCGACGTGCGCGGCGGCCTGTTGTTCGTCTGGCATGACCATGAAGGCAATCCGCCGGATCCCGCCGTCAGGATCCCCGAGATTCCCGACGCCGCCAGCGACGAATGGACTGACTGGCGGTGGAACAGCATCCTCATCGAGGGATCCAACTGCCGCGACATTATCGACAACGTCACCGACATGGCGCACTTCTTCTACATCCATTTCGGTCTGCCGACCTACTTCAAGAACGTCTTCGAGGGGCACATCGCCTCGCAGTATCTGCACAATGTGGGCCGGCCGGATGTCGACGATTTGGGGACCTCGTACGGCGAAGCACACCTGGACTCCGAGGCATCCTATTTCGGGCCGTCGTTCATGATCAACTGGCTGCACAATAGCTATGGGAGCTTCAAGTCCGAGTCGATCCTGATCAACTGCCACTACCCGGTCACCCAGAACTCCTTCATGCTGCAGTGGGGCGTCATCGTCGAAAAGCCCAAAGGCATGGACGAAAAGATGACGGACAAGCTGTCTCGGGTATTTACCGATGGTGTCAGCAAGGGCTTCCTGCAGGACGTCGAGATCTGGAAACACAAGACCAGGATCGATAATCCGCTGTTGGTCGAGGAAGACGGCGCGGTCTACCAGCTGCGTCGCTGGTATGACCAGTTCTATGTCGATGTCGCCGACATCAAGCCGGAAATGGTGGAGCGCTTCGAGATCGAAGTCGACACCACGCGCGCCAACGAATATTGGAACGCCGAGGTGGCCGAAAACTTGAAGGCAAAAGAAGCCGACGAAGTGCCCGCCGAGCAACACTAACGGACATGTCCGACGAACAGGCCGTCCCTGACGTCGATCGGCTCGCCCGGTCGATGCTGTTGCTGCACGGCGATCACGACGATCGCCACGAAGAAGCACCTGCACTCAACAGCGGAACTGGATCCTGGTCGAAGTCAAGGGATTTCGCTAACGACCCGCAACGCGGCGCTGCAGTTCGGCAAGCTTCTCTCGCCGACCGTGAACGCTACCTCACGTCGGGCCTGCAGCCAGTGGACTGCCGGTTCTGCCATGCTACGGTCGCCGTCAACAGGCTGGGGCCCGGTCATACCGCGGTGCAATGGAATACCGAAGCGTCACAGCGTTGCGTCCACTTCGCCGAAGTGCGGGAATCTGGCGGCGATACCGCACGCGTCAAGTCCTGCCCGCGCCTGGCCGACAGCATCGAACACGCCGTCGCGGAGGGCTATCTGGACGCACGGCCCGACAATTGCTGAATTAAAGCCCGGCGAACCGCTCCTTGACGCTCTCCATGGTAAGGCCGTAATCGGCCAGCGAATACGTATGCTTCGGGGCCCGCGCGCCGGTCCTGCTCTGGGCATCGATATTCGCCATAGCTTGCCGAGCCTGTTCGGTCAGTGTCAGTCCGAAGTGCCGGTAAATCTCGGCCACCGTGCCAAGAGGATCCGCGATCAGATCGCGGTAGTCGACATCGTAAAACTGAGCCGAATCATATTTAGCGCGTGCGGTGTTGAACCGCTCCAAACCACGAGACCAGGTTTCCATTGCGTCAGCACCGATCTGGGCTCCGACAAAGGTGGTCGACCATCCTTCGGCGGTGTGCTGGGCTAGCGAGCACATTGAGGCCATGATCGTCTCGACTGGCCGATGAGTCTGCACCACAAGCGCATCGGGATAAGTCGCCATCAGAGCATCAAGCGCGAACAGATGGCTGGGATTCTTCAGCACCCACCGCTTGTCGGCGTCGTGTAGTCCGATCAGCTGAAGGTTGCGGCGGTGCCGTTGATATGACGGCGTCCAGTCCTGCTGTGACAGCCATTCCGCGTAACCCGGTAGGTGCGACAGGGTTTCGTAAGACACCGAGTGCAGCGACTGCCGCAGCAGCTGCCAGCACTCCTCCAGCTCGGATGCGGCCATGAAATGCAGACCTGTGTATCCGGGGTTTTCTTCGTGATGCTGGGTGAACCGCGCATCGAGTTGGCGATACAGCGGGTTTGACTCCCAGGTTTCGCGGGGTGGACGCGGCTGCGGGAACTCTGCCAGCCACATGTGCAGACCCTGATGCGCCGGGTCGGCGCCGAGCAGCCGGTGCAGCGCAGTCGTGCCGGTGCGCACCAGCCCGGTGACAAAAATCGGCCGTTCGATGACGACGTCGGCGTGCTGCGGGTATTGCTTCCACGCCGCTTCGGACAGCAACCTAGCCGCCAGCGCCCCACGCAGGAAAAACCGGTTCATCTTGCTGCCCAACACGGTAAGACCGGCTTCCCGCCGGTAAGACGCCAACAACACCTGCAGCGCTTCGCGGTACTTGTCGTCGTCAGTGCCGAAATCGTCGAGCCCAACGAGCTTGCTGGCTGATGCGTGCAGTTCGTCGACGGTCCCAACATCGGTTCGATCGGTTCGATGGGCCATTAGGTGTGATACTCCCCGCAGTTGACGTCCAGGGTTTGCCCGGTGATGCCGCTGGACAGGTCGCTGGCCATGAACAGGATCGCCGACGCGACCTCGTCCTCGGTGGGCAGCCGTTTGAGGTCGGAGGCCGCCGCGGTGGTCTGGTAGATCTGGTCGACCGTGGTTCCATATTTGCCGGCCTGATGCTCGAAATAGCTCTTCAACGTGTCACCCCAGATATATCCGGGCGCAACGGAATTAACACGGATGCCCTTCTCGCCGAGTTCGGTGGCTAACGACTGCGACATAGCCAGCAGAGTGGACTTGGCCATTTTGTAGGCGCCGTATTTTGCCTGCGAGTGCCGGAGCACCATGGAGTTGACGTTGACGATTGATCCTTGCGCCTCCGCGAGCGCCGGGGTAAAACCCTGGATGAGCCGCAACGCCCCGAGCGCGCTGAGCTCGATCGCGTCGCGAATATGCTGAAATGTGGTGGTGGCCAATGGTTTCATCGATGGTACCCGGAATGCGTTGTTGATCAAGACGTCAACCTTGCCATAGGCCGCCAGAGTGGAGTCCACGAGGCTTTTGACCTGATCGTCGTCAGTAATGTCAGTGCATACCGCGACCGCCCGGTGACCGGTGTCGGTGATTTGCTTGGCGACCTCGTCCAGCCGGTCGGCGCTACGGGCCGCCAGCACCAGATCCGCGCCGTCGCGCGCGCATCGACGTGCCAGCGTGGTACCAAGACCAGGGCCAACACCGCTGATGACCACTACCTTTCGCTTGAGCATCCCCGTCATCATCACCCTAGCATCCTGGATGCAATTTGCTTCTGGCGCAGAGCAATTCGCGCTCGCCACTCATCATCGGAAATCTTGTTGTGCGCAAAATACGGCAGCTTGGCCGGTATGGCGTCGAAGTCGACCAGCTCAACGGTGGGCCCGTCGGCTTCGGTCAGCTGACGTGACACCCGCTGCCAACGGAACTGTAAGAAGCCGCGCTGATGACCGAGCGTTTCGACCCAGTTGGTTACTCCTGGATTCTGGTCGGCGACGATGATGCGAACCTTGCCGTCCGGGTCCGCTTGGGCCTGGCTGGCATTCAGCGAGGTCTGGTGGTTGATGTAGTCCAGCGAGATATACCACATGCTGCCCAGCTGGAAGCCCAGGTAGGGAGCATCCGAGACCGGCACCGTGATCACCAGCGCTTGATCGGGCCGCAAGTCGAAATGCCCGGCCGACGAGTACTGGGTTGCCAGCCCGCCCGGGGTCAGCCGAGGCGGCACCATGGTGTTGACCGGGATGTTGAGATAGAACCACTGCGGAAACTGCAGCCACGTCTTAACCCGGTTAACAAGTTGGGACCCAGCTGTGGCATAACGCTTTTCAATGGTCGCACGGGTCAGCGGTGGCGGCCCGGTGCCGGCAGTATCCACCCTGGAAATGGCTAAGATGCCGCGCTGCTGCGACCAATCGCCGTACACCTCGCGAACCACCAGCTGCCCGGGTCCGCTCGGCCGCAGCCGCCATTCGAAGCTACCGTCGTCGGCGATTTCGAGTTCACGGTCGTCGAACGCCATCTGACTGGTGGGCACGACCGCAGTGGTGTATTCGCCGCCGAGAACCTGGAAACTCAAGTCGGTGGTGGAGCCGCGCCGGCCGGTAACCAGGTAATCGAGGTCGGCATGGACCCGGGTGCCGAAGTAGAGAGTGTCGGGGTTGTCCAAGCCCATCTTGGTGAACGGCCCGGTTCCCGAGTGCAGGAACGGGTGGTCACGCTCATAGTCGAAGGCCAGATGCGTGCAGCCCGCAATGCAGCCCGCTAGGTACTGCAGTCCTTCAAGCAGGTCGGCTTCGGTCTGAATGTGCGGTGCGGCGGCCACCAATTTCTCGGCCTCGGTGATCGCTGCGGTGAGCGGGCCAGAGAAGGAACTGGAGAACACGACTCGACGCTAGAACGTGTTCCTGTTTTGCGTCAATGGCGAACATTCCCACGCGTCGTCCGGGGCGTTCAACAACGATGCCCGCTCACTGGAGATACCCGCTTGCCGCACGTCCGGGTGCCGGTTGAGGTAGTCGATCAGTCGCGATGCCGGTGGCGCAACCGCGGCCGGCAGTTAACGCGTTACGACTTTGCCGCTGTCTCCCCCGCAAGCGGGTGAGGGTACCTCTCCCCACTTGTGGGGCGTGCCCCCAGCTCACGCTGTATTTCCAAAGCGATGTCAATGAGTTGGTCTTCCTGTCCGCCGATGAGCTTGCGCTGACCCGCGCGGTATAGCAATGCAGAAGCGGGCACGTCATAGCGTTCACCCTGACGGATGGCGTGTTTGAGGAAACTGGAATAGACCCCGGAGTACCCCATGATCAGCGCGTTGCGGTCGAGCAGGCATTCGGCCGGCATGGCCGGCCGCACAACGTCTTCGGCGGCATCGGCGATGTCGAAGAAGTCGATGCCGGTCTTGACCCCGATCTTGTCGAATACCCCGACCAAGGCCTCGACCGGCGCGTTGCCTGCGCCTGCCCCGAAGCGGCGTGCGCTGCCGTCGATCTGCTTGGCACCCGCGCGTACTGCCGCCACCGAGTTGGCCACTCCTAGTCCGAGGTTTTCGTGCCCGTGGAAACCAACTTGGGCGTCCTCGCCGAGTTCGGCGACCAGGGCCGATACCCGGTCAGCCACATCGTCGAGCACCAGGGCACCGGCGGAATCAACAACGTATACGCACTGGCAACCGGCATCGGCCATGATGCGGGCTTGGGCGGCCAGTTTCTCCGGCGAAATGGTGTGGGCCATCATCAAAAACCCGACGGTTTCCAGGCCCAGTTCGCGGGCCAAGCCGAAATGCTGGATTGACACGTCGGCCTCGGTGCAATGGGTGGCGATTCGGCAGATCGATCCGCCATTGTCTTGTGCTTCTTTGATATTTTCCTTGGTGCCCACCCCGGGCAGCATCAAAAATGCGATTTTGGCGTCTTGCGCGGTCTGCGCCGCGAGTTTGATCAATTCCTGCTCGGGAGTTTTGGAAAAGCCGTAGTTGAACGACGACCCACCCAATCCGTCACCGTGGGTCACCTCGATCACCGGCACCCCAGCGGCATCAAGGGCGGCGACGATCGCCCGCACTTCGTCCGTGGTGAACTGATGCCGTTTGTGGTGCGACCCGTCGCGTAGCGAAGTGTCGGTGATCCGAACATCCCACCTGCTAGTCATCGCGTCCCTCCTGATACGGAAAGCGTCTCTTTGGCGATTTCCTCGCCGACCTTGGTGGCCGCCGCCGTCATGATGTCGAGGTTGCCGGCGTACGGCGGTAGATAATCCCCGGCACCCTCGACCTCGATGAAGGTGGTGACCACGGCCTGACCGCCGGAGTTGATCGACGGCTCGTCGAACTGCGGCTCGTTGAGCAGTCGGTATCCCGGCACGTACGTCTGCACCTCGGCCACCACGTCGTGAATAGAGGCGGCAATCGCATCGCGATCGGCGTCGTGCGGTATCGCGCAGAAAATGGTGTCGCGCATGATCATCGGCGGATCGGCGGGGTTCAAGATGATGATCGCCTTGCCGCGCGCGGCCCCGCCGATGGTTTCGACACCCTTGCTGGTGGTCTTGGTGAACTCGTCGATGTTGGCCCGAGTGCCCGGTCCCGCTGAAACTGAAGCAACCGAAGCCACGATCTCGGCGTACGGCACTCCGCCTTTTTCGGCCAACGCGCGACTCACCGCGTACACGATGGGAATGGTTGCCTGGCCCCCGCAGGTGATCATGTTCACGTTCGGCGCATCCAGATGCGCGCGCAGGTTCGCCGGTGGGATGACCGCTGGACCCACCGCGGCTGGCGTCAAGTCAATGGCCCTGATCCCCGCGGCCGCATACTTTGGCGCCGCAACTTTGTGCACGTAGGCGCTGGTGGCCTCGAACAACAAGTCGGGTTTGTCGGCCTGCGCCAGTAGCCAGTCGACGCCTTCGTGGGTCGTCTCTAAACCCAGTTTGGCCGCACGCGCCAAGCCTTCGCTATCCGGATCGATCCCCACCATCCAGCGCGGTTCCAGCCATTCTGATCGCAGCAACTTATAGAGCAGGTCGGTACTGATATTTCCCGATCCGACTATCGCCACACTTGCCTTCGCCGGCATGTTGCTCCTTTTACTGCTCTCGATATTGAAAAATTATTCGAACGACAACCGAACAGAACCCAGCCCGGTGAAATCGGCGACAAATTCGTCCCCGGCGCGCACGTCGATCGCTCGCGTGCATGATCCAGGCAGCACAATGTCACCTTTGCGCAGGCGCACCCCGAAACTGTCGACCTTGCGAGCCAGCCACGCCACCGCGGTGACCGGGTTTCCCAGCACCGCATCGCTGCGGCCCTCGGCAACCACCTCACCGTTGCGCCTCAGCACCGCGTCGATCGTCGTGATGTCGACATTGGCGGGCGACACTCGGGCAGCCCCCAACACGAAGCCCGCCGACGAGGCGTTATCGGCGATGGTGTCGCACAGCGCGATCTTCCAGTCGGTAATCCGGGTGTCGATCAACTCGATGGCTGGGACCAGGGCATCGGTGGCCGCCAGCACGTCGTCCTCGGTGCAGCCGGCTCCCGGCAGGTCAGCGGCCAGGATGAAACCCACTTCGACCTCGACCCGCGGGTACAGATATCCACCCGCCTTGACCGGGGTGTCTTCGAATACCTGCATCTCGTCGAGCAGATGTCCGTAGTCCGGCTCGTCGACCCCCATCATCTGCTGCATCGCCAACGACGACAGCCCGACCTTGTGGCCCAGCACCCGGGCCCCCTCCGCGACCCGCTGACGGATATTGATCAGCTGGATCTCGTAGGCGTCGACGACGTCGATATCCGGGTACGCGACCGTCAGCGGAGCGATCGGCTCGCGACTGCGCTCAGCTTGCGCCAAATCGGCGGCCAGCTCATCACGGGTCGCAACACGGAGCATTAACCGAATTCCCCTCGTCCGTTTGACCGGGTCTGTGGCATCCTGCCCGGGCAATTCTATAACGTGTTCTACATGACAGCACAGGACGTCGACGTCGTCGTGGTCGGCAGCGGGGCCGCCGGTATGGTGGCTGCACTGGCCGCCGCGCACCGGGGCCTTTCAACCGTGGTCATCGAAAAAGCCCCGCACTACGGCGGCTCGACGGCGCGCTCGGGCGGCGGAGTCTGGATTCCCAATAACGAGGTCCTCAAGCGCGCCGGGGTGCGGGACACCGCTGAGGCGGCCCGCACCTACCTGCACGGCATCGTCGGCGGCGTGTCGACCAGTGGGGTCGAGCCGCAGCGCATCGACGCCTATCTCGAACGCGGACCCGAGATGCTGTCGTTTGTGCTGGAGCACACGCCACTGAAGATGTGCTGGGTGCCGGGCTACTCCGACTACTACCCCGAGGCCCCGGGCGGGTGCCCCAGCGGCCGTTCGATCGAGCCCAAGCCGTTCAACGCCCGCAAGCTCGGTGTTGATGAGGCCGGGCTCGAACCTGCTTATGGCAAGATTCCTCTCAATGTGGTTGTGATGCAACAGGACTACGTGCGACTGAACCAGCTGAAGCGACACCCGCGCGGTGTGCTGCGCAGCTTGAAAGTCGCCGCCCGGACGGTGTGGGCAAAAGCAACGGGCAAAAACCTGGTCGGCATGGGCCGAGCACTGATCGGGCCACTGCGGATCGGACTACAGCGGGCCGGTGTTCCCGTCGAACTGAACACCGCGCTCACCGATCTCTACGTCGAGGACGGCGTGGTGAGCGGGATTTATGTGTGTGACGTTACGGACAGCGGCGCCACGGAATCAGCTGAGCCACGGCTGATCCGGGCCCGACGCGGGGTGATCCTCGCCTGCGGCGGTTTCGAGCACAACGAACAGATGCGGGTGAAATACCAGCGCGCGCCAGTCAGCACCGAGTGGACGGTCGGCGCTGTGGCAAATACCGGCGACGGCATCGTGGCCGGCGAAAAGCTTGGCGCTGCATTGGATCTGATGGATGACGCCTGGTGGGGGCCAACTATTCCGCTGGTGGGCACACCGTGGTTTGCCTTGTCCGAGCGAAACTCGCCCGGATCGATTATCGTCAACATGTCAGGTAAGCGGTTCATGAACGAGTCAATGCCGTACGTCGAAGCCTGTCACCACATGTATGGCGGAGAACACGGTCAGGGGCCAGGTCCGGGTGAGAACATCCCGGCGTGGCTGGTGTTCGACCAGCAGTACCGGAATCGCTACATCTTCGCGGGACTTCAGCCCGGACAACGTATTCCAGGAAAATGGCTGGATTCCGGTGTCATCATCCAGGCCGATACGCTCGAACAGCTGGCCAACGATGCCGGCCTTCCTGTCGATGAATTCACCTCGACCGTAGAACGTTTCAACGGCTTTGCAAGAGCGGGTGTGGACCAGGACTATCACCGCGGGGAAAGCGCATACGACAGGTACTACGGCGACCCAACCAACAAGCCGAATCCCAACCTAGGTGAGATCAGCCACCCGCCCTATTATGCCGCCAAGATGGTACCCGGAGATCTGGGCACCAAGGGCGGCATCTGCACCGATCTCAACGGACGTGCATTACGCGACGACGGGAGCGTCATCGAAGGGCTTTACGCCGCAGGCAATGTCAGTGCCCCAGTAATGGGACACACCTACCCCGGGCCGGGCGGAACCATTGGGCCAGCCATGACATTTGGCTACCTGGCCGCCCTACACATTGCCGATCGAGCTGGGAAGTAGGGGCCATGCCGATAGATGCAGAAGTCGCGCTCAGTGCCGAGTTGGACCCAATCGAATTCTCTTGGTCCAGTAGCGATGTGCAGCTATACCAACTGAGCCTAGGTGCGGGCACCGATCCGATGGACCCGCGCGAGCTGTGCTACCTGGTCGATGACACGCCCCAGGTGCTGCCGACATTCGCCACCGTGGCCGCCACCTTCCACGCCACCAAGCCACCAACCGTGCAGTTTCCCGGTATCGACATAGAGCTGAGCAAAGTGCTGCACGCCAGCGAGCGGGTCGAAGTGCCTGCGCCACTGCCACCGTCGGGCTCCGCCATCGCCGTCACCCGATTCACGGATATCTGGGACAAGGGCAAGGCCGCGGTGATCTGGAGCGAGACCCAGGTACACGACGCGAACGGCAGCTTGCTGTGGACGCAGAAGCGGTCCATCTATGCGCGCGGCGAAGGCGGGTTCGGCGGCGATCGCGGGCCGTCAGGGTCGGACCAGGCGCCTGCGCGGGCGCCCGATCTCGAAGTCGCAATGCCCCTGCTGCCGCAGCAGGCACTGCTCTACCGGCTCTGCGGCGACCGCAACCCGCTGCACTCCGACCCGCAATTCGCTGCTGCCGCAGGCTTTCCGCAGCCCATTCTGCACGGCCTGTGCACGTACGGCATGACCTGCAAGGCCATCACCGACGCCCTGCTGGACGGGGATGCTGCGGCCGTGGCCGCCTATGGCGCACGCTTCTCGGGTGTGGCCTTCCCCGGCGAAGCACTGCAGGTCAACATCTGGAAGGACGACAACCGCGTGTTGGCTAGCGTTGTCGCGCCTTCGCGCGATAACGCCGTCGTGCTCAGCGGTGTGGAGTTGGTCCCGGCCTAGACCCCTTTGCGCCCGCCGAGCGTGAAACTACTCTCACGTTCGGTGCCGAGCGTGAAACTAACTTCACGCTCGGCTAGACAGTGCCGTGCGGACTCGTCGAACGATCTCGGCGGGTCGATCCCCCGCGACCACCCGGATCACGATCCAGCCTTTGTGCTGCAACCTCTCCAATCGCCTGATGTCCCAACCGAATTGTGAGCGATCGCTGCGGTGGTGATCGCCGTCGTACTCGACGGCGATTTTAACGTCCTCCCACCCCATGTCCAGATACGCGATCGCTTGGCCGAATTCATCCCGCACCGGAATCTGGGTTTGCGGCCGTGGTAGGCCAGCCTGCACCAGAACCAGCCGCAACCAGGTCTCTTTCGGCGACTGCGCCCCAGCGTCGAACAGAGTGAATGCGAGGCGCGCACGTGCGATTCCTCTACGTCCCGGGTATCGCAAAGTCAATAGCTCTATGTCAGCCGCTTTGATTTCCGTCGCACGGGCCAACGAGTCGATCGCAGCAGCCGCCCTCGTGGTTGGATACCAACAACCGAGGTCGAGCGCTGTTCGGACCGGTGTCGTCACTGGAACGCCGTTGACAGCAGTGATCTCGTCTTCCTCGATGCGGTCCCCGCGCGTGCAAATGCCCGGCATCCTGTGGCGGTTGTCATGGATCAATTCCACAGTCGTCGTATCGTCGACCCACTTGCTACCGTGCAAAGCGGCCGCCGATAGTCCCGCGACGACTCCCTGACGCTTCGCCCAGAGCCATCCCGCTTTCGCGCGCAAAGCTGCAGTTGTTTCTACATCACGATTGACGTAGACATCCCGGAACAGCCTGGTGTAGCGGGTAGCTAGCTGGCTCCTGGTGAGAAGCCCACGAGCAATGGCCTCACTACCAAGGAACGGCTCAACCATCGCCGCAGCGTCGCATGCCACACAGCTGGCGTCACTTCACCTGTCGAACGTGGACCTAACTTCACGCTCAGCGAAGAAGAAGCAGGCGCTAGCCGAGGATGAGGCCCGACGTCGGCACCCCAGTGCCCGCGGTGACGAGCACATGCTCGACGTTCGGCACCGGGTTCGCCGAGGTGCCACGCAACTGTCGCACCCCCTCGGCGATGCCGTTCATACCATGGATGTAGGCCTCACCAAGTTGACCGCCATGCGTATTGATGGGCAGCCGCCCACCCACCTCGATCGCACCGTCGGCGATGAAGTCCTTGGCATCACCTCGGCCGCAGAATCCCAACTCCTCCAACTGAATCAGGGTGAACGGCGTGAAGTGGTCGTAGAGCACAGCGGTCTGAATGTCGTTTGGTGTTAACCCGGACTGCTGCCACAATTGCTGTCCGACGAGACCCATTTCGGGCAGACCGAGTTCGGGCCGGTAGTAGCTGACCATCGTGTACTGGTCGGGGCTGGACCCTTGCGACGCCGCCTCAATAATCGCCGGGCGCTGCTTGAGGTCTCGCGCCCGCGCAGGCGACGTTACGACGATCGCGACCGCGCCGTCGGTCTCCTGGCAGCAGTCCAGCAACCGCAGCGGTTCGGCGATCCATCGCGAATTCTGATGGTCTTCAATGGTTATCGGCTTTTCGTAGAAATATGCCTTGGGGTTCTTGGCGGCATGTTTGCGGTCAGCCACTGAGACAGCACCGAAGTCCCGACTGGTCGCTCCGGATAGGTGCATGTAACGCTGAGCGATCATCGCAACCTGCGCAGCCGGCGTCGAAAGACCATGCGGATACGAGAAGGAATTGTCCGCCGCCGTTGAATCAGCCTGGGCATCAGCGTTTCCCGCTAGCCGGGTCTGCACCTGGCCGAACCGCATACCGGAACGCTCGTTAAATGCCCGGTAGGCCACCACAACCTCGGCGACCCCAGTGGCGACGGCCATCGCGGCGTGCTGGATGGTCGCGCACGCGGCACCGCCGCCGTAGTGGATCTTGGAGAAAAACTTCAGCTCTCCGATGCCAACCGCTCGCGCAACGGCGATTTCGGTGTTGGTATCCATCGTGAACGTGGTCAACCCGTCAACATCGGCCGGACTCAAACCGGCATCGTCGAGCGCGTCACGCACCGCCTCAGCGGCCAGCCGCAGCTCGCTTCGACCGGAGTCCTTTGAGAAATCGGTGGCGCCGATGCCAACGATGGCGGCTCGACCACTGAGCGAACCCGAAGCCATTAGGCATCCCCAATCGTCAGCTTGGTGGTCGCGATGATGTGATCGCCAAGACTGTTACGACCCACCACCTTTACCGTAATCAAGCCGTCGTCGACCGCAATCACCTCACCGGAAAACGTCACCGTGTCGTAGGCGTACCACGGCACCCCGAGACGCAGCCCAATCGACTTGATCAGCGCCGACGGCCCGGCCCAGTCGGTGACGTAGCGCTGCACCAGACCGGTGTCGGTGAGGATATTAACGAAGATGTCCTTGGATCCCTTGGCTTGAGCCTTGTCGCGGTCATGATGCACATCCTGAAAGTCTCGGGTGGCCAACGCCGTTGAGATGATGAATGTGGGATCTCCGTAGAGCTTAAGCTCGGGCAGGGTGGCGCCAACCTCAACAGCACGCGTGCTCATACGTCGGGCTCCCACGCGTAGAGTGTCCATTCCGGCCCGCTATCACCGGCCGGGAAATCGATATAGGTTGCGCGAACTGGCATTCCGATCTCGACCGCGGCCGGGTCGACGTTGCGGAGCTCGCCTAACATGCGCACGCCCTCGTCCAGCTCCACCAGAGCGATGACGAAAGGCAGTGTGCGGCCTGGCACCTTGGGCGCATGGTGTACGACGAAGCTGAACACCGTGCCCTTGCCGCTGGCCACGACGTAGTCGATCGGCTCGGACTTGCTCTGCCACACCGCCGGCACCGGCGGGTGCTGCAGGCCGCCATCCGCAAGCCGCTGAACTCGCAGCTCGTGCGCCTTAACGCCTTCCCAAAAGAAAGTGGTATCGCGCGATAACGAGGGCCGCATCATGGCGTCGGGGTCCAGGTCCGCAGGCACCGAACTCCGCGAAGTCTTGGATTCGGCGCGTGGCTTGAATTTAAGAATGCGCCAATCCATCTCGCCCACATCTTCATCGCCGACCTGCCAGACGATGTGTTGGTTGATGAACCAGCCTTCGCCAAGCGCGGTTTGTTTGGGCCCCACCACATCGCCGAGCTCGGTGCTGACGCTCACTTCCTCGCCGGGCCGCAGATAGCGATGATAGATTTGCTCGCAATTGGTAGCAACCACGCCGACGTAGCCGGCGTCGTCAAACAGCTTGATGAGGGGCCCCAATGGGTCGTCCTTCGGACGAACTCCCCCCAAGCCAAACATCGTCCACACCTGAATCATCGCCGGGGGAGCCACAATTCCCGGGTGACCGGCGGCATGAGCCGCAACCTCATCCACGTAAATGGGGTTGCGGTCACCGATCGCCTCAACCCAGTTGTTGATCGTCGGGCGATTCACCGGATCCCGGGCTGCCCGCGGCTTACTGCTACCCGCCGCCTTGATCTGCGCAACAGCTTCCCGAATGTCGCTCGCCCCGCTCATCTCGGTACCCTCGGCACCTTGAGACCAGAGGCAGCGATCATCTCGCGCATAACTTCGTTCACGCCGCCGCCAAATGTGATCACCAAATTACGCTTAGTCTGCGAATCTAGCCAGCTAAGCAACTCGGCGGTGTTGGACTCAGCAGGGTTACCGTACTTGCCGACAACCTCCTCGGCCAGCCGACCGACATACTGAACACGCTCTGTGCCAAATACTTTCGTCGCTGCAGCATCGGCCACGTTGATGTGGTCGCCGGCTGCTGCCACCTGCCAGTTGAGCAGCTCATTGATCCGCCAGATCGAATGAATCTCGCCAAGCGCCCGCCTTACATCGTCGTGATCGATCGGAGTGACGCCGTCACCACCGGGCTTAGAAGCCCACGCGCGTACCCGATCGTAGATGCCGGCGAGGCGGCCCGCCGGACCGAGCATTACCCTCTCGTTGTTGAGCTGGGTGGTAATCAGGCGCCATCCGCCGTTTTCTTCACCGACCAGCATGTCGACCGGTACCCGCACGTCGTTGTAGTACGTGGCATTGGTGTGGTGGGCACCGTCGGCCAGGATGATCGGCGTCCATGAGTAGCCTGGGTCTTTGGTGTCCACGATCAGGATCGAAATGCCCTTGTGCTTAACGGCTTCCGGATCGGTGCGGCAAGCCAGCCAGATGTAGTCGGCATCATGCGCACCCGTCGTGAAGAGCTTCTGGCCGTTGACGATGTAGTGGTCACCGTCGCGGACCGCGGAGGTGCGTAACGACGCCAGGTCGGTGCCCGCCTCGGGCTCGGTGTAGCCGATCGCGAAGTGCACCTCCCCCGCCAGAATCGCTGGCAGGAACTTCTTCTTCTGCATCTCACTGCCATACACCTGCAAGGTGGGTCCGACTGTCTGCAGTGTCACGGCGGGCAATGGCACGTCGGCCCGATGGGCCTCGTTGACGAAGATCTGCTGCTCGATCGGACCGAATCCGAGGCCGCCGAATTCCTTGGGCCACCCAACACCGAGCTTGCCGTCCTGACCCATCCGCCGAATTACGGCGCGGTATGCGGCGCCGTGCCGGTCTTTCTCCATCTCTTTGATCTCATCGGGCGTAATCAGATTCGAAAAGTATTGCCGTAGCTCGGCTTGCAGCTGTCGCTGCTCGACAGTCAGGTCGATGAACATTGCGCACCTGCCAAATTTCCGACGAGTTCGAGCCGATGAGACGGCCCGCCCAGCAACCGGGTCAGGTCTTTGATCGTCGAATAGTAGAGGTGCATCGGATATGCGATGTCCATACCCATGCCCCCGTGTAGGTGGTGGCAAATCTGCATCGCTGGTGGCGCCTGCGAAGTCACCCAGTACCCGAGAACGTCCAGGTCGCTATCGACGTGGGGGTCGGCCTGACTGCCTTCGGCCAGGTGCCAGATCACCGACTTTGTCGCCAAATCGATAGTGCGCGAAGCGATGTAGACTTCGGCGAGCTGCGCCGCAACAGTTTGGAAGGTGGACAACGGTTTGCCGAATTGTCGCCGGTTGGCCACGTAGTTAGCGGTGAGCCGCAGCGCCCCTGCGACCAGCCCATTGGCGTAAGCGCCCATCATTGCCAACGCCAGCTGGTTGACCCGGTGTGCCAGCGCGCCCGCCAAAATGTCCGAATCAGCGATCTCGACCTCGGTAAATCCGACGGTGTACTCGTCGCAACGATTCGAGGTCGGTGTCTTGGTCAGCTGCACACCATCGGCGCCCGGTGCTACCAACACGACCGCGCAGTCGGCCGTCACCAGCATCCAGTCCGCTTGTTTGGCATGCATAACACCGACTTTGGTGCCCGACAACCGCCCATTCACGAAGCTGGTGGCAGGTCGATCCGGCAGCGCCGCACCGGGTTCGTTGAGCGCTGCTGTCAACAGCCCTCCCGTGGCGACCCCGGCCAAGTATCGGTCCTGTTGCTCCGCCGAGGCCAGGGCGAGCAGCGGCACCACACCGAGACCCAACGTCGCCAGCGCCGGTGTGGCAACGCCGTGACGACCCACTTCAGTCAGCACCGTCGCGACCTCGAGTAGGCCCACCCCGTCACCGCCGAGGCGTTCCGGAACGGGCAAGGCCGTCACACCGCCGCTAACCAGCGCATCCCACGTCAACTCCCGGTCCAGCACCGTCGTAACCACATCGGCGACAGCCTGCTGCGTCGCGGTGAGCTCGAAGTCCATCTGGTCTTTTAAATCCATCAATGAACCACCGGGCACTTCCCGGTGTAATCAACCTGCCAGCGCTTGATGCCGTTGAGCCAACCTGACCGCAGTCGCTCCGGCGTCGAAATCGGCTTCAGGTCGGGCATGTGGTCGGCTACGGCGTTGAAGATCAGGTTGATCGTCATCCGGGCCAGATTGGCGCCGATACAATAATGCGCCCCGGTACCGCCAAAGCCGACGTGCGGGTTGGGGTTGCGCAGGATGTTGAAGGTGAAGGGATCTCCGAAGACCTCTTCATCGAAATTGGCCGAGCGGTAGAACATCACCACCCGCTGGCCCTGCTTAATCGGAACACCGGACAACTCGTAATCCTCGAGCGCGGTGCGCTGGAAGGCGGTGATCGGAGTGGCCCACCGGACGATCTCGTCGGCGGCGGTCTCCGGACGCTCCTTTTTGTACAGCTCCCACTGGTCGGGGTGGTCAGCGAACGCCATCATGCCTTGAGTAATGGAGTTCCTGGTGGTCTCGTTGCCGGCGACGGCGAGCATCACCACAAAGAAGCCGAACTCGTCGTCGGAAAGCTTTTCACCGTCGATATCGGCTTCGATCAACGCGGTCACGATGTCATTGCCGGGATTCTTGGCCTTGATCTCGGCCATCTTCATCGCGTAGGTGATCAACTCCAACGAGGCCATCTTCGGATCGATATCGGCGTACTCGGGGTCTTCGCTGCCGGTCATCTGGTTCGACCATTCAAATAGCTTGCCCCGGTCCTCTTGCGGCACGCCCAGCAAACCCGCAATGGCCTGGAGTGGCAGCTCGCACGACACCTGCTCGACGAAGTCTCCAGAACCCGCGACCGCCGCCGCTTTGGCGATCTTTTGGGCGCGATCGTTGAGTTCATCGTGCAGACGTCCGACGACCCGCGGCGTGAAACCGCGAGAAATGATCTTACGCAACCGGGTGTGGTGCGGCGCGTCCATGTTCAGCATGACGAACCGCTGCACCTCGATCTCCTCACGAGCTATCTCGTTGGGGAACCGCGGTATCACCCCGTTCTGCCAGCTGGAGAAGACGTCGCTACGACGCGACACCTCTTTGACGTCGTCAAGTTTCGTGATCGCCCAGAAGCCGCCGTCATGGAAACCTCCGCCAGTACCGGGAGCCTGCTGGTTCCACCAGATCGGCGCGGATGCGCGCAACTCGGCGAACTCTTCGACCGGTATCCGCAGGGCGTACATGTCAGGATCCGTCAGGTCGAATCCGGGTGGAAGATTCGGGCGGGGCACGCTACTTCTCCTTACTGACAGTCCTTATTGGCCGGCGAGTTGGAGGACACTAGCTCTCCTAGTGACGCTGTACTGCCAGTAAAACATGCCTTCACCGCAGACAAAAGGTGCCGACGCGTCCTCGCTTGTCATAGTAATGAAACGTGTTCTAGCCTGACCCCATGGGGAACCCGGTAATCGTTGAAGCGACCCGTAGCCCGATCGGCAAACGCAATGGATGGTTGTCAGGGCTGCATTCCACCGAGCTACTTGGGGCAGTGCAAAAGGCGCTGGTCGACAAGGCCGGTATCTCATCTGGCTTGCAAGCCGGCGACATCGAACAAATTATCGGCGGCTGCGTGACCCAGTTCAGCGAACAGTCGAATAACATCAGCCGAACGGCATGGCTGACCGCGGGATTGCCCGAACACGTTGGCGCCACCACCGTCGATTGTCAGTGCGGCAGTGGCCAGCAGGCCAACCATCTCATCGCCGGCTTGATTGCTATCGGCGCTATCGACATCGGTATCGCCTGCGGCGTCGAGGCGATGAGCCGGGTGGGCCTAGGTGCCAACGCGGGTCCGGACCGCTCGCTCATCCGCGCACAGTCATGGGACATCGACATGCCGAACCAGTTCGAGGCCGCCGAGCGAATCGCCAAGCGTCGCGGCATCACCCGCGAAGAGATCGACGCGTTCGGATTCGAATCTCAGCTACGCGCTAAGCGAGCGTGGGACGAGGGCCGTTTCGATCGGGAGATCTCGCCGATCGAGGCTCCAGTGCTAGACGAGCAGCAGCAGCCCACCATGCAACGACACGTGGTGACCCGCGACCAGGGCCTGCGCGACACCACCATGGAGGGCTTGAGCCAGCTCAAACCGGTGCTCGAGGGCGGGATACATACTGCGGGCACGTCGTCGCAGATCTCCGACGGCGCAGCGGCGGTGTTGTGGATGGATGAGAAGAAAGCTAAGGCCATTGGGTTAAGACCGCGGGCGCGGATCGTCAGCCAAGCGTTGGTCGGCGCGGAGGCCTACTACCACCTAGACGGGCCGGTGCAGTCGACCGCCAAGGTGCTGGAGAAGGCGGGAATGAAGATCGGCGACATCGACATCGTCGAGATCAACGAGGCGTTCGCATCGGTGGTGTTGTCGTGGGCGCGGGTACACGATCCCGACATGGCCAAGGTCAACGTCAACGGCGGAGCAATTGCATTGGGCCATCCGGTGGGCTGCACCGGCAGTAGGTTGATTACCACCGCGCTGCATGAGCTGGAACGCACCGACCAGAGCACCGCGCTGATCACCATGTGCGCGGGCGGAGCCCTGTCCACGGGCACCATCATCGAGCGGATCTAGCACCAGCGGTGATCGTTTCTGAAGAGAGCCGCATCGCCGCCGCACAGGCTTACATCGACGCGCTCGTCAGCCATGACGGGGACTCCGTTCCGTTGGCGGCGGGATGCACTCGGGTCGAGCAAGGCGTCAAGAACGGATTTTCCGGAAATCACCTGCGGCGCAGCCTCAATCGCGGACCTCAGTACTGGGTTATCGCCGACACGACGCCACCGCACTACCAGATCGTCGGCGATGAGGTACACGCGGCGTATGACGTGCTGACGAAGATGGCGTTTTGCGGCAGCAGGCTTGCCGCGCGGGTTAACGAGACCTTCCTGATTCCTGCCGAAAACCCAAGCGGGAAAGCCGAAATCCACCACATCAAGGTTCGCTTCAAACCATTCATTCACCGCTAGGAATACCCACCCGATGGAAAAACCACGAGCGTTGAATTCGCGTTGGGCCGACACCGTGATCAAGTGGACATCTCGGGCCAACACGTGGATCTATCGCCGCAGCAACGGAAAGCTCGGCGGCACGATTCAGAAGGCCCCGGTCGCATTGCTGACCACGACCGGCCGCAAGACCGGTGGTCCGCGGGTGAGCCCGCTGATCTATGTGCGCGACGACGATCGCGTGGTGCTGGTGGCGTCGCGGGGCGGCTCCGACAAACACCCGCTGTGGTACCTCAACCTCAAGGAAAACCCGAAAGTCTCGGTGCAGATTAAGAAAGAGGTACTGCAGCTGCGGGCACGCGACGCCACCGCCGAAGAGCGCGCAAAATACTGGCCGAAGCTGACCGCCGTATATCCCACCCTCGAGGACTACCAGTCGTGGACCGAGCGGGTGATCCCGGTCGTCATCTGCGATCCCTGAAGGTTCGGGCTCTCACTTATCGGTTTGGGGGCTTGGGTCCGCGAGCAATGTGTCGTGCTCGAGCAGGGCGGCCTGTTTGGATAGCACCGGGCCGTCGACCAGGAGCCGAACGATTTGCCACGGCGCGGTTTCGGGTGACGTCAGGCCCAACGCCTTGGCGGCGTCCGCGTCGGGAACTCCGTACCGCACACCTTGTTCGTCGATGTAGTACTGGGATTCACCGTATCGAGGGTCCAGGGACTGCAATGCGACAGATTTTCCACCGTCTATGTACACGGTGGCCTTGCCGTGGAGTTGCTTGATGCCTGCGGCCATCGCCGATGGCGCTATCGGCAGGTGCCGACCCGCCAGCACCGTGGTCTTCGGCGCCTGGTCGCCGACTCCGCGCTCCCACGTCCAGCACAGCGTAGTCGCGTCCGGCCGAGCCACGATCTTGAGCGGTTCATCGGGCAGCGGTGATTGGTAAACCTCTTCGTCGATCCTGACAACCCGGCTGGGTTCCATCGCCGGTGGCGCTGCTAGTCCATATGACTGGGTAGCACGCAACGCCTCAGCGGTGGCGGCGTTCACCTTCGCGATCGCGTCGGCAAGCACCAAATAGTATTGCGACCCCGCTCCGGTAAGGAGCTGAAACACCGACCCGACCACTAAATCTTCAGGCAGCCCCAAGGAATTCGGCGCGCCCGCATCGGGCACCGGCGGTAGCTGCCACGGACCGGCGTCGGGCAGGGCGTTATATATCTCCTCGGAGATGGGGGTCGGCTGGGCGCTCATGGGTATGCCCGCCACCGAGGTCAGAGCGCGGTCATCTAGATCGATGGCGTGCCGGCCCTGTTGGGTAACGATCCATGTTTTGCCCTGGTAAGACACCAGCAGCGCCTCATTAGGCCGGATCACATCTATCGAGGAATCCATCACCAACGGCATTGCTATCACCGCGGTCTGCGCCGTCGGCGAAGAGCTGCCGGATGTCGCGACGGTGTTACAGAGTGTCCAGATCGACGAAGAAACACCCGAAACGGGTGTGGCATAAGGAGCGCCGGGGATCCCAATGGTCTGACCCACGGGAAGCTTGCTCAGTTCGGCGGATTTCACGACGGCTGGGTTCGCCGGATTGCCCAACACCAATCGCGCCGAAGTCAGGTTATAGACAGGATGCAGCTGCCTTGACAACATCACATAAAGTTGGTTGGTCGTGTGGTCAGCGAAAAAACTGCTGCCACCCAGTTTGCCCACTGGTTTGAAGTAGGCTAGGAATCCGGCGCCGGCCACGAGCATTAGCGCGATCACCATGCCGACTGTGGCCGACCGGCTGTAAAACTGCAGCGGATCGTCGAACATCCGGGTGTCTCGCCGCACGATGGCATGTTCAAGTCGGCGAAGCAGGAAGCGCCAGCCGCTAACCTGAACCTTGGTAGTCAAGCGAAGACCCAATTGTTCACTCCCTCCCGTTGCGGCGCGCACCCACCGCGCAGCACCGATTTGCCGCCGCGGCGGCCATGCGGTCGGCGGGCCACGGCACGGTTATCACGATGCGCGCGGCCGGATCCCATGCGTCGTCGGCAAATCGACCAAGTGTAGCGGGTCGGGAAACATCGCCTTGCCATCGATGGCCACCACGCCGGCGATGAGGCTGCCGTCAGCCGCGGTGAATCAAGACCCGGCCCCATAAACCGGGACCGGCGGCCGCGACTTGGCCAACAGGTCGGTGACGACGGGCCCCAACTCGGCGGGCTCCCACCTCGCGCCCTTATCGACTTGGGGGCCATGCGCCCAGCCCTCGGCGACGCGGATGATGCCGCCCTCGACCTCGAACACCCTCCCGGTCACGCCACGGGATGCAGCGCTGCCCAGCCACACCACCAGCGGTGACACGTTTTCCGGCGCCATCGTGTCGAATCCTTCGGCCGGTTTTGCCATCATCTCAGCGAAGACGGTCTCGGTCATGCGGGTCCGGGCCGACGGTGCGATGGCGTTGACGGTTACGCCGTAACGACCCATTTCTGCGGCGCCGACCAGCGTCATCGCCGCAATTCCGGCCTTAGCGGCGCTGTAGTTTCCCTGCCCGACGCTGCCCTGCAGGCCAGCACCGGAACTGGTGTTGATGATCCGTGCATCAACGGTTTTGCCCTCTTTGGACAGTGCGCGCCAGTACGAGCCGGCGTGCCGCATCGTGGCGAAGTGACCCTTGAGGTGCACCGCGATGACGGCGTCGAACTCCTCCTCGCTGGTGTTGGCTATCATCCTGTCGCGCACGATGCCGGCGTTGTTGACCACGACGTCCAGGGTGCCGAAGGCGTCGATGGCAGTCTGAACAAGGGCCGCCGCTTCATTCCAGTCCGCGATGTTGGATCCGTTGGCGACGGCTTCCCCACCGGCTGCCGTGATTTCGTCGACCACGCGCTGCGCGGCGCTGCCCCCGCTGGCGGGCGATCCGTCCAGGCCGACCCCAATGTCGTTGACCACCACGCGCGCACCTTCGGCCGCGAAAGCCAGCGCATGCGCGCGACCGATACCGCCGCCCGCTCCGGTGACGATGACGACACGGCCTTCTAGCAGGCCGCTGCCCACGCCCATACCCATTGCTCCTTACGTGTTATCTAATTACTTGTTGACGCTGGAAGCGGCAAGATAGGGCGGTGGCTCACCGCCGCCGTGCACCTCCAGCGTGGCTCCGCTGATATATGAAGCCACATCAGACGTCAGAAACGCTGCAGCCCAGCCGATGTCGCTGGGTTTCGCCAGCCTCCCTAATGGCACGGTGGCAGCTACCCGAGCGATCGACTCAGCGTCACCGTAGAACAGTTCCGACTGTTCAGTTTCCACCATGCCGACCACCAACGCATTAACCCTGACCTTGGGAGCCCATTCCACCGCCAGTGTGAGAGTCAGGTTTTCGAAACCCGCTTTGGCCGCCCCGTAGGCGGCCGTACCCGGGGTGGGACGGCGACCGCTGACGCTGCAAATGTTCACAATCGACCCGCCGTTAGGTTGCGTTTGCATCAATGTATTCGCGTGCTGCGAAACTAACAGTGGTGCAAGCACATTGAGTTCTACGATCTTACGGTGGAAGGTGTGCGTGGCCTCAGCCGCCAAGACATACGGCGATCCTCCGGCGTTGTTAATCAACACGTCGAGGCGTCCGTGCCGTTCAGCGATTGAGCCAATGAGCCGAGCCACTGAGTCCTCATCGCGGATGTCGCAGGCATGGAACTCATGTGGCAAACCTTCGACGGCTCGTCGTGCGCAGGTGATCACGGTCGCGCCCTGTTCAGCGAAAACCGAACTGACACCCGCACCTACACCGCGGACGCCACCGGTGACCAAAACCACCCGCCCGGCAAGTCCCAAATTGATGGCTTCTCCAGAAGGGGGGCCTCCTTCGGCGCGAGTCACTGTGCTAGCGTACCAAGCAAGTGCTTGCTTAGGTAGTCGGCCCATACGTTCCCCAGGGAGGTGCCACCTTGCCCATCACATCTAGCACCACTGAACCGGGCATTGTCGCGGTCACCGTCAATTACCCACCCGTTAACGCGATCCCGTCACGCGGCTGGTTCGAACTCGCCGACGCGATTACGACAGCCGGCGACAGTCCCGATACCCGCGCGGTGATCCTGCGAGCCGAGGGGCGCGGGTTTAACGCCGGTGTGGACATCAAGGAAATGCAGCAAACTGCAGGCTTCACTGCCCTGATCGACGCCAACCGCGGCTGCTTCGCCGCATTCCGCGCGGTGTACGAGTGCGCGGTGCCGGTGATCGCCGCGGTGAACGGGTTCTGCGTCGGCGGCGGCATTGGCCTAATCGGCAACTCCGATGTCATCGTGGCCTCCGACGACGCTACCTTCGGGCTGCCGGAGGTGGAGCGCGGCGCACTCGGGGCGGCCACCCATCTGTCACGGCTGGTCCCCCAGCACCTGATGCGGCGACTGTTCTTCACCGCGGCCACCGTGGACGCCGCCACCTTGCACCACTTCGGCTCGGTGCACGAAGTGGTGCCCCGCGAGGAGTTGGACGAGGCCGCACTACGACTGGCCCGCGACATCGCGGCCAAGGACACCCGGGTCATTCGCGCCGCCAAGGAAGCGTTGAATCTTATCGACGTACAACGTGTTAACTCGAGTTATCGTATGGAGCAAGGCTTTACCTTTGAGCTCAACCTCGCCGGGGTGTCCGACGAGCACCGCGACACGTTCGTCAAGAAACCATAGCCGCCGACGACGATGCAGTGGGGGCACCCCCAGCCGCGAAGCGGCGAGGGGGACGAAGCGATGAGGAGGAGTGGCGCGGAATGAGCGACAAGCGAACCACCCTCGACGACACGGTCGCGCAACTGCGCAGCGGCATGACCATCGGCATCGGCGGCTGGGGATCCCGACGCAAGCCGATGGCATTCGTGCGCGCCATGCTGCGCACCGACCTCACGGACTTGACCGTGGTCAGCTACGGCGGTCCCGACCTGGGACTGCTGTGCTCGGCCGGCAAGGTACGACGCGTCTACTACGGGTTCGTCTCCCTGGATTCGCCCCCGTTCTACGACCCGTGGTTCGCCAAGGCACGCACCAGCGGGGCGATCGAAGCCCGGGAAATGGACGAGGGCATGCTGCGCTGCGGGCTGCAGGCGGCAGCGCAGCGGCTGCCGTTCCTGCCGATCCGCGCCGGACTGGGCAGTTCGGTACCGGACTTTTGGGAGGGCGAGCTGACTACCGTTCGCTCGCCGTACCCTGCACCCGGCGGCGGCTACGAGACGCTGATCGCTATGCCGGCGCTGCGGTTGGATGCTGCCTTCGTCCACCTCAATCTTGGTGATAGCCAAGGCAATGCCGCTTATACCGGCATCGACCCATACTTTGACGATCTCTTCCTGATGGCCGCCGAGAAGCGCTATCTGTCCGTTGAACGGGTGGTATCCACTCAGGAGCTGGTCAAGGCGGTGCCGCCGCAGGCGCTGCTAGTGAACCGGATGATGGTCGACGCCGTCGTGGAAGCGCCGGGTGGCGCCCACTTCACTACCGCTGCACCGGATTACGACCGTGATGAGAAATTCCAGCGGCACTATGCCGAAGCCGCCTCCTCCGAGGAAAGTTGGCGGCAGTTCGTCGCGACCTACCTATCGGGCAGCGAAGCCGAATATCAAGCTGCTGTGCGAGCTTTCCGTGAGGAGTCTTGATCGTGAGCACTAGAGCTGAAATATGCGCGGTCGCTTGCGCTGAGTTGTTCCGGGACGTAGGCGAAATTTTGGTCAGCCCGATGACGAACATGGCTGCCATCGGCGCCCGGTTGGCGCGTCTCACTTTCTCTCCCGACATTTTGCTGACCGACGGTGAGGCGCAGCTGCTGGCCGACACCCCGACGCTAGGAGCGACCGGAGGCCCAAACAGGATCGAGGGCTGGATGCCGTTCGGCCGGGTGTTCGAGACGCTGGCCTGGGGGCGACGCCATGTGGTGATGGGCGCCAATCAGATTGACCGCTTCGGCAATCAGAACCTCTCGGCGTTCGGACCGCTGCAACACCCGACTCGGCAGATGTTCGGCGTTCGTGGTGCACCCGGCAACGCGATCAACCACGCGACCAGCTACTGGGTCGGCAACCACTCGAAGCGGGTGTTCTGCGAGGCCGTCGACATTGTCTGCGGCATCGGCCACGATAAGGTGGACACCGACAATCCCGCGTTCCGGTTCGCCAACCCGTATCGGGTGGTGTCCAACCTCGGCGTGTTCGACTTCGGCGGCCCCGACCACACGATGCGGGCCTTGACCCTGCACCCCGGGGTGTCGCGCGATGAGGTCCGCGAGGCCACCTCGTTCGAGATGCATGGTCTCGACGAGGCCGACGAGACCAGGTTGCCGACCGACGACGAACTGCGCCTGATCCGCGCGGTCATCGACCCGAAGTCGTGGCGGGACAGAGAGATACGATCATGATTATTCCACCTCTCCCCCGCAAGCGGGAGGTACCCCCACCTCATCGCTTCGTCCCCCTCGCCGCTTCGCGGCTGGGGGTGCCCCCACTGCATCGTCGGCGGTGGCTATGAAGTTACGCACGCCGCTGACCGACCTGGTGGGCGTCCAGCACCCGGTGGTGCAGACCGGGATGGGCTGGGTGGCCGGTGCGCGGCTGGTGTCGGCCACGGCCAACGCGGGCGGCCTCGGCATCCTGGCGTCGGCCACCATGACCCTGGACGAGCTGGAAACCGCCATCAGTAAGGTCAAGGCCGCCACCGACAAGCCGTTCGGTGTCAACATCCGCGCTGACGCCGCCGACGCCGCCGACCGCGTCGAGCTGATGATCCACGCGGGCGTGAAGGTGGCATCGTTTGCGTTGGCACCCAAACAGGAACTGATAGCCAGACTGAAAGACGCTGGGGTGGTTGTTATCCCGTCGATCGGCGCGGCCAAACATGCGCGCAAGGTCGCCAGCTGGGGCGCCGACGCGATGATCGTGCAGGGCGGCGAAGGCGGCGGACACACCGGACCCGTCGCAACAACGCTGCTGCTGCCTTCCGTGCTGGACGCTGTGCAGGGCAGCGGCATCCCGGTGATCGCGGCGGGCGGATTTTTCGACGGACGCGGGCTGGCGGCAGCGCTGTCCTACGGGGCGGCCGGCGTGGCGATGGGCACCCGGTTCCTGCTCACCTCGGACTCCACCGTGCCCGATGCGGTCAAACGCCGCTATCTGGATGCGGCGCTCGATGGGACGATGGTCACCACACGAGTCGACGGCATGCCACACCGTGTGTTGCGCACCGGACTTGTCGAGAAGTTGGAAAGTGGCTCGCGAGCAAGGGGATTCATTGCTGCAGTGCGCAATGCCGCGAAGTTCAAGCAGCTGTCGCAGATGACGTGGCGGTCAATGATCCGCGACGGCCTGGCAATGCGCCACGGCAAGGAGCTGACCTGGTCTCAGGTGGTGATGGCGGCCAATACCCCAATGCTGTTAAAAGCTGGGTTAGTTGACGGCAATACCGATGCCGGGGTGTTGGCGTCTGGCCAGGTGGCCGGCATCCTCGATGATCTGCCGTCGTGCGCTGAGCTGATCCACTCGATCGTGCAGGACGCGATCGAGCATTTGCAGGCCGCGGGAGCCCTCATCGACCGCCGACTGTGAATCCTGCGACGTGACACGCCGATAGACCGTCGTGTGGTTCACACTCGGCACTCACGGGCGCCATCCCGCCGCGCGCATGGCAGCAACGACGCGGGCCACGAACGTGCCCTGCCGATATCGGAGCAGTTCACTACTGGCCCTAATGATCGTCCAACCCTGATCGAGCAATCCGCTGTACCGGTCGATGTCGCGGTCGCGCTGCTCACGGTTTGTCCAGTGTTGCGATCCGTCGTACTCAATACCGACCCGCAATTTCTCGTAGCCCATATCAAGGCGGGCGATGAAGTCCCCGTATTCGTCGAACACCGCAATCTGTGTCTGCGGTCTCGGCAGGCCCGCGTCAACCAACGCCAACCGAGTTCGTGTCTCCTGCGGGGATTCCGCACCTCCATCGACAAGCGGCAATACCCGTCGCAGCCGAACCAGACCACGCGCGCCGGAATGTTCCGCAATGACCGCCTCCACTTGAGTGATCTTGACGTCGGTCGCATTCGCCAACGCGTCGAGCCGTTGCACCGATTGGAGTCGTGCGGTTGTTCGACGCCCAATATCGAAGGCGGTGCGCGCCGGGGTGGTTACCGCGATACCGTCAACCTCCAGTATCTCGTGCGGCGCCAACGTTTCGGTATGCACGACGATCTGCGGCGGGGGCTTTCGGTTGTCGTGTACCAGTTCGGCAGCCAGCACCGGGCTTACCCACTTTGTGCCGAGCAGCGCGGCCGCCGAGTTTCCGGCGACGACTGCCCGTCGCCGCGACCACAGCCATGCCGCGCAGGCGCGCTGGCTCGCGGTCAGTTCGATACCAGACGGAACATAGACACCCGGGTAGACCGACTCGTACATCGCACGCATTGTCCGCTCCGGGATGGCCTTCGCAGCCAATGCCTCCGAACCCAAAAGTGGCCACGGGAGTTCCTTCATGGGCGAATGGTGGCATCACCCACTGACAACTACACCGACTGTGAATCCTGCGACGCGACACGCCGATAGACCGTCGTGTGGTTCACACTCGGCGCCGAGCGGCTATAGCCGCTCAATGATCGTCACGTTGGCGGTGCCGCCGCCCTCGCACATCGTCTGCAGCCCGTAACGGCCGCCGGTGCGTTCCAACTCACCCAGCATGGTGGTGAACAACTTGGCCCCAGTGGCACCCAGCGGATGACCGAGGGCGATCGCGCCGCCGTTGGGGTTGACCTTCTTCGGGTCGGCCTTGATCTCCTTAAGCCAGGCCAGCACGACCGGCGCAAGCGCTTCGTTGATCTCGACGGTGTCGATGTCGTCGATGGACAGACCGGTCTTTTCCAGCGCGTAGCGGGTGGCGGGGATGGGCCCGGTGAGCATGAATACCGGGTCGGCGCCACGCGCACTGATGTGGTGGATGCGGGCCCGCGGAGTCAATTTGTGATCTTTGACAGCCTGCTCGGAAGCGAGCAATACCGCGCTGGCGCCGTCGGAGATCTGGCTGGCCAACGCCGCAGTCAACCGGCCGCCCTCGGTAAGGGGCTTCAATCCCGCCATCTTCTCCAGCGATGTCTCCCGAGGCCCCTCATCGATGCAGAAGTCCCCGACTGCGATTATCTCGTTGTCGAAATGCCCTGCCCGGATTGCCGATAAGGCACGCTCGTGACTGTTCAGCGCGTATTGCTCCATCTCTTCGCGAGACAGGTTCCACCGCTCAGCGATCAGCTCAGCACCCCGGAACTGGGAAATCTCCTGGTCGCCATAGCGGTGCAGCCAGCCGTTGGACTCGCTGGTCGGCGAGGTGAAGCCGAACTGCTTGCCGACCTCCATCGCCGATGCGATGGGGATCTGGCTCATATTTTGCATACCGCCGGCCAGGATGACGTCCGCTGTGCCTGACATAATGGCTTGTGCGCCAAACGAAATCGCTTGCTGGCTGGACCCGCATTGCCGGTCGACGGTGACGCCAGGAACCTCCTCCGGGTAACCCGCCGCCAACCACGCCAACCGGCCGATGTTGCCCGCCTGCCCTCCGATGGCGTCCACACAGCCCACGATCACGTCGTCAACAGCGGCAGGGTCCACGTCGACACGTCCGAACAGACCGTGGAATACGTTGGCCCCCAAGTCAATCGGATGTACGCCGGCCAAGGATCCGTTGCGCTTGCCGACCGCGGTACGCACAGCCTCCACAATGTACGCCTCAGACATTTGCGTCACTCCTTCTTCAGATCAATTCGCCGTGATTCCGCCAAGGACGATGGCGAGATACTGCTGACCTACCTGGCCTGCGGTGAGCGACCCGCCGGGTTGATACCAGCGCACCGACACCCAGGTGGTGTCACGGATGAAACGGTAGACCAGGTCGACATCGAGGTCGGGCCGGAAGTAACCCTCGTGCATGCCTTCACTGAGCACCTCGACCCACATCTTGCGTTGTTGCCGGTTCATGTCCTCGATATAGGAAAACCGCGGCTGCGATGACAGCCGCCCCGCTTCGTCTTGGTAGATGACGACCTGCGCATGCCGATGCTCGATCGCCTCGAATGACGCCATAAACAGACCCGTGAACCGCTGCAGCGGATTGGCCTCGCTGTCCAGGATCTCGCGATAGCGGGCAAACAGCCAGTCCAGGAACCCCCGCAGCAGCTCGTCGACCATCTCTTCCTTGGAGGAGAAATGGTGGTACAGACTGCCCGACAGGATGCCGGCACCGTCGGCGATGTCACGCACGGTGGTGGCGCGCAAGCCACGCTCAGCGAACATGGTAGCGGCGAGCCCCAGTAGTTCGTCGCGGCGGCTGTTCGCCTGACCGGTCACTCGGTCCACCTAGTCAGGGTATCAACCAAGCGCTTGCTCGGCTAGTTGTGAGGCATGGGTCACGGATGCTGACTGGAGACCGAGATCACCTCACCGGTGAGATAGCTGGAGTAGTCGCTGGCCAAGAACGCGATCGTGGCCGCCACTTCCCAGGGCTCGGCGGCGCGCCCGAACGCCTCGTCGGCGGATAACCGGTCCAGCAGCTCTGTCGAAGTCGTCTTGTCCAGAAACTTGTGGCGGGCGATGCTGGGCGAGACCGCGTTGATCCGCACCCCGTATTCGACGGCTTCTATTGCGCTGCAACGGGTCAGCGCCATCACGCCGGCTTTGGCGGCCGCATAGTGCGACTGCGAATGTTGAGCCCGCCAGCCAAGGACGCTGGCGTTGTTGACGATCACTCCCCCGTGCGGCGCATCGCGGAAATACCGCAGTGCTGCGCGGGTGGCTCGGAACACCGAGGTAAGCGTCACGTCAAGAACGCGGTCCCATTCATCGTCGGTCATGTCGGCCACCGGAGTCTGCCCTCCCAGCCCGGCATTGTTGACCAGCACGTCGATGCGACCCATCCGGGCGGTGGCCGACGCGACGAGGGCATCGACCTGGGCGGTGGACGTCACATCGCACACCACGCTTTCCACCCGGCCCAGTCCCAGCGTTGACAGCTCGGCGGCGGTCTCGGTCAGCCGTCGTTCATGATGGTCGGAGAGCACGACGTCGGCGCCCTCGACAAGGGCCCGCCGTGCGGTGGCCGAGCCGATGCCGGTGCCGGCGGCTGCGGTCACGACAACCACCTTGCCGTCCAAAAGCCGGTGTCCAGCAACTTCTTTCGGCGCGACAGACAGGGTCATCCTTTGACCTCCCGGGGCAAACCGAGCACTCGCTCGGCGATGATGTTGCGTTGGATCTCGTTGGAGCCGCCGTAGATGGTGTCTGCCCGGGTGAACAGAAACAGCCGCTGCCATTCGTCCATCTCGCCGTCGGCCAAGGTTATACCGGGCTTGCCGATCACATCCATCGCCAACTCACCCAAATCGCGGTGCCAATTGGCCCACAGCAGCTTTGACACGTTGTCTTGACCCGGCTGACCACCGCCGGCTGGCCCTTCCAAGGTGGCCAGGGCATAGCAACGCATCGCGCGCAACCCGGCCCAGGCCCGGGTCAGCCGCTCCCGGATGAACGGGTCATCGGCGGCGCCGTTGCGCTGTGCCAGCTCGACCAGCCTGGAAAGCTCACGGGCATAGACGATTTGCTGCCCTAGAGTCGAGACGCCGCGCTCGAAAGTCAAGGTGCCCATCGCGACCCGCCAGCCATCACCCGGCTGGCCGACCACCATGCTGGCGTCGGTGCGGGCGTCGTCGAAAAACACCTCGTTGAACTCCGAGGTACCAGTGATCTGGACGATTGGCCGGATCTGGACGCCGGGCTGGTCCAGCGGCACCAGCAGATACGACAGCCCGGCGTGCCGCTTGGAGCCCTTCTCGGTGCGCGCGATCACGAAGCACCATTGCGACAGGTGCGCCAAGGACGTCCAGACTTTCTGACCGTTGATCACCCATTGATCGCCATCAAGCTCGGCCGTAGTCGACACATTCGCCAGGTCACTGCCGGCGCCGGGTTCTGAATATCCTTGGCACCACAGCTCGGTGATATCGAGGATGCGCGGCAGGAAGCGCTGCTGTTGCTCGGGCGTTCCGAATGCGATCAGCGTTGGCCCTAGCAGCTCCTCGCCAAAGTGGTTAACCTTGGCCGGCGCGTCGGCGCGGGCATACTCCTCATAGAACGCCACCCGGTGTGCGGTCGGCAGGCCCCGCCCGCCGTGTTCGACCGGCCACCCCAGACACGTCAGTCCGGCCGCCGCCAGATGCTGGTTCCAGACCCGACGTTCCTCGAACGCCTCGTGCTCGCGTCCCGGCCCGCCGAGCCCCTTCAGTGCTGCGAAGTCGCCCACCAGATTGTCGGCGAGCCAACCGCGGACCTCCGCCCGGAACTCCTCGACATCCTGCATGACCTGTAGGCTAACCTACCAAGCACTTGCTTTGTGAGGAGCATCGATGACGAGCGGTCCCCACACCGTGCCGGCGGCGCTGGATCGTTTCGCGCGCGAGCTTCCCGACCACGACGCGTTGATCACCGACGACCGGTGTTTTACGGCAGCCGCCCTGCGCGACGAGGTATACCAAGCCGCCGCGGCACTGATCGCGCTCGGCGTCGCGCCCGGCGACCGGGTCGCGATCTGGTCGCCCAACACCTGGCACTGGGTGGTGGCGTGTCTGGCGATCCACCACGCCGGTGCCACGCTGGTGCCCGTCAACACCCGTTACACCGCCGAGGAAGCCGCCGACATCCTCGCTCGCACCGGTGCGCTGGTGTTGTTCGCGATGGGTCAGTTCCTCGACGCCGACCGGGTTGCCCGTCTGGACCGCGCCGCATTGCCGGCGTTGCGGCACATCGTCCGGGTGCCGGTAGAGGCGAACGACGGAACCTGGGACGACTTCATGGCCCAGGGCCGCGAACCGGGTGCCGTCGCGGCACGCGCTGCCGCCGTCGCGCCCGACGACGTCAGCGACATCCTGTTCACCTCCGGCACCACCGGCCGCAGCAAGGGCGTACTGTGCGCGCACCGACAATCGCTGTCGGGCTCGGCGGCGTGGGCTGCCTGCGGCGAAATCACCAGCGCCGACCGCTACCTATGCATCAACCCGTTCTTTCACAACTTCGGCTACAAAGCCGGCATCCTGGCCTGCCTGCAGACCGGCGCGACGCTGATCCCGCATCCGACGTTCGATCCACTACGCACGCTGCAGGCGATCGAGCAACAGCGCATTACCGTGTTGCCCGGGCCGCCCACCATCTACCAAAGCCTGCTCGACCACCCGGCCCGCGGTGACTACGACCTGAGCTCGCTGCGGTTCGCGGTGACCGGGGCGGCCACCGTGCCGGTGGTGCTGGTGGAACGTATGCAGTCCGAACTCGACATTGACATTGTGTTGACCGCCTACGGTCTGACTGAGGCCAACGGTATGGGAACCATGTGCCGCGCCGACGACAACGCGGTAACGGTCGCCACCACCTGCGGCCGCCCGTTCGCCGACTTCGAATTGCGCATCGACTCGGCCGCCGCCGGAGAGGCCGGTGAAGTGCTGCTGCGCGGGCCAAACGTCATGCTGGGCTACCTGGACGACCCGGAAGCGACTGCCGCGGCTATCGATGCCGACGGCTGGCTGCACACCGGCGATATCGGAGCCGTCGATGTGGCCGGCAACTTGCGAATTACCGACCGTCTCAAGGACATGTACATCTGCGGCGGATTCAACGTCTACCCCGCCGAAGTCGAACAGGTACTGGCCCGGATGGACGGGGTGGCCGACGTCGCGGTCGTCGGAGTTCCCGACCAGCGCCTGGGCGAGGTCGGCCGGGCGTTCGTGGTCGCCCGGCGAGGCTCGACACTTGACGAGCAAGCTGTGATCGCTTACACCCGTGAACATTTGGCGAACTTCAAGGCACCGCGGTCAGTACAGTTCGTCGATGCGTTGCCGCGCAATGCCGGCGGCAAGGTGATCAAACCACAACTGCGAGGGCTGGCTTGAAATGGACCTGGAACTAGACGAAGAGACACTAGCCTTCCAGGCCGAGGTGCGGGACTTTCTGTCGGCCAACGCCAAGTCGATCCCGACGATGTCCTACGACAACGCCGAAGGTTTCGCGCAACACCGTCGTTGGGACCGGGTACTGTTTGACGCGGGCCTGTCGGTGATCACTTGGCCGAAGAAGTACGGCGGCCGTGACGCGCCACTACTGCACTGGGTGGTGTTCGAAGAGGAATACTTCCGCGCCGGAGCGCCCGGCCGGGCCAGCGCCAACGGCACCTCGATGCTGGCACCGACGTTGTTCGCGCACGGTACCCAGGAGCAACTGGACCGGATACTGCTCAAAATGGCTAGCGGAGAACAGATCTGGGCCCAAGCGTGGTCGGAGCCCGAAGCCGGCAGCGACCTGGCGTCACTGCGGTCCGCCGCAACCAAGACGGACGGTGGCTGGCTGCTCAACGGGCAGAAAATCTGGAGTTCGCGGGCACCGTTTGCCGAGATGGGATTCGGCCTGTTTCGATCCGACCCCGCAGCGGAGCGCCATAACGGGCTGACATATTTCATGTTCGACCTGAAGGCCGAAGGCATCACGGTGCGGCCCATCGTCCAACTTGGCGGCGACACCGGCTTCGGTGAAATCTTCTTCGACGACGTCTTCGTCCCCGACATCGACGTCATCGGCACCCCGAACGACGGTTGGCGCGCGGCCATGAGCACGTCGAGCAACGAGCGCGGAATGTCGCTGCGCAGCCCGGCCCGCTTCCTGGCCGCCGCAGAACGATTGGTGCAGCTGTGGAAAGACAACGGCTCACCCGCAGTCTTCGCCGACCGCGTCGCCGATGTTTGGATCAAGGCGCAGGCCTACCGACTACAAACCTTCGGAACGGTAACCAGGCTGGCTGCCGGCGGGGAGCTGGGGGCGGAATCCTCGGTGACCAAAGTGTTCTGGTCCGACCTCGATGTGCAGCTGCATCAGACCGCGCTCGACCTCCTGGGCGCCGACGGCGAGCTTGCCGGGCCGTGGACCGAGGGCCTGCTGTTCGCACTGGGCGGCCCGATCTACGCCGGTACCAACGAAATCCAGCGCAACATCATCTCGGAGCGGCTATTAGGCCTGCCTCGAGAAAAGAAGGGGTAGCAGCGACGGTGTATTTCGCACTAGATCAACAGCAGCGCGACTTTGCGGCCAGCATTGACGCGGCGCTAGGCACCTCGGATCTGCCCGGCGCGGTCCGTGCTTGGTCCGCGGGCGATGTCGCACCCGGCCGCAAGGTGTGGGAGCAGTTGGCCAATCTCGGCGTCACCGCGCTAGCCGTACCGGAGAAGTTCGACGGCATCGACGCTCACCCGGTCGACCTCGTGGTTGCGCTGGAACGTCTCGGTTACTGGTGCGTGCCAGGCCCGGTCACCGAATCCATCGCCGTCGCACCGGTTTTGCTCGCCGACGATGGGCGTAGCGCCGGACTGGCTTCCGGTGAGCTGATCGCCACCGTCTCGCTGCCGCCGCAGGTGCCTTACGCAGTCGACGCCGACACCGCCGCGCTGGTGCTGGTGGTAGACGGAAGCGACGTCAGCGCGGCCGAAGCCGGCGAGTGCCACCAATCCGTCGACCCCAGCCGTCGCCTATATGAGGTAGCGGCCACCGGCGCACTGTGGCACGCAGATATCCAGCGCGCCTACGAGTTCGGGGCGCTGGCCACCGCCGCGCAACTGGTGGGTGCCGCCGAGGCGATGCTGGACGCCGCCGTCGACTACGCCAAGCAGCGGACACAGTTCGGCCGGGTGATCGGCTCGTATCAGGCAATCAAGCACAAGCTCGCCGACGTGCACATCGCGATCGAGTTGGCCCGACCGCTGGTTTACGGAGCGGCGCTGTCGTTGCAACCGCGCGACGTCAGCGCCGCCAAAGTGGCTACGGGCGAGGCGGCAATGCTGGCAGCACGGTCGTCATTGCAGACCCACGGCGCCATCGGGTTCACTCAAGAGCACGACCTATCGCTGTTGCTGCTACGGGTACAAGCTTTGCGCTCCGCCTGGGGTACGCCCGAGGCACACCGACGCCGGGTACTGGAGGCGCTCTCATGACCGAAGAACGAGAGATGTTGCGAGAGACCGTGGCCGCCTTGGTAGCCAAGCATGCCAACCCCGAGGCCGTGCGTGCCGCGATGGAATCGGACCGCGGCTACGACGAGTCGCTATGGCAGTTGCTGTGCGAGCAGGTCGGCGCGGCGGCGCTGGTGATACCCGAGGAGTTGGGCGGAGCCGGTGGCGAACTAGCGGATGCCGCAACGGTTTTGCAGGAGCTGGGCCGCGCGTTGGTGCCCTCTCCCCTGCTGGGCACGACGTTGGCAGAGCTGGCGCTGCTGGCCACACCCGAGCCGGAGGCCCAGGCTCTGGCAGCACTGACCCGCCTAGCTGGGGGTAGCTCGATAGGTGCGCTGGTGCTCGATGCCGACTACGTCATTAACGGCGACATCGCCGACGTCGTCATCGCTGCCCCGGAAAGTCCAGGCGGTCAGCTGACCTGGTGGGCCCGATTCAGCGCAGAGCCCGTCGCCACCATGGACCCCACGCGCAGGCTGGCCCGCGTTCGGCCCGAAGAAACCCGAGTCATAGCGACCGACCCGGGCCTCGCGGACAGCGCCGCAATCCTGCTGGCGGCCGAGCAGATCGGCGCCGCCGAACGCTGTCTGGACCTGACCGTCGAATACGCCAAGAGCCGGGTTCAATTCGGCCGTCCGATCGGCAGCTTTCAAGCACTCAAGCATCGGATGGCCGATCTGTACGTCGCAATCGCGACGGCCCGCGCGGTCGTCGCCGATGCGTGCAACACACCCACGCCCACCAACGCCGCCACTGCGCGCCTGGCGGCCAGCGAAGCGTTGTGTACCGTGGCCGCCGAAGGCATCCAGCTGCACGGCGGCATCGCGATCACCTGGGAACACGACATGCACTTGTATTTCAAACGCGCACATGCCAGCGCACAGCTGCTCGGCTCGCCGCGCGCGCTGCTGCGCCGACTGGAATCGGAAGTGATCCAGTAATGAATGCTCATGTCGCACTACGCGCCGGCATCCCGCCGTTCTATGTGATGGATGTTTGGCTGGCGGCAGCAGAGCGCCAACGTAGCCATGCAGATCTGGTGAATCTGTCGGCGGGCCAGCCCAGTGTCGGCGCTCCCGAGCCCGTTCGCGCCGCGGCGGCGGCCGCCCTGCATCTCAACCAGCTGAGTTACAGTGTCGCGCTGGGTATCCCGGAACTGCGCGCTGCGATCGCCGCGGACTACCAGCGCCAACACGGAATCGACGTCGAGTCCGACGCGGTGGTGGTCACCACGGGTTCCTCGGGCGGGTTCTTGCTAGCCTTCCTGGCTTGTTTTGACGTGGGTGATCGAGTGGCGTTGGCCAGTCCCGGCTATCCGTGCTATCGGAACATTTTGTCGGCGTTGGGATGTGAGGTGGTGGACATTCAATGCGGACCCGAGACGCGATTTCAGCCCACCGCGCAGATGCTCGACGAACTCGACCCGCCGGTGCAAGGCGTCATCGTCGCCAGCCCGGCCAATCCCACCGGGACGGTCATCCCACCTGCGGAGCTGGCGGCGATCGCGTCCTGGTGTGAGGCCTCCGGGGTTCGACTGATCAGCGATGAGGTGTACCACGGTCTGGTTTACGCTGGAGCGCCGCAGACCAGCTGCGCTTGGCAAGCGTCACGAAATGCTGTGGTGGTCAACAGTTTTTCCAAGTATTACGCGATGACGGGCTGGCGGCTGGGCTGGCTGCTGGTGCCACCCGAGCTGCGCCGGGCAGTGAACTGCCTGACGGGTAACTTCACTATCTGCCCGCCCGTGCTGTCGCAGATCGCGGCGGTGGCGGCCTTCACCCCCGAGGCAACCGCGGAAGCCGACGGCAATCTGCACCACTACAGCGTCAACCGCTCGCTGCTGCTCGACGGTCTGCGCGGAATTGGCATCAACCGGCTGGCACCCGTCGACGGTGCGTTCTACGTCTACGCCGACGTCTCGGACTTCACCAACGACTCGCTGACGTTCTGCTCAAAGTTGCTGGCCGACACCGGTGTTGCTATCGCGCCGGGCATCGACTTCGATACCACGCGCGGCGGTTCGTTCGTCCGGCTGTCGTTCGCTGGACCGACGACCGACATCGAAGAGTGTCTTCGGCGAATCGGGCCCTGGCTTGCGACTCGGTAACTCAAGTTACGACTGCTCGGGTCGCGAGCGCGCGTAGTTTGTACGACGACACGCTGTTGCAGCCGGCATTTTGCGCACGCTCGTCACATGCGTAGCTAGGTGTCGAGGATCGTATCGATGCGTGCTTCAAGGACATTGCGCTCGCCGACATCTGCCACATTGATGCCGAACCGATCACGCAGGGTGTCGACAACCGCGGCCGCGTCGTCGAGGCGGATTTTCTCCGTCCCGCTGTCACGGTGGATGGCCAGGTTCCGGCCAGATAAGTTCCACCGTCCGTCATCGGTAACTATTGCAGCGGTCAGGCTAGTCACAAAGTGTGACGAGGGGTGGGTGGAGACAAACCAGCTTCCCACCTTCAGATCGATCTGCGGCCTGGTCTGCGTGGTGAATTCGTAGAGCGCCTGCCACTCACCACGAACCAAGGCCTGCAGCACCAGCCCGTCGCCCCGGTCCTCAAGTCGGTACGGTTCATGCGTCGTCTGCTGGACACTGCCGGCTTCCAGACGAAGGGGTGAAGTCGGCGTCTGGCCGCCGAAGCCCGTATCCACCAGATAGGACCCCTGGGCGCCGGGGAATGTCACTGCCAATACGGTGTGCGTCTGCGCCGGCGGCGGCGCATCCGGCGCAGCCATCCAGACCACCCGACCGGTCAAGCGCCGCACCCGAAAGCCGAGTTCTGCCAACACATAGCCCATCAGCCCGTTGTGCTCGTAGCAATAGCCACCCCGGCGCCGGTAAACCAGCTTGTCGGTGAGGCTATCTGGACTCAGGTCGTCGACGGGCACTCCCAGCAACGGATCCAGGTTCTCGAACGGAACGGTTCGAGTGTGAGCAGTCACCAAATCCTGCAGGAGATCCAGGTTGGGCGCAGTCGCGCCACGATAGTTGATGCGGTCGAAGTATCCAGCCAGATCCACTGTCATAAAGCCCATTCTGATTGGCCGTCCCGCGGCGCCGGCTAGCGCTTTCTTCGTGGCATCGTCACAACCCGGCCGGCAACGAATAACTCCGTCCCGCTGGTGGCACTAAACCGCACCTTTCACAACGATCGTTACCGTACACCCGTCCGTTCCCGTTCCCGTTCCCGTTCGCTACGCTGAAGCTGACGAAATATGTATCGCACAAGAGGTGGAGCGCCCCGAGACGGGTGAAGGGTCCACGACCGACAGTTTGGCGTCGGTACCGAGCGGGATCGCTGCGGAGTTAGCCGCCGCCGGATTCGAGAATGCGCGCCAAGTGGCTCGAGGCGGGGCCGGGGTGATCTATCGCTGCTACGAGACGGCGCTGGGGCGAAACGTGGCGGTCAAGGTGCTGCCGTCCCATTTTGACGATGATGGCCGGGAGCGGTTTTTGCGTGAGGGTTACGCGATGGGTGGGCTCTCGGGGCATCCCAACATCGTTAACATTCTGCGCGTCGGTGTGAGCCCCAGCGGGCGGCCCTACATCGTGATGCCCTACCACGCTGCGGATTCGCTGGCGGTACGGTTGCGCCGGGAAGGGCCAGTGGCCTGGCCGGAGGCGTTGCGGATCGGTGTGAAGCTATGCGGAGCCTTGGAAACCGCGCACCAGGCCGGCACGTTGCACCGCGATATCAAGCCGGCGAACATCCTGATCAACGATTACGGCGAACCGCAGTTGAGCGATTTCGGGATCGCCCACATCGACCCCGCGCCAGACGCTGGCCGCGGCCTCGGACGGCAAGCTGCTCTACGCGGTTGGCGGATCGAACGGCAACGCCGACCTGACGACCGTCGAGGCCTATGACCCGGCCGGGAAAACCTGGACCACCTTGTCGGCCCTTCCCGAACCACGAAATGACGTGGGCGTGGCCATCGCCGATGGACGTCTGGTGGCGGTCGGAGGCGTGTCATCGGGGCAAGTCCTCAAAAGCGTTTCCGCCCTCGATCTGATGGCCAAAACCTGGGCCGGCTTGCCGGACATGCAGACCGCGCGCCACCGCATGGCGGTCGCGGCGGTGGAGAAGTCGGTGTATGCGATCGGCGGCTCAACTAATGCTGGCGACAGTCAGCTGACCTCGGCCGCCGAAGAACTGACGCTGCCGCCGCGCAGGGTCCAGCCCGCGTCGCAGTGGCGGACCCTCCCGGACGCACCACACGCCAGATTGGAGATGGCGTGGGCGGTGCACGACGACAAGATCTGGATCATGGGCGGGCTGCAAGGCGGAGCTGCCCTCACCACCGTCGAGCGATACGACCCGCAGACCAGAACCTGGCGCGCCGGGCCGTCATTGCCCATCGCTTTGCATCATGCGACGGCGGTGACCTACCACGGCGAGGTGGTCATCATCGGGGGTGCGACCGGCAACACCGTGTACTGCATCGATGGCGCCAACCGCCCGACGCATCAAGGCCCGATCGCGACGGTCGAGGCCCTAGATTTCAGGTAGCTTCGCAAGACGCGAGCGGCAAGACGTTAGTGACCACGTTCGAGTTGCGCGCCGCTGCGGTGCCCAGTTGCTCAGCCGGGCTGGCGGTATGGTTCGCTGCTAACCGCAGATCTGTTAGGCGGAGAGGGACCACATGGCAAGTCACGGTCCGATCGGGCAGTCGACGTCGACCAATTCTGGGGAGGACCTCTCATCGGTCCGTAGCGCAGTTCGGGTTGCTTCAGTCGCCGCTCTGGGCGGTCTGCTATTTGGCTACGACAGCGCGGTGATCAACGGCGCGGTGGCAGCCGTTCAGGACGACTTCCACATTGGCAACGCCGTGTTGGGTTTCGCCGTGGCCGCTGCGCTGCTCGGGGCGGCATCCGGGGCGTTGACGGCAGGACGGCTCGCCGACCAGCTCGGCCGGATCGCCGTCATGAAGATCGCCGCGCTGTTGTTTCTGGTCAGCGCGGTCGGCACCGGCCTGGCACCCAATGTCTGGATCGTGGTTGTCTTCAGGATCATCGGTGGGATCGGCGTTGGGGTGGCGTCGGTGATCGCGCCCGCCTATATCGCGGAGACGTCGCCGCCGCTTATCCGCGGGCGCCTGGGCTCGCTGCAGCAGCTCGCCATCGTGTCGGGCATCTTCTTGTCACTGGCGGCCGACTGGCTGCTGGCGCACTTGGCCGGCGGCTCGCGTGAGCATCTGTGGCTGGGTCTGCAGGCCTGGCGATGGATGTTCATCGTGATGGCGGTGCCCGCCGCCGCCTACGGCGCGCTGGCCTATACGGTCCCGGAGTCTCCCCGTTATCTTGTTGCGACACATCGGATTCCAGAGGCTCGCCGGGTGCTCACGTTATTGTTGGGACAGCGGCAACTGGATTTGGTGGTCGCGCGGATCCAGGAGTCGCTGCGGGCCGAAAAGCCGCCGTCTTGGCGGGATCTACGTAAACCGACCGGCGGGCTGTACGGCATCGTGTGGGTGGGCTTTGGATTGTCGATCTTTCAACAGTTCGTCGGCATCAACGTCATCTTCTATTACTCCAACGTGCTGTGGGAAGCGGTCGGGTTCACCGAAAGCTCATCGTTCACGATCACCGTCATCACCTCGGTGACGAACATCCTGACAACACTGATCGCGATCGCGCTGATCGACAAAATCGGCCGCAAACCACTGCTGCTGATTGGGTCCGCGGGCATGTCCGTCACGCTCGCCACGATGGCGGTGATTTTTGGGGCCGCAAGGTTGATTGACGGCAAGCCGCACCTCGAGGGTGCCGCCGGCCCAGTCGCGCTGATCGCGGCCAACCTCTTTGTGGTCGCGTTCGGCATGTCGTGGGGACCGGTCGTGTGGGTGCTGCTCGGTGAGATGTTCCCGAACCGAATCCGTGCCGCCGCGCTGGGCGTGGCCGCGGCCGGGCAGTGGGCGGCCAACTGGTTCATCACCGTGACCTTCCCGGCGTTGCGCAACGTGCTGGGCTTCGCGTACGGGTTCTACGCACTGTGCGCGATCCTGTCACTGTTGTTTGTCTGGCGCTGCGTCGCCGAGACCAAGGGCAAACAGCTGGAAGACATGCACCCAGAGGCCTGGCACTCGGGAAAGCTATTACAGCCAGGTGTCGTTGGTGGTGGCGGTGAGGAATGCCTCTAGGTCATCGCGCCAGTGAGCCGGTGTGGTCTTGTCCGGTTCGATGCCGGTGTAGTCGCCGCGATAGAACAGCAGCGGCCGCGGCTTGACCTTGGGAACCTCCGACAATGATGCAACCGCGCCAAACACCACGAAATGATCGCCGCCGTCGTGCACCGACGCCACCGTGCAGTCGATGTAGGCCAGTGATCCGTCAATAATCGGCGAACCGAGTTGCGAAGGGCGCCAACCGATACCGGCGAATTTGTCGGGATCCTTCGATCCGAATCGCGCTGAAATGTGCTTCTGTTTTTCGGCCAATACATTTACGCAGAACCGGCCGCTGGCCGCAATCGCCCGCCAGGACCGCGACACCTTGGTCGGGCAAAACAACACCAGCGGCGGGTCCAGTGACAACGCTGCGAATGACTGGCACGCAAAGCCGCTCGGGATCTCGTCGTGCACGGTGGTGATGATGGTGATCCCGGTGCAGAACTGACCCAGCACCTGCCGGAAAGTCTGGGGATCGATCGGCGTCGACATCAGTGCGCTAGCCGCGGGCGCCGACCGTGAAGTCGTGACCCCACAGGCTGACGGCGGTGCTTTCCCGGGCGATCCAATCGTGATCGTCGACTTTCCTTCCTTCACAACCAAATTCGACATCGAACCCGCCGGGTGTCTTCATGTAGAAGGACAGCATCAGGTCGTTGACATGACGGCCCAGCGTGGCCGACATCGGCACCTTGCGACGCAGCGCCCGGTCCAGGCATAGACCCACGTCGTCGGCGCACTCAACCTCGACCATCAGGTGCACAATGCCACTAGGTGTCGGCATCGGCAGGAAGGCCAGACTGTGGTGACGCGGGTTGCAGCCAAAGAAGCGCAGCCAAGTGGGGGCTCCGTCAGCGGGCCGCCCAACAAACTGCGGCGGTAGCCGCATCGAGTCACGCAGCTTGAAGCCCAGCACATCCCGGTAGAAGTGCAACGCCTCGGCGTCGTCACGGGTAGACAACACCACGTGGCCCAGGCCCTGCTCAGCGGTGACGAACCGGTGCCCGTACGGGCTGACCACCCGGCGATGCTCTAGGGCGGCGCCGTGAAAAACCTCAAGACAGTTGCCTGACGGGTCGCAGAACCGGATCATCTCGTCCACTCGGCGGTCTGCCAATTCCGCGGCGGTGGCCTCTTTGTACGGCGCGCCTTCCACATCGAGACGATTCCGGATCTCTTGCAGGCCTTCGGCATTCGCGCACTCCCAGCCGACTTCGGTGAGCCGGTCCTGCTCGCCGGGCACGATCACCAACCGGGCCGGAAAATCGTCCATCCGCAGATACAGCGCGCCCTCGGTGCTGCCCTTACCTTCAACCATGCCGAGGACTTTCAGGCCGAATTCACGCCAGGCCGACACATCGGTGGCCACGATGCGCAGGTAGCCGAGCGACCGGATACTCATCGCGCGCCTCCCAGGAAATCAATAGTCAAGTTGTTGAATTCGTCAAACTTCTCCACCTGTGCCCAGTGCCCACACTGCCCGAAGACGTGCAGCTGCGCACGCGGAATGGTCTTCAGCGCGACCAGCGCGCCGTCCAGTGGGTTGACGCGATCTTCGCGACCCCAGATCAGCAGCACCGGCTGACGCAGCCGATACACTTCTCGCCACATCATGCCAAGCTCAAAGTCTGCTCCGGCGAACGACTTTCCCATCGCTCGTGTCGCCGCCAACGATTCAGGCGTGCTGGCCAACGCGAATCGCTGATCCACCAACTCCGCGGTGATCAGGTTCTTGTCGTACACCATGACACGCAGGAACGCCTCGAGATTCTCTCGAGTGGGCTCGATGGAGAACTTCGAGAGTCGTTTGACGCCCTCGGTCGGGTCGGGCGCAAACAGGTTGATGCTCAGCCCGCCGGGACCCATCAGCACCAGTCGCCCAGCCCGGTCGGGGTAGTCGAGCGCAAACCGCACCGCGGTGCCCCCACCCAGCGAGTTGCCCACCAGCGGAACACGCCCCAAATTCAGCTGGTCGAAGAGCCCGTTGAGCGCGGTCGCGGCAAAGCGGTTGAACTGTCCATGCTCGGCGCGCTTGTCAGAGTGGCCGTAGCCGGGCTGGTCGACGGCCAGCACATGGAAGTGCTGCGCCAGCACCGCGATGTTGCGCGAGAAGTTCGTCCAGCTCGATGCGCCGGGACCGCCGCCGTGCAGCAGCACCACGGTCTGGTCGTTGCCGACGCCGGCTTCGTGGTAGTGCAGCTTTAGCGGCCCGCCTTCTACCTGGACCTCCGCGAAGCGCGAAGTGGATTCGAAGGTCAATTCCTCAGTGGCGGTCATGGCTTCAGGCCTCGCCGATCAAACCATCGTGTCGCCGGGCGGCAACCCGAACTCGTTGTTCCCGAAGATCACGTAGGCACGTTCGGGATCGTTGGCAGCGTGCACCCGGCCGGCGTGCGCGTCGCGCCAGAACCGTTGAATCGGGGCGTCATTGGACAGCGCGGTGGCACCGGAAGCCTCGAACAGCCGGTCGATCGAGGCGATCGACCGGCCAGTGGCACGCACCTGGTCGCGACGTGCGCGGGCACGTAACTCGAAGGGAATCTCCTTGCCGGCGGCCAACAATGCGTACTCGTCCCCGACATTGCCGATCAGCTGACGCCACGCAGCGTCGATATCGCTAGCAGCCTCAGCGATGCGGACCTTGGCGAACGGGTCATCCTTGGACTTCTCTCCCGCGAACGCTGCACGCACCCGCTTGCCCTGATGCTCCACATGCGCAGCATACGCGCCGTAAGCCATACCCACGATCGGCGCCGAGATTGTGGTGGGATGCATTGTTCCCCAAGGCATTTTGTATACAGGAGCGGTGTTCGTCTGGTATCCGGCAGCGGTACCATCGTTCATCGCCTTGTAGGACAGGAACCGGTGCCGGGGCACGAAGACGTCTTTGACCACCAGCGTATTGCTACCGGTGCCGCGCAAACCGACCACATACCAGGTGTCGTCGATTTCGTATTCGGTGCGCGGGATCAAGAAGCTGCCGAAGTCCACCGGCCGACCGTCCTTAATGACCGGGCCACCCACGAACGTCCAGCTGGCATGATCACAGCCCGACGACCAGTTCCACGAGCCGCTAACCCGGTAGCCGCCCTCGACCACGACACCGGCACCCATTGGCGCATACGACGACGAGATCCGCGTTTTCGAGTCCTCGCCCCAGACCTCCTCCTGAGCCCGCTGGTCAAACAGCGCCAGATGCCAGTTGTGCACACCGACGATCGAGCTCACCCAGCCGGTAGAACCACATGCGCTGGCAAGCCGCCGCGTCGCCTCGTAGAACAGCGTCGGATCGCACTGCAGACCGCCCCACTGCTCGGGCTGTAAGAGGGTGAAGAAGCCGACGTCGTCGAGGGCCTTGACGGTCTCGTCCGGCAGCCGCCGCAGATCCTCGGTCGCCTGGGCGCGCTCACGAATCTGCGGAAGCAGATCATCGATGGCGGCCAAGACTGACTGCGCATCACGCTGTTGAATGGACGTCACTTACGTTTGCCTCCCGGGAGTGCGGACTAAGACGACCTGCCGACCCCTGGTGGAGCAAAGTAGGGGCCGGGCAATGGGACCTGACGAAAACCTAGAGAAAGACTAGAACACGTTCCGATTTGTGTCGAGCAGGGTGTTCCTGCGGCTGGTAGCGACACGAATCCCGTTTTCTGTAACATGTTCTAGTTAGCCGGTAGAGAGGGCTGGTAGTGACCGAGACAATTCCGGACGAACCGCTCGGCAACCACGTCCTGGAACTTCAGATCGCCGAGGTCGTCGCCGAGACCGCCGACGCACGGTCGCTGGTGTTCACGGCGCCGGAGGGACCAGACGACCAAGTAATCCCGCCGGACCGGCTGCGCTATGCGCCCGGCCAGTTTCTGACACTGCGCATCCCCAGTGAACGTACCGGCTCGGTGGCGCGCTGCTACTCATTGTGTAGCTCGCCGTTCACCGACGACGCACTCACTGTCACGGTGAAACGCACCGCGGACGGATACGCGTCCAACTGGTTATGCGACCACGCGCAGGCGGGCATGCGCATCCACGTGCTGGCTCCATCGGGCAATTTTGTGCCCAAGACGCTCGACAGCGATTTTCTCTTGATGGCCGCCGGCAGTGGGATCACCCCGATCATGTCGATCTGCAAGTCGGCGCTCGCCGAGGGCAGCGGGCAGGTAACCCTGCTCTACGCCAACCGCGACGACCGCTCAGTGATCTTCGGAGACGCGCTGCGTGAATTGGCCGTCAAGTATCCCGATCGGCTGACGGTCATGCACTGGCTGGAATCGCTACAGGGACTGCCGAGCGCCGTTGCGCTAGCGAAACTGGCCGCGCCCTACGCCGACCGACCGGCATTTATTTGTGGGCCCGGTCCATACATGCAGGCGGCCCGAGACGCCCTGGCAATGCTGAAAGTGCCTGCCCAGAAAGTGCACATCGAGGTGTTCAAGTCGCTGGATTCAGACCCGTTCGCGGCGGTGAAAATCGAGGACACCGCCGACGAGCCGCCCGCCACCGCGGTGGTACAGCTAGACGGTCAAACCCACACCGTGTCGTGGCCGCGCCAGGCCAAGCTGCTCGATGTCCTGCTCGCGAAAGGTCTCAACGCACCATTCTCGTGCCGGGAGGGCCACTGCGGTGCGTGTGCCTGCACCCTGCGCAGTGGCAAAGTGAGCATGGAAGTCAACGACGTGCTCGAGCAGCAGGACCTCGACGACGGACTCATCCTGGCTTGTCAGTCGCACCCGGAATCCGAGTCGGTGGAGGTGACCTACGACGAGTAGTCGCCGGGAACCGAAGGGAAGCGACATGAAGCGGCTGGTAAAGGGCCTCGCGGTGGTCGGGCTGCTGTTGACATTCGCGCCCGCGCCGATCTCCGCGGCGGCCAGCAACACCGCCACCACCGTGTTCCCGGTTGACGGCGTGACCGAGCTGGAAACGCACGTTGTGGTCGATTGCCACAAAGCAACCGGCAGTTGCGACTTCACTGCCGGGGCGCAGCTGCGTACACCCGACGGTGTGACCGGATTTCCCCCGGGTCTGTGGGCCCGCCAAACCACCGAGATCCGGTCGTCAAACCGGTTGGCCTACTTGGACACCCACGCCACCAGCCCGTTCGAGAGAATCATGAAAGCAGGTGGGTCCGACGTGATCACCACCATCTACTTTGGCGAAGGCCCGCCGGATAAGTACCAGATCACCGGCGTCATCGACTCGACCGATTGGTCGACGGGCCAACCGAAGACGGACTCGAACGTCATCGTCTGCACCCACATCCAGGTGGTCTACCCCGGGGTCAATCTCACCTCCCCCAGCACCTGCGCGCAAACGACATTTTCGTAGCGGTGCTTCTGCTTACGACACGATCGTCGCCGAGATTGCGCCCACGGTCGTGCTCGTCGTAAATCCACAGCCACAGCGGCAATCTCGCCGTCAAAGACTAACGCGGCAAACCAAGCAGCCGCTCGGCGGCCACCGTGAGCAAAATCTGCTCGGTGCCTCCGGCGATGGTCAGGCACCGGGTGTTCAGGAAGTCGTGCACGGCGCGATTCTCCACCAGGCCGCCGCCCTCGGACATGTCCATCATGTATTCGGCCAGCGCCTGCCGGTAACGGACCCCGATGAGTTTGCGCACGCTGGATTGCGCCCCCGGATCCTGGCCGCCGACGGCGAGCTGCGCGATGCGCTGGTCCAGCAGCGCGCCGGTCGCAGCGGCGACGATCAACCACCCCAGCCGGTCTTGCTGAGCCACATCGCTATCGGTTTCCGCCAGCACCTCGAGTAGCTCTTCCATCGGGTTGCCCAGCGTGGTCCCGGTGGCCATCGCGACCCGTTCGTTCGCCAACGTGGTGCGGGCCAGCCGCCAGCCGTCGTTCACGGCGCCAACGACCATCTCATCGGGGACAAACACGTTGTCCAAGAAGACTTCGTTGAACAACGCATCGCCGGTGATCTCGCGCAACGGCCGGATCTCAATTCCGGCGGCGGCCATATCCACCAGGAAGTAGGTGATGCCCTTGTGCTTCGGGGCATCCGGATCGGTGCGAGCCAGGCACACACCCCACTTCGCCAGGTGCGCCTTGGATGTCCACACCTTCTGGCCGGTCAGCAGCCAGCCGCCATCTGTCCGGACCGCCTTGGTGCGCAACGACGCCAAGTCGGAGCCGGCCTCAGGTTCGGAAAACAGCTGGCACCAAAGGAATTCACCGCGCATGGTGGCCGGCACAAAGCGCTGCACCTGTTCGGGTGTGCCGTGCTCCAGAATGGTCGGCGCCGCCCACCAACCGATCACCAAGTCCGGCCGCACGACGCCGGCCGCCGACATCTCCTGGTCGATCAGCAGCTGCTCGGCCGGCGAGGCTCCGCGTCCATAGGGTGCCGGCCAGTGCGGCGCCAGCAGCCCGGCATCGGCGAGGCCCACTTGCCGCTTGCCTTGAGGCAGCGCGGCGACCTGGGCAACGGCCGCGGCGATGTCGGCTCGCATGCCGGCAACCTCTTTCAGGCCAGTGACGTCCAAGCCCAGGCGACGACGGACACCGGCCTGGGTCAACGCGGCAACGCGGCGCAACCAACGCTCAGCGCCGCCCAGGAACCGCCCGATGCTATGGGCCCTACGCAGGTACAAATGCGCGTCGTGCTCCCAGGTACAGCCGATCCCGCCGAGCACCTGGATGCAGTCTTTGACATTGGCCTTCGCCGCGGCGATACCGACACCCGCGGCCAACGCCGCCGCAATGGACAACTGGGAGTGATCGGAATCTGCAGCGGCCCGGGCGGCGTCGGCGGCGGCTACTTCGGCTTGCTCAGCGCGACACAGCATCTCCGCACACAGGTGCTTGATGGCCTGGAAACTGCCGATCGGCTTGCCGAATTGTTCGCGCACCTTGGCATAGCCAACCGCGGTGTCCAGGGCCCATCGGGTCACGCCGGCCGCCTCAGCCGCGAGCACCGTCGCGGCCAGCTCGGTCATTCGGTCCCGCGACACCGCCACCACGGTGGCCGGTGCTGACGTCAGCACCACCCGGGCCAAAGGCTGGGAAAAGTCGGTGGCGCCTAACGGCTGCACCGCGACGCCCTCGCTGCCGGTGTCGACCAGTACCCAGGTCCCGGCAGCGGGCAGCAGCAGTATTCCGCCGTCGGCGGCGCCCAGCACCATCTCGACGGTGCCCGAGGCTCGCGAAGTCGCGTCGTCGAAGTGCACATCACCCTCGAGCGCCACCCCAGCGAAGCGCTCACCCGAGGCGAGCGCGGACAGCACTTCTGAATCACCGACCACCAACGTGGCCAACGCGGTGGTGGCGACCGGCCCGGGCACCAGCGCCTTGGCCGCCTCCTCGATCATCGCGCACAGATCCTCGATGCTGCCGCCGGCCCCGCCGCAGTCCTCACCAACGGCGACACCGAACAGTCCTAGGTCGGCGAGGCCCGCGAACACCGGCCGCCAGGCGTCGGCATTGCCCTGCTCGACCTCACGGACCGCTACAGTCCCGCCCGGTCCCGAAGTCGCGTTGCGGGCCCAGTCGCGCACCAACGCACGGGCGGCAAACTGTTCATCGGTAACTGTCGCTACCACCGGTGGTCCTCCGCGTCATGAACTCGACTGGTCGTCGGTGATTCCAATCGCACTAGAACGTGTTCTAATAGTGCCAGCGATCAAGCGTCAAGTCGAACATCATTACAGCAGCACACGCGGTTGTCCCTGCTTCGGGGAGGTGCGAAATTCACACTCGGCATGCGTATCGTTTGCAAACGAACCGCCTGGAAGAGGAGCAGCCTGTCAGATGTCGCCAGCGAACACGACCCCGGCCCACGTCGCTGACTCACAGCCGCGCGAGGTCATGAACGTGGCGGTGCTGGCTGAGTCCGAACTTGGTTCGGAGGCGCAGCGGGAACGACGCAAACGCATCTTGGACGCCACCATGGCGATCGCGTCGAAAGGCGGCTACGAGGCGGTGCAGATGCGCGCCGTGGCGGACCGGGCCGATGTGGCCGTTGGGACGCTGTATCGCTACTTCCCGTCGAAGGTGCACCTGCTGGTGTCGGCGTTGGGCCGCGAATTTGGCCGCATCGACGCCAAGACCGATCGCTCCTCGGTGTCCGGCAACAGCCCGTATCAGCGGCTGAACTTCATGGTGAGCAAGCTCAACCGCGCGATGCAGCGCAATCCGCTGCTCACCGAGGCGATGACGCGTGCCTACGTCTTCGCCGACGCCTCCGCGGCCAGCGAGGTCGACCACGTCGAGAAGCTCATCGATTCCATGTTCGCGCGCGCGATGGCCGACGGCGAACCGACAGAAGACCAATACCACATCGCCCGGGTGATCTCGGACGTGTGGCTGTCGAACCTGCTGGCATGGCTGACCCGGCGGGCCTCGGCAACCGACGTCAGCAAGCGACTGGACCTGGCCGTGCAGCTGCTGATCGGCGACCAAGAGTCGAGCCCAGCCTAAGCAGGCGGGCCGGCGGTGCGCCCCCGAATCAGCTCGGTGTCCAGTAGCTCGACAACCGGCAGGCCCGGCGTGCCTGTCCGTGGTGGCTTCAGCAGAAGTTCGCCTGCCCGGCGGCCCTTCTGCAGGCTTGGCTGCGCCACCGTGGTCAGGCCACGACTGATCGCCTCGGGCACACCATCAAAACCGGTCACGCTCATCTGACCGGGCACGTAAATGCCTTGTGCCCGAAGGTAATCCATGGCTGACAGGGCCAATATGTCCGCGGTACACATCAGTGCGGTAATCCGCGGATTGGCCTGGAGGGCCACCTTGGCCGCGGCGCCACCCGACGTCGGCAGGTGTTCATAGCTCTCCACCACGGTCAGCGAATCCGGCGCGACACCGGCGGCTGTCATTGCTTCCCAGACACCGATAATGCGCTCGCGTTGCACGTCAAAGGTCGGCGACTGGAGCCGGTCGGCGTCCACCAGGTCTTGTCGGCGGTCCCGGCCCAGCCTCATGGTCAGCAGCCCGATCTCGCGATGCCCCAGTCCGAGCACATAGTCAGCGAGTTCGCGCATCGCGGCCCGGTCGTCGATACCCACCCGGGACACGCCCGACAGGCCTTTGGGCTGGTCAACCACAACAACGGGCAGGCGCCGCTGAAGAACGACCTGCAGGTAGGGATCGCCGTCGCAAACCGAATACACCACGAAGCCATCCACCCCGGCCGCAAGCACACCGGCTGTCCCGTCCTGCAGACTGCGGCCGGGTCCGACCGCCACCAGCAAGAGCCCCTGCCCTAGCTCTTCGCAGGATTGCGCTACCCCGGCAACGAAATCGCGTGCTGCCGGGTCACTGAAGAAATAGGTCAGTGGTTCGGCCATGACCAAGCCAACCGCGCCGGCCTTACGAGTCCGCAACGATCGGGCGACCGGATCGGGTCCGGCGTAACCGAGCCGCTTGGCTGTGGCCAACACCCGTTCGCGCAGGTCAGCCGAGAGCTGATCGGGACGGTTGAACGCATTCGAAATTGTGGTGCGCGAAACCTTGAGTTCCGCCGCCAACGACGCCAGAGTCGCACGCCGACGTGGTGTGGGACTCACGTTCGGTGAGGCTACCGCGGATTCTCTCCAGTGCCTACGCGTGTCCGATCAAACTACGATTTGTTGAAAACGATTTTCATTAGTATTATGTGGCGGCTGGCCGGCCGGCGAGAGGAAAGTCGAGCGTGCGAATAGCCCCAATGGGTCTGACGGCTATCGTCTGGTGCCTGATCGGCTCAACCACGCTGACCGGCTGCGGCGCCCTTGGTTCAGGGCACCCGCGCGCGGCAGCCGTGGTGGCATCCACCGATGTGTGGGGCAGTGTGGCGCGGGCTGTCGCAGGCGGCCATGTCACCGTGACCTCCATCGTGACCGGCGCCCAAACCGATCCGCACGCGTATCACGCCAGTCCCGCTGACGCTGCCGCGATCACCGATGCCGCATTGGTGGTCTACAACGGCGGCGGTTACGACCCATGGGTCGACACGGTGCTGGCCGGCCGTCCGGGTATCCAATCGGTGGATGCTTACTCGCTTCTGGCTAGCAGGGCTGCCACCACCGACAGGCCGCCCGACGAACACGTCTTCTACGACCTGAGCATCGCCAAGTCGGTCGCCGCCCTGGTCGCCGACCGGCTGGTGACCATCGATCCGGACAATGCCGCGGACTACCAGGCCAACGCCGCCGAATTCTGCCGCGGCGCCGACGCGATCGCCATCTCCGAACACGCCATTGCCAGCGATTACCCCGCCGCCGGGGTCATCGTGACCGAGCCGGTGGTGCACTACCTGCTGCAGGCATCCGGCCTGGTCAATCGCACGCCGCCGGCCTTTACCGCAGCCCACGAGAACGAGAGCGATCCGTCGCCAGCCGACATGGCGGCCGTCCTCGACCTGATTAACCACCGTCAAGTCTCGGCGCTGCTGGTCAATCCGCAGACGTCGAGCGCCGCAACCACTGGCCTGCAGGCTGCGGCCCGACGGTCGGGTGTGCCGGTAACCGAAGTGACCGAGACGTTGCCGAGCGGCACCGATTATCTGACCTGGCAACGCAACACGGTTGATCAGCTGCTCATTGCGCTGCGGTCGAACCGGCCATCCCGATGATCCCGAAAATTACTGCCGTGGCGGTTGAAGATCTCGAAGCGGTCTCGCAACGACCGCGGTCCGCGGATAACGCTGCCCACACGATCTCGCTGAGCGACGCGCGGCTGGCGTTCGGCGATCGTGTGCTGTGGGATCACCTCAACCTGTCGGTGTCGGCAGGCGAGTTCATCGCGGTGCTGGGCCCCAACGGCACCGGTAAGACGTCGTTACTCAAGGTGCTGCTCGGACAACTGGCGCTCAGTGCCGGCGTTGCGCGGGTGGAGGGCAAGCGGATCACCGCCGGCAGTCCACGCATCGGCTACGTGCCGCAACACCGCCCCATCGACCGTGAAGTGCTGCTGCGCGGTCGTGACCTGGTTCGACTGGGCATCGACGGACGCCGCTGGGGCGCCATGCCACTGCGGTCCGCCGATCGGGCTCGCCGGCGCGAGGCCGTATGCACGGCGCTGCGGCAAGTCAACGGCGAGCAGCTGGCCGATGTCCGGGTCGGGGTGATGTCGGGCGGCGAGTTGCAGCGCGTCCGCATCGCTTCGGCGCTGGTCAGCGACCCGACGCTGCTGCTGTGCGACGAACCGTTGCTGACCTTGGACCCGGCCAACGCCAAGCTGGTGTCGGCGTTGATCGACCGTCGCCGCCGGGAAGCCGGCACCACGGTGCTCGTCGTCACCCATGAGGTCAACCCGATCCTGCCGTATGTGGACCGGGTGCTCTATCTGGTCGACGGCCGATTCCTGATCGGCACTGTCGAACAGGTGATGACCACCGAGACACTGTCAGCGCTTTACCAGGCAGACATCCAGGTGGTGAAGGTCAAGGATCGTTACGTCGTGGTTGGCGAGCCCTGATGAACGATCGGCTCGCCCACATGTGGAACCATCTGTTCTCCTTCGACATCACTGCGCATTTGCTCAGTCACGACTTCGTCCAGCAGGCGCTGCTGGCGGCGGCGCTGCTGGGGTTGGTGGCCGGGCTGATCGGGCCGTTTATCGTGATGCGCCAAATGTCGTTCGCCGTGCACGGTTCCAGCGAACTGTCGCTGACCGGAGCCGCATTCGCGCTTCTGGTCGGGTTTGAGGTGGGCGTGGGCGCCCTAGTCGGCAGCGCTTTGGCGGCAGCGCTGTTCGGCATCCTTGGTCGGCGAGCCCGAGAGCGGGATTCGGTGATCGGGGTCGTGCTGGCGTTCGGGCTGGGGTTAGCGGTGCTGTTCATCCATCTCTACCCCGGACGGACCGGGACCAGTTTCGCGTTGCTGACCGGCCAGATCGTCGGCGTGGGCTACTCCGGGCTGGCCATGCTGGCGCTCGTTTGCCTGCTTGTCATCGCGGTGTTGACGATGTGCTACCGACCACTGTTGTTCGCGACGGTCGATCCGGACGTCGCGGCCGCGCGTGGCGTCCCCGTTCGCGCGCTGGGCATCGTATTTGCCGCGTTGGTCGGTGTGGTGGCCGCGCAAGCCGTGCAGGTTGTCGGGGCGTTGTTGGTGATGTCGCTACTGATCACGCCGGCGGCCGCGGCCGCCCGGGTCGTCGCCTCGCCGATCGCGGCAATGGTGGCCGCTGTGGTCTTCGCCGAGGTCTCTGCAGTCGGGGGTGTGGTGCTGTCGTTGGCGCCCGGTGTGCCGGTGTCGGTGTTCGTCGCGACCATCTCGTTTTTGATCTACCTATTTTGCTGGCTACTCGGGCGACGTGAAGTATTGGGGTGAGGTCTGCGCATAAGCTTGTCCACCATAATGACCGAATCGGTGGGACAGCACGGGTGTTCCGGCTCGCGCACAGCTCTGGGGAGGCGCAGTGCGTGAGCAAATTGCAGGCGTTGTGCTGGCCGGCGTGTGCACACTCACCGTGGCCTGCAGCACCACGGTTAACGGAAAGGCCGTAGCCGCCGACAATGCCGGACCGGCGTCACCGAATGCGGTAACGGTTTCGGCGCTTAACGGGCTACTGCTCGACGTCAGCCAGATCAATAGCGCGTTGAGCGCGACATCGATGAAGGTGTGGTTCAACGCCACGGGAATGTGGGACTGGAGCGCCAGCGTGAGTGACACGACTTGCCTACCAATAGATGGGCCCGCACAAGCCAAGGTCTATGCGGACACTGGGTGGATCGGTGTCCGCGGCCAACGCCTCGACGACAGCATCGACGACTCCATGAAGCGCAACCACTACGCCATTCAGGCTGTGGTCGGGTTCCCGTCGGCGCAGGACGCGTCCGCGTTTTACGATGCCTCGACACAAAGCTGGCCCACCTGCTCGAGGCGCCGGTATTCCGATAGCAACCCCGGTGCGCCGGACACCGTGTGGACGGTAGCTGGGGTGACCAACGCCAACGGCATGCTCGGCACCTCGCAGGCTCAAGAAGGCGGCGACGGATGGATCTGCCAGCGTGCGCTGACCGTGCGCAACAATGTCGCCATCGACATCGTGACGTGCGGCTACAGCCAAACGGGTCCGGTGGCGATCGACATCGCTTCCCAGATCGCCGCCAAGGTGCCTAAGCAGTAGCCATGAGCTAAGCAATGCGACGGGCACCTCGATGGCCGTCCACATCCCGCAATGAGTTTGCTGCGGGGCCAGCTCCTAAGCTAGCCGCATGGCCGGTATCGACCTCAACGCCGACTTGGGCGAAGGCTTCGGCGTTTGGCGGCTCGGCGATGATGACGCCATGCTGCGGATCGTCACTAGCGCCAACGTGGCGTGCGCATCGGAGCGCAGGTGAGCTATCGCGACCTGGCCGGGTTCGGGCGGCGCTTCATCGACGTTGCCGCCGTCGCTGCGGCGACACAGCTGGTGGATGCGACGCCGCCGGTGCTGGGCTTGGCGGGTTCGGCCTTTTTCGATGAGGCCGCGCGCCTTGGCTTACGCACGGTGGCGGAGGCGTTCGCCGATCGCGCCTACCGGCCGGACGGCCAGCTGGTTTCTCGGCACGCACCCGGCGCGGTGTTGCACGATCCGGCGGTGGTAGCGCAGCGGGTGGTGACCATGGTGGCCACCGGCCAGGTCACCGCGGTCGACGGCACGCAGCTGGCTGTCATCGTGGAATCGGTTTGTTTGCATGGCGATTCGCCCGACGCGGTGCAGATGGCGGCTGCGGTGCGTGATCAGCTCAACGCCGCCGATGTCGATATCAGGGCGTTCTGCTGATGAGATTGAGACTCGGTCGTCCCGACATCGCGCGGTATTCGAATCGGTTCACCGTTGCTGCCGCCAAACCTGATGCACCGCTTACGGTGACATGGATGGGTGTGGCGACGCTGCTGCTCGACGACGGGTCGTCCGCGTTGCTGACCGACGGCTACTTTTCCCGGCCCAGCCTCGCGCGACTGGCGATCCGCAAGGTGTCGTCGTCGCCGCAGCGCGTGGACGGCTGTCTTGCCCGGGCCAAGATATCCCAGCTTGCGGCTGTCATTCCGGTGCACACGCACATCGACCATGTGCTGGACTCCGCGCTGGTCGCCGACCGCACCGGCGCCCAGCTGGTGGGGGGCGAGTCGGCGGCCCAGGTCGGGCGCGGATACGGGCTGCCCGAGAGCCGTCTTGTCGTCGCGGCCCCCGGTGACCCAATTCCATTGGGCGCCTACGACGTCACGCTGGTGGCGTCACACCACTGCCCACCCGACCGGTTTCCGGGTGTGATCAGCGCACCGCTGACACCACCGGTGCGGGCGTCGGCCTACCGCTGCGGCGAGGCGTGGTCGACGCTGGTGCACCACCGACCATCGGGCCGGCGGCTATTGATCCAGGGCAGCGCCGGTTTCGTCAAGGGTGCACTGACCGGCTACCGGGCCGATGCCGTCTATCTCAGTGTTGGCCAACTGGGCCTGCAGCCGCGGTCATACCTGCACGATTACTGGACCGAAACCGTGCGCACCGTAGGTGCGCGCCGAGTGATCCTGATCCACTGGGACGATTTCTTCCGCCCGCTGTCAAAGCCCTTGCGGGCCTTGCCATATGCGAGCGATGACTTAGACGTGTCGGTGCGGATTCTCGACGAGATGGCGGCCGCCGACGGGGTCACACTGCAGCTGCCGACGGTGTTTCGGCGCGAGGATCCCTGGATCTAAACGTTGACGCTGACCGTTGCGCTGTTGCTGCTGGCTGTTGTCCTCGGGTTCGCGGTTGCCCGGCCGCGGGGTTGGCCAGAGGCGCTGGCTGCGGTTCCGGCAGCTGTCATTCTGATAGCGATCGGCGCGGTTTCGGTCCATCAAGCGGCCGTGCAGGTTGCCGGACTTGCCCGGGTGGTCGCATTCTTAGGCGCGGTGTTGGTGCTGGCCAAACTGTGCGACGACGAAGGCTTGTTCGAGGCCGCAGGCGCGGCAATGGCGCGCGTTCGCGTCGGGTCACACGGCCTGCTGCAGCATGTGTTCGTCATTGCCGCCACCATCACCGCCGCGCTCAGCTTGGACGCCACGGTGGTCTTGTTGACCCCGGTGGTGCTGGCGACCGTGCGCCGACTGCGAACCCCGATGCGGCCATATGCCTACACCACCGCCCATCTGGCCAACGCCGCCTCGCTGCTGCTTCCGGTGTCGAATCTGACCAACCTGCTGGCTTTCCATCTCGCGAACATTTCATTCACCAAATTCACCTTGCTGATGGCGGTGCCGTGGCTGACCGCGGTGGCCGCGGTGTACCTAGTCTTTCGCTGGTTTTTCGCCGACGATCTGCGCGTACCGCCCGACCCGGAACACGTGAGGCCCGCGCCGCGGCCTCCGGTGTTTGTCTTGGCGGTGGTGGCGCTCACGCTTGCCGGGTTCGCGGTCTCGGAATCGGTGGGGGTGGCCCCGGCCTGGATTGCGTTGGCCGGCGCCTCGGTGTTGGCGCTTCGCAGCCTGCACCGTCGCCACACGTCGGTGGCCCAGATCGCGCGTTCGGTGAACCTGTCGTTCCTGGTGTTCGTGCTGGCGCTGGGCGTCGTGGTGCAGGCGGTCATGGTCAACGGAATGAACAGCGCCATGTCCGCGCTGCTGCCGTCCGGTTGCGGGCTGCCGGCATTGCTCGTGATCGCCGCGGTGGCCGCGGTGTTGGCCAACGTCGTCAACAATCTGCCCGCGACGCTGGTGTTGTTGCCGCTGGCCGCGGTCAGCGGGCCGATACCCATCCTGGCGGTGCTGATCGGGGTCAACATCGGGCCCAACCTGACCTATGTCGGTTCACTGTCCAACCTGCTGTGGCGCGGCGTGCTGCGCCAGCAGAATGTCCAAGCCAGCGTCGGCGAATACACCCGTCTCGGGCTGTGTACCGTGCCGGCGGCCCTGGTGGTCGCGGTGCTCGCGCTGTGGGCCAGCGCGCGGCTACTTGGCCTCTAGTAGGCCCTCGGCAGCGGTAAACCAAGCTCGGCCAGCACGCAGCGCAGCAGCGTCGGGTAGTCGGAGATGACGCCGTCAACGCCGTAGGCAATCTGCTCGCGCATGACCATCCCGTCGTTAACAGTCCATGGAATGACCCTGAGCCCCAACCAGTGTGCTCGATCGACAAACGGTTTGCCGGCAACCAACGTGTACCTAGGCGAGAGAACGCTTGCGCCGACCATCATCGCGCCGACCATCGGGTCGCCGACCACAGCCGGATTGATACCGGCCAACCACGGCGAATCCGGTACCCAGGTCTGCTCATCCCACACGGCCACCAATGGTATCGACGACTCGGCCTGACGCACCATCAGCAGCGTTCGCCAGTCGAAGCTTTGAATTTCCACCCGGTCGAGCTTGCCCGCGGACCGGACCACGGCCAGTATCACGTCGACAAATTCTTGCGGGTCGGCCGACCTGCTCGGCTCATCGGCCGCCACCTTAGTTTCGATGTTGTAACGCACCGAAGCTCGGTATGAGTCAGCGAGCGCGAAGACTTCCGACAGAGTCGCTATCTTGTTGCCCCGCACCATTTCTGACCGAGGGAACTCGGCGAGCGGCCGGTCACAGTTCAGCGTGGCGATCTGCACCAAGGTTAACTCGTGCACAAGCTTGCCGACGTAGGGATACTGCGGGTCGCGGACGAACGCCGGCCCGGTGTCAGAACATTTTTCGGCCTCGATCGTTGGGTCGTGCCACACCAGCGGTTCCCGATCCTTGGTGATGACGATGTCGAGTTCCAATGTGCTGACACCGAGTTCGAGCGCCTTGGCGAATGCCCGCAACGATTCCTCTGTTGTCTCGCCGCGGCCGCCGCGGTGGGCCTGCAGGTCGAAACCGGACGGTTGCGCGTATGCCGTCGCTAACGGTGCGAAAAGCATGACCGCCAGCATCAGCAGGACGGCGGCAAGACGCGCTGTCAATGCGTTAACGCCTGCGCTGACGGGCGATTTCGGCAAGCACCACCCCGGCAGCCACGGAGGCATTCAGCGATTCGGTATGACCGGCCATCGGTATGGACACCACCTCATCGCAGTTCTGCCGCACCAGCCGCGACAGGCCCTTGCCTTCCGAACCAACGACTACTACCAGCGGGTCAGTGCCGTCCAGGTCGTCGAGCGCGGTGTCACCGTCGGCGTCCAGTCCGATCACCCGCAGGCCTTGATCGGCCCAGACCTTAAGCGCTCTAGTTAGATTGGTGGCCCGCGCCACCGGGATCCGCGCCGCGGCGCCGGCGCTGGTGCGCCACGCGACCGCGGTGACCGAGGCGGAACGCCGCTGTGGTACCAACACGCCATGGCCGCCGAATGCCGCTACCGATCGCACGATTGCACCGAGATTACGGGGGTCGGAGATGTTATCCAGCGCGACCAACAACGCCGGTGGCGAGTCGGTAGCGGCTGCTAGCAGATCATCGGGGTGGGCGTAGCGGTACGGCGGTACCTGTAGCGCGATGCCCTGATGCAGGTGGTTGTTAGTCATCCGGTCCAGGTCGGTGCGCGGTACCTCGAGGATCGCGATGCCCACATCGGCTGCTCTCGCAACGGATTCGGTGAGCCGCTCGTCGGCTTCGGTACCGAGCGCAACGTAGAGCGCCGTCGCCGGGACGCCGGCCCGCAGACATTCCAGCACCGGGTTGCGCCCAAGCACCGTTTCTGTCTCGTCAGTTCGTTTGACCGGCCGGCGCGGCGAGGATTGAGCCCGCTTGGCGGCGGGATGGTTGGGGCGCAGATGCGCCGGCGGTGTGGGACCACGCCCCTCCAAGGCGCGGCGACGCTGGCCGCCCGAGCCAACGACTGCCCCCTTCTTGGTGCCGGATTTGCGGATAGCCCCTCGGCGACGTGAGTTACCGGGCATCGACTTGCTTGTCGCCCGCCAGCAGCTCCCACTGCGGCCCGTCGGCGGTATCGGTGACCTCGATACCGGCGTTCTTAAGTCGATCGCGGATCTGATCGGCAAGCGCCCAGTTGCGCTGCGCGCGTGCGGTCTGCCGACTTTCTAGCTCAGCGGCCACCAGCACGTCGACGGCCGCTAGCGCCGCCGACGTCTCATCGCGGGATTCCCAACGTTCGTCGAGCGGATCGCAACCCAAGATGCCCATCATCGCTCGGATCGCGGCGGCGTTCGTCAACGCACCTTCGTGGTCACCGGCGTCGAGCGCCCGGTTACCTTCCGCGCGAGCATGGTGCACCTCGGCCAGCGCGATCGGCACCGCCAGATCGTCGTCGAGTGCTGCGGCGAACCGCGGGGTCGGTTCGCCGGTGCCAACGGCACCAACCCGGGTACGCACCCGATGCAGGAAATCCTCCACTCCGACATAGGCATTGACCGCGTCCTGCAGCGCGGTCTCGGAGAATTCCAGCATCGACCGGTAGTGGGCGCTGCCAAGGTAGTAACGCAGTTCGGCCGGCCGAACCCGCTGCAGCATCGCCGGGATGGACAACACGTTGCCCAGCGACTTACTCATCTTCTCCCCGCCCATCGTCACCCAGCCGTTGTGCAGCCAGTAACGGGCGAAGCCATCCCCGGCGGCACGGCTCTGCGCGATTTCATTTTCGTGATGCGGGAACACTAAATCCATTCCGCCGCAATGGATGTCGAATTCCGGCCCGAGATATTCGTGTGCCATCGCCACGCACTCCGAATGCCAGCCTGGACGTCCGCGGCCCCACGGCGTAGGCCACGACGGCTCGCCGGGCTTGGCGCCCTTCCACAGCGTGAAGTCGCGCTGGTCGCGTTTGCCGGTGGCCACGCCTTCGCCCTGGTGGACGTCCTCGATCTTGTGCCCGGACAGGGCGCCGTATTCGGGGTAGCTGAGCACGTCGAAGTAGACGTCCCCGCCGCCGGTATACGCGTGGCCGTTATCGATCAGACGCTGGATCAGTTCGACGATCTGGGTGATGTGCCCGGTGGCGCGGGGCTCTGCTGACGGCGGCATGACGTCCAAGGCGTCGTAGGCGGCGCTAAACGCGCGCTCGTAGGTGGCGGCCCACTCCCACCACGGGCGGCCCGCCGCGGCGGCCTTGTTGAGGATCTTGTCGTCGATGTCGGTGACGTTGCGGATGAACGCGACGTCGTAGCCGCGCGCGATAAGCCAACGGCGCAGGATGTCAAAGGCCACCCCGCTGCGGACATGCCCGATGTGCGGCTGTCCTTGAACGGTGGCACCACACAGGTAGATCGAGACGTGCCCGGCTCGCAGCGGAACGAAATCGCGCACGGCACCAGCCGCCGTGTCGTGGAGCCGCAAGCGGGCGCGATCGGTCACGGCGTGCCAGCTTACCTGCTGGTTCCGTTTTGCCCGATTCTCAGCGCACGGCTGTCAGAGCTGGACCACCAACGCCGTCGCGATGGCGGCCAAGCCCTCGCCGCGCCCGGTCAAGCCAAGTCCATCGGTGGTCGTCGCCGCCACTGATACCGGCGCCCGCAGCAGCGCCGACAGCAACCGTTGCGCCTCGGCACGGCGCGGACCGATCTTCGGTCGGTTGCCGATCACTTGAACGGACGCGTTGACGACCGCATAGCCCTGTCGCAGTAACAAGTCAACGACATGACCCAGCATGTCAGCGCCGCTGACGCGTTCCCAACGCGGATCGTCAATCCCGAACAGGCCGCCAATATCGCCCTGCCCTGCGGCCGACAACACGGCATCGCACAACGCATGCACCGCCACGTCACCGTCGGAGTGCCCGGCGCAGCCGTCGACGTCGGGGAACAGCAGCCCCACCAACCAACACGGCCGCCCCGGTTCAAACGCGTGGACATCGAAACCCAAACCGACCCGTGGCAGGCCACTCACTGGCGCAGAATCTCTGTCGCCAACAGCAGATCCAACTGGGTGGTGATCTTGAACGCCAGCGGGTCGCCGGCGACCACCTGAACCTGGCCACCGAGATGTTCGACGAGGGAAGCATCGTCGGTGAAATCGATGGCAGCAAGATGGGGGCCGCGCTGATACGCGCGCAATAGCAGCTCGGTAGCAAACCCCTGCGGGGTCTGCACCGCCCGCAGGCCGGCCCGCGCCGGAGTGCCGAGAACCATTCCGTTGGCGTCCACGGCCTTAATGGTGTCAGACAGTGGCAGCGCCGGAACGACCGCGGTATGACCGGCGCGCAGCGCATCGACCACCCGCACGATTAACCGTGCTGGTGCCAGCGCCCGCGCGGCGTCGTGCACCAAGACGAACTCGGGTGCGCTCACCGCCGGAGGCCCGGGGAGAGCCGCAAGGGCCTGGCGCACCGATTCGGTGCGGTCGACGCCGCCAGCCACAACCGTGACTAGCTGTTGAGGCAACGCCCGCTGGGTCTGGTCAATGCGATCAGCGGGTACCGCGACCACAACATGGTCAACAACGCCAGATTCCAGCAATCCAGCGACGGCACGTTCGACAAGCGTGCGCCCGTCAAGTTCACAGAATGCCTTCGGGACGCCCGCCGCTAACCGCTCCCCCGACCCGGCGGCCGGGACCACTGCGGCTACGGTGCCCGTTGCCCCGACCACCCCCAAGCCTCAGGGCATTCAGGAAGCGGCGGCCAAAACCTCGTCGAGGATGGTCTCCGCCTTGGCATCGTCGGTGCTCTCTGCCAGCGCCAACTCGCCGACCAAAATCTGGCGGGCCTTAGCCAGCATGCGCTTCTCGCCGGCGGACAGGCCGCGCTCCTGGTCGCGTCGCCACAGGTCGCGTACTACCTCGGCCACCTTGTTGACATCACCGGAGGCGAGTTTCTCGAGATTAGCCTTATACCGGCGCGACCAGTTAGTCGGCTCTTCGGTATGGGGGGCCCGCAACACCTGGAAAACCTTGTCAAGACCCTCTTGCCCGACGACGTCGCGGACACCGACGTACTCGGCGTTTTCGGCGGGGACTCGAACGGTCAGGTCTCCCTGCGCCACTTTCAAGACGAGATACTCTTTTTGCTCCCCTTTGATGGTTCGGGTTTCGATCGCCTCGACTAAAGCGGCACCGTGGTGCGGGTAGACAACGGTGTCGCCGACCTTGAAGATCATCTGATTCGAGCCCCTTTCGTTACTTCATCCTAACACGGCGACCCGACAGGCGCGCACAACGGTGCAGGTCAGGGGGTACAACACCGGCAGATTAGGGGTTGACAGGCAGGGCAAGACGTGCAATGCACCGCACTACCAACATTGTCTCGTAACAGCGTAGCCGCACTTGAAAGGTCACTATCGGCGACCCCGCGGGGGCCCAAACCAAGGCCCCGCAACGCTGGTCTCGCGTCCTGGGCTACCGTCTACCGTCGACAGCACGTTCCTAAAACTACTATGCATAGTTGAGCCGCTGTCCTAATGCCTTGACCAGTATCCCAGCAGGAGGCAGTCAGTGAACCGCTTCAAGATCCGCCTTCCCGCGCTGGCTACCCGGGTTACCGTCCTAGGCCTTTTGGCCGTGATGGCCACGGTGCTCAGCGGTTGCGGAGCAGGCCAGATCTCGCAGACCGCGACTCAGGAGCCGGCCGTCAACGGCAACCGGGTCACGCTCAACAATCTGGCGTTGCGCGACATCCGCATCCAAGCCGCGCAGACCGGTGACTTCATCCAACCGGGCCGAACGGTGGACCTGGTGCTGGTGGCCGTCAACGAGTCTGCGGATGTCGCGGATCGGCTGGTGTCCGTCAACAGTGACATCGGCACGGTGGCGCTGAGCGGCGATACTCGGCTGCCCGCCAACGGGATGCTGTTCATCGGTACGCCCGAAGGCCAGCGGGTGGCGCCGGGCCCCCTCGAATCCAACAATGCCGCGAAGGCGGTCATCACCTTGGCCAAGCCCATCACCAACGGCCTCACCTACAACTTCACCTTCAATTTCGAGAAAGCTGGACAAGCCAGCGTGACGGTGCCGATATCGGCCGGGCTCACACCACCGCAGGCCTAACCGCACTGCTTGTCATACCAGCCCGATACGGTCATCGCGTGGCTAATATGCGCTCGCAGTACCGCTGCTCGGAATGCCGCCATGTCACCGCTAAATGGGTGGGACGTTGCCAGGAGTGCGGTACCTGGGGCACCGTCGATGAGGTAGCCGTGCTCAGTGCGATCGGTGGTAGCGGACGTCGTTCCGCAAACCGGATTTCGCAAGCCGTTCCGATCAGCTCCATTGACCCGCACCGCACGCGACCGTGCCCTACCGGTGTCGACGAATTGGACCGGGTGCTCGGCGGCGGCGTGGTGCCCGGCTCGGTGACGCTGCTGGCGGGTGACCCGGGTGTGGGCAAGTCGACGCTGCTACTCAAAGTTGCCCACCGCTGGGCGCAATCCGGCCGACGTGCGCTGTATATCTCCGGCGAGGAATCCGCTGGCCAGATCCGGCTGCGCGCCGACCGGACCGGCTGCGGCAGCGCACAAGAGGTCTACCTAGCCGCCGAATCCGACCTGCACACCGTGCTAGATCACATCGCGACGGTCCAGCCTGCGCTGGTCATCATCGACTCGGTGCAAACTATGTCCACCACCGAAGCCGACGGCGTCGTCGGCGGTGTCACGCAAGTGCGTGCCGTGACGGCCGCGCTGACCGCCGCCGCCAAGGCCAACGGCGTTGCGCTGATTCTCGTCGGGCATGTCACCAAAGACGGGGCCATCGCCGGGCCGCGCTCGCTCGAACACCTCGTCGACGTGGTGCTGCATTTCGAGGGCGATCGCAATCACCCGATGCGGATGGTCCGCGGCGTCAAGAATCGATTCGGCGCCGCCGACGAAGTCGGGTGTTTCCTGTTGCGCGACGATGGAATCGACGATGTTGCGGACCCGTCGAATCTTTTTCTGGATCAGCGGCCGACACCGGTGGCCGGTACCGCGATCACGGTGACGCTGGATGGAAAGCGACCGCTCATCGGCGAGGTCCAGGCGCTATTGGCGACGCCATCCGGTGGCTCGCCGCGCCGCGCCGTCAGCGGGATCGACCACGCCCGGGCCGCGATGATCACCGCCGTCCTGGAAAAGCACGCCCAACTAACCATCGCGGTCAATGACGTCTACCTGTCCACCGTAGGTGGCATGCGGTTAACCGATCCGTCGTCAGATCTCGCGGTCGCGATCGCGTTGGCGTCGGCCTACGCGAACCTGCCGCTGCCCACCACAGCGGTGATGATCGGTGAGGTGGGACTGGCGGGCGACCTACGCCGAGTCAGCGGTATGGACCGACGCTTAACCGAAGCCGCGCGGCAGGGATTCACCACAGCGCTGATCCCAGCGGGTTGCGATACGGTGCCGCCGGGCATCCGCGCGCTGAGCGCACCCACCATCGTCGCCGCGCTGGAGCACATCGTCGACATCGCCGATCACCGCAGCAGTACCCCCGCGGAGCCACAACGGCTAGACGCTGCGGGGCCGGCGGGCCCGCGCGTAGCAGAATGACACTCTGTGACCCGTCCGACGCTGCGTGAGGCTATCGCCCGCCTAGCCCCGGGCACCGGGCTCCGGGACGGCCTAGAACGCATCCTGCGCGGCCGCACCGGCGCTTTGATCGTGCTCGGCCACGACGAGAACGTCGAGGCCATCTGCGATGGCGGCTTCTCCATCGATATCCGCTATGCGCCGACACGGCTGCGTGAGCTGTGCAAAATGGACGGCGCCGTCGTGCTGTCCACCGACTGGAGCCGCATCGTGCGGGCCAACGTGCAGCTGGTCCCGGATCCATCGATACCTACCGACGAGTCCGGCACTCGGCACCGTTCGGCGGAACGAGCCGCCATCCAGACCGGCTACCCGGTGATCTCGGTCAGCCACTCGATGAACATCGTGACCGTCTTCGTCGGCGGGGAGCGCCATATACTCGCGGACTCCGCGACCATTCTGTCGCGAGCCAATCAGGCCATCGCAACCCTGGAACGGTACAAGACCCGGCTCGATGAGGTCAGCAGGCAACTGTCCAGGGCGGAGATCGAGGACTTCGTCACGCTGCGCGATGTGATGACGGTGGTGCAACGGCTCGAGTTGGTCCGGCGCATCGGCCAGGTGATCGACTATGACGTCGTCGAACTCGGCACCGACGGACGGCAACTGCGGCTGCAGCTTGAGGAGCTGCTGGGCGGCAACGACGTCGCGCGGGAATTGGTGGTGCGCGACTACCACGCCAGCCCCGAGCCACAATCCCAAACGCAAATCGACGCCACCCTAGCCGAGCTGGACACCCTTTCGGACACCGAACTGCTCGAACTCACCGCGCTGGCGAAGGTCTTCGGATATCCGACGACAGCAGAAGCCCAGGACTCAGCGCTGAGCGCGCGCGGCTACCGCGCAATGGCCGCTATTCCCAGGCTGCAGTTCGCCCATGTCGATCTCCTGGTCCGGGCGTTTGGAACGCTGCAGGGCCTGCTGGCGGCCAGCTCTAACGACCTGCAATCGGTGGACGGCATCGGCGCGATGTGGGCCCGTCATGTACGAGAGGGGCTCTCACAGCTAGCGGAGTCGACAATCGCCGACCCGCTCAGCTAGCCGCGGTTACCCGCCGGAAGCGGGAGCATTGGCCGGCGGCGCCTCAGGCGGCGGCGCGAGCGCTGGCCCACCAGGTCCAGGCGGCGGTGGCGGCTGATTGAGGATGAACGGGACCGGCAGGGAGCGCAGGTTGCCCAGCTGTACGACGAGGTTGTAGGTCCCCGGCCCGATCGCTGGCCGCGGCAGCGGACAGTGCGGCGACGACCCCATCCCGGTCCAGGTCACCGCGGTCGTCACCTGCTCGCCCGGCGTGAAGGTTTTGACCAGGGTCTCGTTGGACGGCGCGCAGTCCAGGTTGGACCACAGCCGCTTGTTGTCCAGCGAGTAGACGTAGGCGGCCAGCACCGCGGCTCCGACATCGCGTTTGCAGGACACCAGCCCGATGTTGGTGACCACCATGGTGAATTTTGGCTGATCGCCAATGAAGTATTGGGGCGCGTTGGTCAGGCCTTTGACGGCCAGTGTCGAATCGGGGCAGTCATCGCCTTCCCTCAGCAGCGGCGGCGGTTGCACTGCGGCGGTCGGCGTGGCGGACTCCGGGTTTTGCCCCGACGGCGCTGCCGAGGGGTTGCCTTCCTGGCCGCTCGGGGGTGGCGCCTGGGGCGCCGCCGAGCCTGGATGGCTCAGCGCGGAGCCCGGTTTGTCAGCATTGGCAGGTTTGGCTCCGGCACTGCTGCCCACAACGGCAACGATCGCGGCGACCGCGATCGCGATCACGACGACGGTAATTCCCACGGCGAGTCCCCTGCGTCGCCAGTAGATCTCGGTAGGTAGCGGGCCACGCGGTTCCAGATCCAGCACATTCCCACCGTAGGGCCAGGTCACGTCGACGTGGTCGACCTGGCTCGGCGTGTCGCCAGGTCAGACTTCCTCACCGATGTTGCCGATGTGTGCGCGCAACGCCACCCGTCCGTCGGCGAGGTGATAGGTGACGCCGACGATCGCCAAGGTGCCCGCAGCCACCCGCTGCGCGATGGCCGTCGACCGGGACATGAGCTGCGCCACCGTCTCATGAACATGCCGTTCCTCGAACTCGTCGACACGAGTCAAGCCGTCGCGTCGGCCCAGCAGGATCGACGGCGCCACCCGTTCCACCACATCCCGCACGTAACCGCCTGGCAGATGGCCCTCGTTGATGGCCGTCAAAGCCGCCGTCACGGCGCCGCAGCTGTCATGCCCAAGGACGACAACGAGCGGCACGTCGAGCACCGTCACCGCATACTCGATGGAGCCGAGCACCGCCGAGTCGATGACATGGCCGGCGGTGCGCACCACGAACATGTCGCCCAGGCCCTGGTCGAAGACGAGCTCAGCGGCGACCCGGCTGTCCGCGCAGCCGAATATCACGGCGAGGGGCTTCTGGGCGGCGGCCAGGCTGGCCCGATGCTCGACGCTCTGGCTGGGATGCGCTGGCTGGCCAGCGACGAATCGCTCGTTACCCTCTTTGAGTGCTTTCCAAGCGGCTATCGGATTGGTGTTAGGCATGACACACATTGTGCCTGAGATAAGAATCCCGGCCGGCGGGCTGCTCGACTGGTACCAACAATCGCGCCGTGACTTGCCCTGGCGACAGCCCGGTGTCACCGCATGGCAAATCCTGGTCAGCGAGTTCATGTTGCAGCAGACGCCGGTGGCTCGGGTGTTGTCGATCTGGCCAGATTGGGTGCGACGCTGGCCCACCCCGTCGGCCACCGCCGCGGCCAGCGCAGCGGACGTACTACGCGCCTGGGGCAAGCTGGGCTATCCGAGGCGGGCCAAGCGTTTACACGAGTGCGCCACCGTCATCGCACGTGACCACGGCGATGCGGTTCCCGACGACGTCGATACCTTGCTGAGGTTGCCGGGCGTCGGCAGCTACACCGCACGAGCCATCGCGTGCTTCGCCTACCGTCAGCCGGTGCCGGTGGTGGACACTAATGTGCGTCGCGTGGTGGCCCGCGCCGTGCATGGCCGAGCCGAGGCCGGCCCGCCATCTGCAACGCGCGACCATGCCGACGTCTCGGCACTGCTGCCGGGCGAGGAAGCAGCGCCACAATTTTCGGTGGCGCTGATGGAGTTGGGCGCGATCGTGTGCACGGCGCGGTCGCCGCGATGCGGGTTGTGCCCACTCAATGAATGCGCATGGCGGCATGCGGGCTATCCGCCCGCCCAAGGGCCGGCGCGGCGCGTGCAGCAATACGCGGGAACCGACCGTCAGGTTCGCGGGCGGCTGCTGGATGTGTTGCGCGCCAAGGATTCTCCGGTTACCGGAGCCGAGCTGGACGTGGCCTGGCTAACCGATTGCGCCCAGCGTGACCGGGCGCTCGATTCGTTGCTTGCGGACGGCCTGGTGACCCGTACAACTGACGGCCGGTTCGCTTTGGCCGGCGAGGGCTGAGCGCCGTCAGGCACGCCCGGCGCAGCCCGCGAAGAAAGACTCGACAGCCTGCCGATATACCTGCGTTGCCTCATCGTGAATCAGATGACCAGCTTCGGGGACATGCAAGTAGGTTGTCCGACAAGCAGTTTTGGTCATGGCGAGCATCTGGCCGGGCGGCGTGACCGAGGTGCCCGCCTCAATCAGCAGCGCTGGCGACCGCACGGCAAGCCAGTGCTCCCAGTAGTCGCGGGTGCCCCACTCGGCGGCGATCTCGATCCATCGTGAAGTGTGACCATGCAGCTGCCAACCGGTGGAGGTGCGGTCAAAGGCATCCAGAAAATACTGACCGGCGACAGGCCCGAATTCATTGAATACCTGTTCGGCAGAGTCGAATTCGACCGGAAGACCATGCAACCAGGGCTCCCATGGACCGGTGCTGCGGCCACGAAAGTCTGGCGCCATATCCTCGACCACCAGGGCCGAGACCAAATCCGGACGTTCAGCGGCCAGACACCAGGAGTGCATGGCACCCATAGAATGCCCGACCAGCCGGGCCGGCACTCCCAACGTACTCACCGCATCGGCCAGATCGGTCACGAAGCGTTCGGTGCTGATCGGGTATGGATCGACGACGTCACGGCCCCGGTGCCACGGCGCGTCGTAGGTGTAAACGGTGCCCAGCTGGCTGAGCCACGGCAGCTGACGCGACCAGGTGCTACCCCGGCCCATCAGACCGTGGACCAGGACCAACGGTTCGCCGCGTCCGCCGCGGCAGGTCAACAGATTGGTGGGCACCCAACCATCTTGCCGTGACTAGCCGTCGTCGCCGGGCGGGGGCCGCGGTAGCCTAGCCGAATGCCAGTGGTGAAGATCAATGCAATCGAGGTACCCGCCGATGCTGGCCCCGAACTGGAAAGGCGGTTCGCCCACCGCGCGCATGCGGTCGAGAACTCTCCAGGCTTCCTCGGCTTTCAGCTGCTCCGCCCGGTCAAAGGCGAAAACCGATATTTCGTGGTGACACACTGGGAGTCCGATGAAGCATTCCAGGCGTGGGCGAACGGTCCCGCCATCGAAGCCCACGCTGGTCACCGTGCCAACCCGGTGGCGACTGGCTCGTCGCTGCTGGAATTCGAGGTTGTGCTGGACGTTGCCGCGACCGGCCAGACGAGCTAGCCGGCGCCTCGCACGACACCGCGCGGTGGCGGTAACTGCCACCGCCGCGCTGGTCGTGACCCTGGCGCCGGGTTGCTCCCGTTCTGCTGCCCCGCACGCGAACGCCGCGGATCCGGGACTGCGGATCGACACTAGGACTCCTCCCGGTGTACGTGCCCAGCAGACCATGGACATGCTCAACTCGGACTGGCCCATCGGCTCGGTCGGAGTTCGCACCCTCGCGTCGCATGACATGGTGGACTCGATCCGAACCACCATGGAAGAGCTATGGTGGGATCGTCCGTTCACCCTCGACGGTGTAGACATCAGCGCCAGCGTCGCAACGCTGCACCTCATTTCCTCCTACGGTGCACGACAGGACATCCGGATTCACACCGACGACGATGGCTGGGTTGATCGGTTCGACCTCAATACGCAGTCACCGTCGATCACCTCGTGGCACGACGTCGACGCCGTGCTGAGCAAGACCGGCGCCCGCTACTCGTACCAGGTCGCCAAGGTCGATAACGGTCGATGCGATCCGGTGCAGGGCACCAACACCGCCGAATCCCTACCGTTAGCATCGATTTTCAAGTTGTACGTGCTGCACGCCCTGGCGGATGCGGTCCGCAACGGCACGGTGTCCTGGGACGATCAACTAACCGTCACCGACAAGAGCAGAGCTGTAGGCTCTTCAGGTCTGGAATTGCCTCCCGGAGCACATGTTTCAGTTCGTACTGCCGCCGAGAAGATGATCGCCACTAGCGACAACATGGCCACCGACCTGCTAATCGACAGAATGGGCACGCAGGCCATCGAGGAAGCGCTCGTCACGGCCGGCCATCACGATCCGGCCAGCATGACTCCGTTCCCCACCATGTACGAGCTGTTCTCGGTGGGCTGGGGTCAACCAGATCTACGCAGCCAATGGAAGCAGGCACCCCAGCAACTGCGTGCCCAGTTGCTGCAGCAGGCGAATTCCACCCCCTACCAACCGGATCCAACCCGCGCCCACACCCCGGCCTCCAGTTACGGCGCGGAATGGTACGGCAGCGCCGAAGACATCTGCCGAATCCACGCGGCACTGCAAGCCGACGCCGTCGGCCAAGCCACACCCGTCAAACAGATTCTGTCCGCTGTCGCGGGTATCCAGCTGGATCGCAGCGAATGGCCGTATATCGGAGCGAAAGCCGGCGGCTTGCCCGGTGACCTCACCTTTAGCTGGTACGCCGTCGACAAGACACAACAGCCTTGGGTAGTCAGCTTTCAGCTGAACTGGCCCCGCGACCATGGACCGACCGTGACCGGCTGGATGCTCCAGCTCGCCAAGCAGGTGTTCGCGCTGTTGGTGCCGCGATAACGGTCTCCGCGGTAATGCAGGGCGCGGGGCGGCTGACCGGCGCGGCACGGCGAACAGTGCAACGGTCGTCAGTCTAAACCGCGCGCCGCTGCGGGATGTCAGCCAGGCAGGCCGGGTTGGCCGGGATCGCCCAGGCTGCCGTTCGAACCTAGCGCACCCACATCGCCGCCCTTGGCCTGAACGCCGTTAGTCCCGAATCCACCCAGGCCGCCTCCACCGGGCACGCCGCCCATGCCGGCAGCACCACCGCTACCGGCGGCCCCGCCAAGCCGGGAGCGCCCGCGTGGCCCTGCCACAGTCCGCCCGCCCCGGCGACGCCGCCGTTGCCGCCATCACCACCGGTGCCGCCGGTACCACCGGTGCCCCCGGTACCACCCATACCGCCCTTGCCGCCGGGCGCCGGACCTCCGGGGGGAATAACGGCGGCCGCGCCCGGACCGGTGACCTGCAGCACTTGCCCATTACCGCCGGTGCCACCGGTGCCGCCAGCACCGCCCTGCGCGCCCGCGCCGCCGACGCCGCCCTGACCGCCGAGGCCGCCGGCACCGCCATCGCCGACCAGCATCCGGCATGCCCACCGGCGCCGCCAGCACCGCCGGCCCCGCCGGTGCCCCGGTGGCGCCGGTGCCGCCGGTGCCACCCGTGCCGCCGATGCCGCCGGGATTGCCGGAGCCGCCGGTGCCCCCGGTGCCGCCGGTCTGTCCGGGGACCGTGCCGGGCAGACCCATTAAGCCGTCGAGTCCGCTGCCGCGAGGTTGTGCCGGCACCCCGGGCGCCGGATCGGAGACCGGGTTGACCCCGTCGACCCCGTGGGCGCCTTGGCCGCCGGGACCGCCAGGTCCGCCGTTGCCGAACAACCACGCGTTGCCGCCGGCACCACCGCCGCCGCCGGCCCCGCCCAGGGCGGCGGCGGCCCCACCGGCACCACCAGCCCCGCCATTGCCGAATAGCAGCCCACCGTTACCGCCGGCACCACCGAGCGCTCCGGCACCACCGGAACCGCCGGCCCCACCGTTGCCCCACAACCCCGCACTACCGCCGGGGCCGCCGACCACCCCGGCGGCCGTGCTAGCACCACCTGCTCCACCACTGCCGTACAACAACCCACCGGCCCCACCGGACTGGCCCACACCGTTAACGGTGGCCCCAGCCACACCGTCGCCGATCAACGGCCGCCCCAACATGGCCTCGGTGGGCGCGTTCACCGCGTTCAACACGGCCTGCTCGGCGTTAGCGACCTCGGTGCTCAAATAGGCTGCTGCACCCGAATTCATGAGCTGGACGAACTGTTGGTGAAACGCCGCCGCCTGCGCGCTCAGCGCCTGATACGCCTGCGCGTGTGCCGTAAACATCGCCGCGATGCTCGCCGACACTTCATCGGCGCCGGCGGCTAGCACACCAGTTGTCGGGGCCAGGGCCGCCGCACTCGCCGAATTGATCGCTGAACCAATACTCGCTAGATCCGCCGCAGCCGCCGCCACGAACTCCGGCGCCGCAACCACAAACGACATGGGCCACCTCTCGCTACGTTCAGACAGCCCAACGAACTGTCCCACTAGCTAGAAAGAACCAGGTCTGTAGCCTAGCGCCGCGGCGGCCCTTGTGCGAGGAAACTCCGCAACGATCTTACGGATCTGTTTGACGGTGCACACGGCACCAACTGCGACCTCCCGTAACCACTTCTGGAATGGCAGGGTCGCCGCGTCTCCGTCGCTGACGGACCGAACCACTCGCTTGCAACGCCGTTCGCACTTTCTCGAACGAACGGGGTATTTCAAACATCTCATTAGCCACGCGCTGCCACTCATTGGCGGCTGCCAACATCGCGTCAGGACACCGGCCGAAATATATCTCGGCGGAGTTGGCCTCCGGCAGTAACCCTGCTGGCAGCCACCAATAGAAGCTACTGCCCGTCGTTTGGGCGGCGAGCCGAATATGCCAGCGGCGCCGGCCCCCAACGACGCTAGCCGACCCGGATGGCTTGGCTACTGCTCGACCGGCCCAGGACCACCAGCGCTGTGCGCTCCGGCCTTGGCCAGATCGGGCTCGGCCGGCGGCTTACGGGCGCCAGTGAAGGTGAACTTCGCGTCCTCGCCCGGGCCTTCGCCATCCCAGTTGTCCACGTCGACGGTGACGACCTGCCCCGGCCCGACCTCCTCGAAGAGGATCTTCTCCGAGAGCTGGTCCTCGATCTCACGCTGGATGGTGCGACGCAGCGGACGAGCACCCAGCACCGGATCGAAGCCACGCTTGGCCAACAGGGCCTTGGCGTTGTCGGTCAGCTCCAGCGCCATGTCTTTGGCCTTGAGCTGGTTAGCGACCCGGCTGATCATGAGGTCGACCATCCGGATGATCTCGTCGCGGCTCAGCTGGTGGAAGACGATGATGTCGTCGATGCGGTTGAGGAACTCCGGGCGGAAGTGCTTCTTCAGCTCGTCGTTGACCTTCTGCTTCATCCGCTCGTAGTCGTTCTCACCGCCACCCTGGGTGAAGCCCAGACCGACGGGCTTAGAAATATCGGATGTCCCCAGATTCGACGTGAAGATCAGCACAGTGTTTTTGAAGTCCACCGTGCGCCCCTGCCCATCGGTGAGCCGCCCGTCCTCGAGCACCTGCAACAGGCTGTTGTAGATCTCCTGGTGCGCCTTTTCGATCTCGTCGAACAGCACCACCGAGAACGGCTTGCGCCGCACCTTCTCGGTGAGCTGGCCGCCCTCCTCGTAGCCGACGTATCCCGGCGGAGCGCCGAACAGCCGCGACGCGGTGAACCGGTCATGAAACTCGCCCATGTCGATCTGGATGAGCGCGTCGTCGTCACCGAACAAGAAGTTGGCCAGCGCCTTGGACAGCTCGGTCTTACCGACACCGGACGGGCCGGCGAAGATGAACGAACCCGACGGGCGCTTGGGGTCTTTTAGCCCGGCCCGGGTACGACGGATCGCCTTGGACACCGCCTTGACGGCATCCTCCTGGCCGATGATCCGCTTGTGCAGCTCCTCCTCCATACGGAGCAGCCGGGTGGTCTCGGCCTCGGTGAGCTTGAACACCGGGATACCGGTCCAGTTGCCCAGCACCTCGGCGATCTGCTCGTCGTCGACCTCCGCAACGACATCGAGATCGCCTGAACGCCATTGCTTTTCGCGTTCGGCGCGCTGCGCCACCAGAGTCTTCTCCCGATCCCGCAGGCTGGCCGCCTTCTCGAAGTCCTGGGCGTCGATCGCCGACTCTTTCTCTCGGCGGGCCTCAGCGATCTTCTCGTCGAACTCACGCAGGTCTGGCGGCGCGGTCATCCGGCGAATCCGCATCCGGGCGCCCGCCTCGTCGATCAGGTCGATCGCCTTGTCCGGCAGGAACCGGTCGTTGATGTAGCGGTCGGCCAGGGTGGCGGCGGCCACCATCGCCGAATCGGTGATCGACACCCGGTGGTGGGCCTCGTAGCGGTCCCGCAGGCCCTTGAGGATCTCGATGGTGTGCTCCACCGTCGGCTCGCCCACCTGCACCGGCTGGAAGCGGCGCTCCAGAGCGGCGTCTTTTTCGATGTACTTGCGGTATTCGTCGAGGGTGGTGGCGCCAATCGTTTGCAGCTCACCGCGGGCCAGCTTGGGCTTGAGGATGCTTGCCGCGTCAATCGCGCCCTCGGCGGCACCGGCACCCACCAGGGTGTGCAGCTCGTCGATGAACAGGATGATGTCGCCGCGGGTGTTGATCTCCTTGAGCACCTTCTTCAGACGCTCCTCGAAGTCACCGCGGTAGCGCGAGCCGGCCACCAGCGAGCCCAGATCCAGCGTATAAAGCTGCTTGTCTTTCAGCGTCTCGGGGACCTCGCCGTGCACGATCGCCTGCGCCAGACCCTCGACAACAGCGGTCTTGCCGACACCGGGCTCGCCGATCAGCACCGGGTTGTTCTTGGTGCGCCGGCTCAGCACCTGCATCACCCGCTCAATTTCCTTTTCGCGGCCGATGACCGGATCCAGCTTGCCCTCCATCGCGGCAGCCGTCAGGTTGCGGCCGAACTGGTCGAGAACCAAGGAGGTAGAAGGCGAGCCTGACTCTCCTCCCCGACCACCGGTACCCGCTTCGGCAGCTTCCTTGCCCTGGTAGCCGCTCAGCAGCTGGATCACCTGCTGACGCACCCGGGTTAGCTCGGCGCCGAGCTTGACCAGCACCTGGGCGGCCACGCCCTCCCCCTCCCGGATCAGGCCCAGCAAAATGTGCTCGGTGCCGATGTAGTTGTGGCCGAGCTGCAGCGCCTCACGCAAGCTCAGCTCAAGAACCTTCTTGGCACGGGGCGTAAACGGGATGTGCCCGGACGGCGCCTGCTGGCCCTGGCCGATAATCTCCTCGACCTGGCTGCGAACACCTTCGAGTGAAATCCCCAGCGACTCCAACGATTTCGCCGCGACGCCTTCGCCTTCGTGGATCAGGCCCAACAGGATGTGCTCGGTGCCGATGTAGTTGTGGTTGAGCATCCGGGCCTCTTCTTGCGCCAGGACGACCACCCTGCGGGCACGATCGGTAAATCTTTCGAACATCGGCGGTTACCTGCTCTCCCTCACCATCAATACAACCCGCTATCGGCCCCGTGGGGCCGGAACCGTGTACCTGCCGTCCACTGTAATGGTCGGCCGGCCAGGGTTCCTAACCTTGGTCGTTCCCGGTGGCTTGAAGTATCTGAGCCTTCAGCCCTACGACATCAGGGCCTTAACATCAGAAACGAGGAAAACCGCCGAATCGTTTCCGCCAGCTGCTGGCGATTAGTTCGCCAGCAGCGAAAGCGACAAAAGCACCGATGCCCGGGCCCTTAAGGGCCCGGGCATCGGTAAGCAACTTGTTAGGTCGCCGCGTGGAATGCGTCGATGACGTCAGCCGGAATACGGCCACGAGTCGACACATTGTGCCCGTTCCGACGAGCCCATTCCCGGATCGCCGCGCTCTGTTCGCGATCCATCGCCCCACGGCCACGTCCAGAACTGGAACGTCCTCGCCGCCGACCGCCGACGCGGCGTCCGGCAGACACCCATTGCCTCAGATCGCCGCGCAGTTTCGCGGCATTCTTGTTCGTAAGGTCGATCTCGTAGGTTACCCCGTCAAGCCCGAATTCGACCGTTTCGTCGGCGGCGCCCGCACCGTCGAAATCATCGACCAAGGTGACGGTCACTTTCTTCGCCATTATCTTACCCTCGCATTTCTTCCTGAGCAGTTGCTGAGCAGTTTGGAACAACATCCCCGGGTACTAATCTGCCATAAGAACGCCGCATACTCAATCTCGACACAACACGAACTGTTCAGTTGGAGTGCGGCCGAACAATCGGGAACAAAACAGTCTCCCTAATTGACAGTCCGGTCAAAGACATCAACAACCGGTCGATACCCATTCCAGTTCCGGTGCATGGCGGCATCGCGTACTCCAGTGCGGCCAGAAAATCCTCATCGAGTGCCATCGCCTCATCGTCCCCGGCGGCTGCAGCGCGGGCTTGTTGACCAAATCTTTCCCGCTGCACGACAGGATCGTTTAATTCGGAGTACCCCGTGGCCAGTTCAACGCCCCGCAGGTAGAGATCCCATTTCTCGGTCACTCCGGGGATGCTTCGGTGCTGGCGGGTCAAAGGCGTTGTCTCCACCGGAAAATCCTTGACAAATGTGGGCGCGCTCAGGGTGTTACCCACTGTGTGTTCCCATAGTTCCTCGACGAGTTTTCCGTGTCCGTAGCTGGGCTTGTCAAGAATCTCTGGGCCAATCTCGGGGCCAAGACGATCCGCGATGGCTCGCAGCCGATCGACCGTCGTCTGCGGCGTGATCTCTTCACCCAGCACAGCCGACAGGGACGGATACATTTGTATCGTCGCCCATTCTCCATCTATGTCGTAGACGCTGCCGTCGGGCAGCGGTAGTTGTCTGGTCCCGATCGCCTCGTCGGCCACCTCTTGAATAAGCTCTCGAGTGACGACCGCCGAATCGTCATAGGTTCCGTAGGTCTGATAGGTCTCGAGCATGGAGAATTCCGGGGAATGCGTAGAATCGGCGCCTTCGTTTCGGAACACTCGATTAAGTTCGAAGACCTTGTCGAAACCACCGACGATGCATCGCTTGAGGAACAGTTCAGGTGCGATCCGCAGGTACAGATCGATGTCCAGGGCATTGGAATGTGTGGTGAACGGCCGGGCCGCCGCGCCACCGGCCAGTGTCTGCAACATAGGCGTCTCAACTTCGAGAAACCCGCGCCGTTCTAACGCAGTCCGTATCGCACGGATAACGGCGATCCTCTGACGAGCTACCGTTCGCGCTTGCGGGCGGACAATCAGGTCGACATAACGCTGTCGCACCCGCGACTCTTCACTCATCTCCTTATGCGCGACCGGCAGCGGCCGCAACGACTTGGATGCCATCTGCCACGAATCGGCAAGAACTGATAACTCGCCGCGACGTGAACTGATCACGTTCCCGTGCACATAGACGATGTCGCCAAGATCGACATCGGCTTTCCACGCGTCGAGCGCTTCGGAACCAACCTTGTCGAGGCTGATCATTACCTGCATGTTGGTGCCGTCACCGTCCTGCAGTGTCGCAAAGCACAGCTTCCCCGAATTACGCGCAAATATCACCCGACCCGCGATCCCAACAATGTCATCGGTGGCGGAGTCGGTTGCCAGGTCGGGATAGGCGGCGCGAACCTGCGCCAGGGTATGAGTGCGTTCGATGGCGACCGGGTACGGGTCGCGTCCCTGGGCCAACAGACGAGCACGCTTATCCCGGCGAATCCGAAACTGCTCAGGAAGAGCCTCGTCGGTTTCCGGCGGGTCGGCGTTCACGACGTGCCAGCTTAAATGACCTCACACCGGCACTGTTCGGTGGCGTCGAGCAACGTCACACGCGCGCTGGCGGTCGTCGTCAGCGCGCCGTCTTCAACCGGCCGCGCTGCGCTTCCCGATTGCGTTCGAAGACCAGCCGCAGGCCATGCAGGGTCAGATGCTGGTCGTAATGGTCGACGGTATGCAGCTCGGGCAGCAGCAGCGGTGCGGTATGTCCGGTGGCCACGACCGCGACCCGATCACCGAGGTCGCCGGAAAATCCCGCTACGTCCTGGCGAATGCGGCCGACTAAGCCATCGACCAGCCCAGCAAAGCCGAACACCGCACCGGCTTGCATGCATTCGACCGTGTTTTTACCGACCACCGAGCGGGGTCGGGCCAGCTCGACGCGGCGTAGCGCGGCAGAGCGGGCCGCCGCGGCATCCGAAGACACCTGCACCCCGGGCGCAATGGCACCGCCCAGAAACTCCCCCTTGGCCGACACCACGTCCACGCAAATCGACGACCCGAAATCGACGACGATGGCGGCTTTGCCGAACTTGTGGAACGCCGCCAGGCAGTTCACGATCCGGTCAGCACCCACTTCTTTCGGGTTGTCGACCAGCAGCGGGATACCGGTGCGCACCCCTGGCTCGATCAGCACGTGCGGCACCGACGGCCAGTACTGATCGAGCATGATCCGCACCTCGTGCAGCACCGACGGGACGGTCGACAACGCGGCGGCGCCGGTGAGTCGCTCGGAATCCTCACCGATCAAGCCGTCGATGGTCAGGGCCAGTTCGTCCGCGGTGACCTCGGATTCGGTGCGGATCCGCCATTGCTGCACAACCTTTGCCTGCTCCTTGGATCCGGACAGCAACCCGACGACGGTGTGGGTGTTGCGGACATCGATGGCCAGCAGCACAGTTACCGCGCGCCGATCCGGGGATCAAGTAGTTCGCCGGCGACGGATATGTCCAACGGCACCGAGCCTGGATCGTGGCCCAGGTCGATCGGCTTGTTGTCGGCGTCAACGAACACAATCCGCGGCTGGTAGGCGCGTGCCTCGGCGTCTTCCATGGTGCCATAGGCGATCAGGATCACCAGATCGCCCGGATGAACGAGATGCGCTGCGGCACCGTTGATTCCAATCACGCCGGTGCCGCGTTCGCCGGCAATCGCGTAAGTGACGAGCCGGGCGCCGTTATCGATGTCAACGATGGTCAACTGTTCCCCCTCGAGCAGGTCCGCAGCGTCCATCAAATCGGCGTCGATGGTCACCGAGCCGACATAGTGCAGATCCGCCTGCGTGACGGTGGCGCGGTGGATCTTCGACTTCAGCATCGTCCGTAACATCAGTTCCTCCAAGGCGTTTGGGCGTGTTCAGCCCGACGTTCGTCCGGCCCAGCGGTGCCGGCGAAATTTCCGATCTCAATCGCGATGTTGTCCAGCAGTCTGGTGGCGCCAAGCCTGGCCGCCACCAGCAGCCGGCCGGACGCGTTGTCGCACACCGGGCCGAGCCCGGCGTCGCGTAGCTCCAGGTAATCGACCACAAGGCCAGGTGTGGCGTCGAGCACCGCGCGGGCCGCGTCCAGCGCAGCCTGCGCGCCCCCCGTCGCGGCGTGCGCCCCGGCCGTCAACGCCGCCGACAGCGCCACAGCCAGATCGCGCTGCACCGGATCCAGGTAGCGGTTGCGCGACGACATCGCCAGCCCGTCGGCTTCGCGCACGGTCGGGACGCCGACCACAACGACGTCGATGTTCAGGTCGGCGACCATCTGCCGGATCAGGACCAGCTGCTGGTAGTCCTTCTCACCGAAGAAAATCCGGTCCGGACGCACAATCTGGAGCAGCTTGAGCACCACGGTCAGCACGCCGCTGAAATGGGTTGGCCGCGGGCCACCTTCGAGTTCGGACGCTAACGCCCCGGCGTGCACGGTGGTGCGCAGTCCGTGGGGATACTCGGGGTACATGGCCGCAACGGTCGGCGCGAACACAATCTCGACACCTTCGGCGCGCAGCAGCGCCAAATCCTCGTCGAGGGTTTGCGGGTAAGCGTCGAGGTCTTCCGCGGCGCCGAATTGCAGCGGGTTGACGAAAATCGACACCACGACCACCGAACCGGGCACGCGTTTGGCCGCGCGAACCAGGGCCAGGTGCCCGTCGTGCAGCGCGCCCATCGTCGGCACCAGCATCACCCGGCGGCCGGTGTGACGCAGCGCGCGGCTGACGTCGGTGACGTCTCGGGGCGTCGAGTACACATTGAGTTCGCCCGGGTCGAATGCCGGCGGCCGGCTGTTCGTCACGGCGCCAGCACCTCGACGACATCGTCGGGGGCATGTGCGCGCTGGGCGGTCCGCAGCGCATTCACCCGATACGCCTGGGCCAGTTCTGGGTCAACCTGCATCAGCGCGGCCAAGTGACCCGCGACCGCGGCCGCATCACCGCGGGCGACCGGTCCAGTGAGCGCGGCCTGGCCACGTTGCAGGGTGTTCTCGCACGCCGCCCGGGCCAATGGCCCAATGATCCGTTCGGCGATGCCGCCGGGCTGGTCGTCGACGGTTTGTTGGCCGAGCAGTTCGCTGCTGCCCAGCGCGGCCCGCAGCCCCTCGAGCGCGTCGGCAAGCACCGTCACGATGTGGTTCCCAGCATGGGCCAGGGCCGCATGGTAGAGGACGCGGGCGTCCTCGCGGACACAGAACGGCTCTCCGCCCATCTCCAGCACCAGTGACTGCGCGATCGCATACCCGACATCGTCGGCCGCGGTGATCCCAAAGCACGTATCCGGCAGCCGGCTGATGTCCTCGTCGGCGCCGGTGAACGTCATCGCCGGGTGAATGGCCAGCGGAATACAGCCGTCGGTGCTCAGCGGGGCGAGGACGCCGACCCCGTTGGCCCCAGAAGTGTGCGCCACGATCGTCTGAGGCCGCACCGCCGAAGTCGCAGCCAAGCCGGACACCAGACCGGCGAGTTCGCTATCGGGAACCGCTAACAGCAACAGTTCAGCGCTGGCGGCCACCTCCGGCGGCGAGGCCACCGAGGTATCGGGGAGCCGACGCCGAGCCCGCTGCCGCGACGCACGGGAGATGGCGCTGCACGTCACCACAACGTGGTCGGCGCGCTCCAGTGCGACACCCAACGCGGTACCCACCCGGCCGGCGGAGATGATCCCCACCTTGAGCCTGGCCGGGCGCAAACCGTCGAACTGCACCATCGCAGACGGCCTCACATGTTTGTTGGTTCGTTCCAGTCCCATGGCATGGGTACCGGACGGTCACTAAGACTGTAGTCGATTTGGCAGGCAGGACCCAGTGTCATGCGTCACGGCCCTCACGCTTACGACGCCGGCCACCACCGGTCGGCTCGGCCCCTAGCCGGGCCATCAGATCGGCAACCGACTGACCACCGGCTGCTAGATCGCGTCCCTTTACCTCGTCCGCCGAGGGATCCGCGCCGCGGTGCCGGGGCACCGGCTCGGGAGGCGACGCCAGTCGTGGTGGCTGTTCGGCGAAAGCAGGACCAGCAGGTGCCGGCGGCTGGCTGCTCGGGGTGCCTTTGACCGCAATGTTCTCGATGCTGTATTCGCGGTATTCGGCGGAGTGGCGCGACCGCGCCCGGCGACCCGACCCGCTGTACTGCTGCTCGGTCCCGGCTTCGCCAGGCAGGCCTGCTACGACGTCGTCCGGGCTGGAATGGCGGGCCCGCCGCCGACGACCCGACGGGGCGGCAACCGAGGCAGTCGCGGACTCGACGCCCGCCCAGGTGCTGTCCGCCGAACCAGGGGGCAGCCAGTGTTCGTTTGCGGTGACCGGCTGCCAATCCTGCATTTGTGGTTGCAGCTGTTCCGGTGGTGGGGCTGATGGTGGCGGCCGGTGGCGAGGTTCAAACCGCAAATCCGGCTGTGCCGGCGGGGCCTCAAAATGCGGCCGCATCCGCTCCTGCGGGGTCGCCGGCCCTCGAGGCGGCAACAGCGGTTCCTCGGGCACGTCGATGATCGAGGTGTCATCGGTGCGGTTGGGCACCCGGTCTTGGCGGTCTTGGCGGGCCGATGTGACCCGATCGCTGGGCACCCAGTCGACGGGCTTGCTCTGGCCATCGCGGGCCCAATCGCTATAAGCGCGCGTTGGGGGGGCGGCTTCTGTCTGCGGTGTCTCCGCACCAGCCAACGCCGGGCGGTGCTGCAGATCCGTATCGAACAAGATCTCCAGGTTGGTTCGTAACGCGGTCAGCTCCGCCCGCAATGCAGCCACTTCGTCGGCGGCCTGAGCGCGCAGCTCGGAGGCCAGCTCGCGGCGCAGCTGGGACTCCACCATCAGCTCATATTCGCGGCGGGCCGCGATTTCCCGATCCAACTGCAGGTCGTAGACCAGCTTGAGGTCCCGCACCCGAGACTGATCCGCGTCGCTTTGCCGACGGTACAGCACCGACACGAAGGCGCCGGCGACTGCGGCCCACAGCGCCAGGATCACCGCGAGCTTGAGAAGTTCCACCTGATTGGTGAAAACTAGTGCGGAACTGGCCCCCATCGCGAGGACCAGCAACGCCGTCAAGAGCACCCAACCCGGCCTGCGGCCGCCGCGCCGGACCCGGGCGCCGCGGGACAGAACGGTCATGGCCTGACTGTACCCGGACGAGGTCAATCCGCGTGTCGCACCAGTCCGGCGATTTCCACCTGCGTCAATCGTGGGTCGAATTGCGGTGCAATACCCGGCTGATAATCCACGCTACGCGTGGCGGTCCGCAACGTTGGCGAGCGAGCTAATTTTCGGCACCCTCGCCGTGCTCGGTGGGGTCCTGCGGAGATTTGCAGCAATGTTGCAGCCACATGGCTGCAACTACTAAAGCCAGGGCGCTGAAGGCCGCCACAACCGTTCCAGAGGTGTCCTCGTCGGCAACCCGCAGCCACGACCGCCGCGGCAAAAAATACACCAATACGCCGACCCACCAACCCAGCACCAGCGCACCCACCCAGGCCGACGCCTTGGCAACCATCAGGCTGCGTGCCACCGCTAGCGGATGCAGCCAACCGGGCCCATCGCCGATCTCACCATCGCTGATCTTGGTCCGCACGTAGCGCGCCCACAGCGCCTCAGCGATGGCAACCGCGAGCAGCGACAGACCGGTCCACACGGTGATCGGTGGAAACCACCGGTACAGCACCACCACCAGCAGATAACCCACCACCGCAGCGCCGATCACCGCGGCCGTCAGGTCACGTTTGCGGGTCGGTCCCATCAGTCTGATTTCGGCTTGAGTGTCAGCTTGGTCAACCGCACACCTTCCCGCTCGGTCGGCTCCACCTCGGCCAACAGCTGGTCGACCCGCCGCGCCCGCCCGGCGACGGTCAGCTCAGCATCCGGGTCGACGGCCAACCACGGAACCAGCACGAAAGCCCGCAGATGAGCCCGCGGATGCGGCAACGTCAGGTCGCTTTCGCGCGTGATCACCTCGGCCGCACCGTTCGTAGCGCCCGAAGTCTGGTAGCAGGAGATCACGTCGACGTCGAGGGTGCGCGGGCCCCAACGCTGGCCGCGAACCCGACCCGCCTTCCGCTCGAGCTGCTGGGCCCGGCACAGCCAGGCCTGCGCGTCATACGCCGGGCCGTCGGCGATCACCACCGCGTTGAGGAACGATCCCTGCTCCACGCCACCCCATGCGACGGTGTCATACACCGGCGACACCGCCACCACTGCTTGGCCGAGCCCGTCGACGACTGACTGCAGCCGCGCCAGACGGTCACCCAGGTTGGATCCGATGGACAGTACGACGCGAGTCATCGGCGCCGCTCCTCCTCATCGCTTCGCTCTGCATCGTCGTCGTCGCGAGTCATCACACCTCGCTCACAGGAATCACCGAACCGCGACCACCGCGCCGCGATCGCCGAACCACCACCGCCACATCAGAGAACCTCTGTGGGATCGGCGCCTGCGGCTTGTGCACCACCACCTCCACAGCGTGCACGCGTTCGTCGTCCATCACGAAGTCGGCAATCTCGCTGCCGACCGTCTCGATCAGGTTCCGTGGTGGGCCGGCGATGATCTCGGCAGCCCGCTCAGCCAGAACCACGTAGTCATGGGTGTCAGCCAGGTCGTCGCTCGCGGCCGCATCGGCCAGATCGATCCACAAGATGACGTCCACCACGAAGTCCTGCCCGTTGACGCGCTCAACGTCGTAGACCCCGTGCCGTCCATGAACTGTCAAGCCCCGCAACTCAATTCGGTCAGCCATCGCATCCAACCTTTGCAATCTGAGGCCCAGCATGCAGCCAAGCCCCGACGACCTTGAGAGCGTCGACCGAGGCCCGCACGTCGTGCACCCGCACACCCCAAGCCCCGTGCAGGGCGGCAAGTGCGGAAATCACCGCGGTCGCCGTCTCGCGGCCATCCGGCGGTCGCGACGCGCCATCAGGCCCGGCTAATAACCTACCCAGGAACCGTTTACGCGAGGCGCCAAGTAAGACCGGGACCCCCGTGGCCACCAACTCCGGCAACGCATTCAGCAGCGCCCAATTGTGCTGTCCCGTCTTGGCGAATCCAAGCCCAGGATCGATCACTAACTTCTGCGGGTCAACACCTGCGGCTACCGCCCGGTCGACGCCGGCCAGTAGGTCGGCGCGCACTTCGGCCACCACGTCGCGGTAATGCGGAGCCTCATACGGCCGGTCGGCCGACACCGGTCGCCAGTGCATCAGCACCCACGCAACACCGGCTTCAGCCACCAGAGAAGCCATCGCGGGATCGGCTCGCCCACCGGACACATCGTTGACGATCCGCGCGCCGCTTTGCAGCGCCGCCCGTGCAACATCAGCGCGCATAGTATCGATACTTACCGTAATTCCCTGTGCAGCAAGACCTTTGACGACAGGAACGATACGAGAGAGCTCAACTCGAGGATCGGTTCGAATAGCACCGGGCCGAGTCGATTCGCCCCCGACGTCGACAATCCCGGCGCCGTCCGCGGCCATTACCAAGCCGTGCTGGACAGCGTCGTCAGGATCAAGGTAACGCCCGCCATCCGAGAATGAATCGTCAGTGACGTTCAGCACCCCGATAACCTGCACCGGCGCCGGACTCACTTACGTAGGATGAGGTCGAGCGCTTCGGCTCGAGAAGCAGCATCGGTTTTGAACTGACCGCGCACCGCCGACGTCGTCGTGATCGCGCCGGGTTTGCGGACACCGCGCATCGCCATGCACAGGTGCTCGGCCTCGATGACGACGATGACCCCGCGCGGATCGAGCTTGCTGACCAAGGCGTCGGCGATCTGGCTGGTGAGCCGCTCCTGCACTTGTGGCCGCTTGGCGTAGAGGTCCACTAGCCGAGCGATCTTCGACAGGCCGGTCACCCTACCGTCGACGCCCGGAATGTAGCCGACATGTGCCACACCGTGGAAGGACACCAGATGGTGCTCGCAGGTGGAGTACATCGGAATCTCTTTGACGATCACCAGTTCGTTGTGTTCTTCGTCGAACATGGTGTTCAGCACGGTTTGCGGGTCGGTGTAGAGCCCGGAGAACATCTCGCGGTATGCGCGCGCCACGCGAGCCGGGGTGTCGGCTAAACCTTCCCTATCCGGGTCCTCGCCGATGGCATACAGCAACTCGCGAATCGCGGCCTCGGCACGCTGCTGGTCAAAAACCCGGATACGCGGGACCGCGGCGGTGCTCTCCGGCCCCAAATCCGGTCCCAAATCCGGTAAGGCCATCGAATCCTCCGTTTCGTCAGCCGTGCGCCGGCGGGTTGGAGGGGCTCACGCCCTCGTCCGGCTGTTCAGGGGACTTACCCGCGTCCGGGGCGGATTGATCAGGCGGCGGGTAAGGCGGATAGGGCGGGTACGACGGATACGGAGGGTGGGCTTGGCCCGGATAGCTGGGCGCTGGCTGCGGCCAATAGGGCGACTGCGGGGGTTGCTGTGCAGGCGGATACCAGTAACCCGGCGGCTGCTGTGGCGGCCATCCAGGCGCATGCCAACCCGCCGGAGCGCCGTAGTCGGGTTGGGTGGGGCCGTGCTGGCGCTGACGGTCCCCAGCATGTGAACCATTGGCACCGTGGCCGGGTCCGTCGGCCTCCGACTGCGCTGCTTGTTGCGCGGCCTCAGCGGCCTGCGAAGCGCGGGCGATGGCTGCCTTGAACGCCGGCTCGGGGACCGGCTGGGGCCAGGGCTCGCCGCGCTCGATCGCCAGCTCACCGGGTGTCTTAATCGGCGGCTTGTCCGACGGGATCCGTCCACCGAAATCGTCGAACATGGTGAGTCGGGGCCGCTTTTCGACGCCGGCGAAGATCCCCTCTAGCTCCGGCCGGTGCAGGGTTTCTTTTTCCAGCAGCTCGCCGGCCAGGGTGTCGAGCACGTCGCGGTATTCGGTGAGAATCTCCCACGCCTCGGTGTGCGCGGCTTCAATGAGCTTGCGAACCTCATCATCGATGTCACGGGCCACCTCGTGGGAGTAATCCGCCTGGGTGCCCATGGTCCGGCCGAGGAACGGGTCGCCGTGCTCGGAGCCATATTTGACCGCCCCAAGTTTGGAGCTCATACCGAATTCGGTGACCATCGAGCGCGCGATTTTGGTGGCCTGCTCGATATCCGAGACCGCACCGGTCGTCGGCTCGCGAAACACCAGCTCCTCGGCGGCGCGTCCACCCATCGCGAACACCAGCTGCGCGATCATCTCCGAGCGGGTTCTAAGGCCCTTGTCTTCCTCGGGCACCGCCACCGCATGCCCGCCGGTGCGACCCCGAGCCAGGATCGTCACCTTGTAGACCGGGTCGATGTCGGGCATCGCCCAAGCCGCCAAGGTGTGCCCGCCCTCGTGATAGGCCGTGATCTTCTTTTCCTGCTCGCTGATGATCCGGCCCTTGCGACGCGGCCCGCCGATCACCCGGTCCACCGCCTCCTCCAAGGCGGGGCCGGTGATGACAGTGCCGTTCTCCCGGGCGGTCAGCAGCGCCGCCTCGTTGACGACATTGGCCAGGTCGGCGCCGGTCATGCCGACAGTGCGCTTGGCGAGTCCGTCGAGGTCGGCGTCGTCGGCGATCGGCTTGCCCTTGGAATGCACGCGTAGTACCGCACGACGACCTGCCAGGTCAGGGTTGGACACCGGGATCTGCCGGTCGAAACGCCCGGGCCTTAGCAGCGCGGGGTCCAAGATGTCAGGCCGGTTGGTTGCCGCGATCAAGATGACGCCCGCCCGATCGCCGAAACCGTCCATCTCGACCAGCAACTGGTTCAAGGTTTGCTCGCGTTCGTCGTGGCCACCGCCGAGCCCGGCGCCTCTTTGTCGGCCGACGGCGTCGATCTCGTCGACGAAGATGATGCACGGGCTGTTCTGCTTGGCCTGGTCGAACAGGTCTCTTACGCGGGAGGCGCCAACGCCGACGAACATCTCAACGAAGTCGGAGCCGGAGATGGTGAAAAACGGAACGCCCGCTTCGCCTGCGACAGCGCGGGCCAGCAACGTCTTACCGGTGCCCGGCGGCCCGTAGAGCAGCACGCCCTTGGGGATCTTCGCGCCGAGCGCCTGGTACCTGCTGGGGTTTTGCAGGAAGTCCTTGATCTCGTAGAGCTCCTCGACCGCTTCGTCGACGCCGGCGACGTCGGCGAAAGTGGTCTTGGGCATGTCTTTGGAAAGTTGCTTGGCGCGTGATTTGCCGAATCCGAAGCCCATTCGGGCGCCGCCCTGCATGCGGGAGAACATCACAAACAGGCCCACCAGCAAGAGCAGCGGCAGCACGTAAACGAGCAACTCGCCCAGGATGCTGCCTTCGTTGACGATGGTGCTGACCTTTGCGTTCTTAGCGCTCAGCGCGTTGAACAGATCGACCGCGTACCCGGTGGGGTATTTGGTGATGACCTTGTCGGAGCCATCGGTGTCGTTGTTGCCCTTTTTCAAGGTCAACCGCAGCTGCTGCTCCCGGTCATCGATCTGCGCGCTCTTGACGTTGTCGCCGTTGATCTGGGCCATCGCCACCGAGGTGTCGACGGGCTTGTAACCACGGGTGTCGTCGCTGAAGTAGAAAAACGACCAGCCAAGCAGCACCACTACGGCGATCACCGTAACCGTGCGGATCACGTTTTTTCGGTTCATCAATCATCGGCCGTGCCGGCCAGGTTCCTTCCCCGATACACGCAGCTAGAAAAGTCCAGGCTACCGCCAGTCGCGATCGCCAGCTCAGCGCCTGGCGACAATGCGGCCTGCGAAGCGGGCCGCCACCATCTCACCCAGTGGCGATCGCCAGTTCCGTGGTTCCCGAGTGTGCGGCCAGCTTCACGTTCGCGGCCCAACGTGCGGCCAGCTTCACGTTCGGCGGAGGTTGTGATTTGGTGAGACGGTGCGTTCAAGTCGGTTGGGGACCGAACGGTACATAGCTACCAATGGCGTGCGGCTGCGGGTAATCGAGGCCGGGGAACGCGGCGCACCGGTGGTGGTGCTGGCCCACGGCTTTCCCGAACTGGCCTACTCGTGGCGGCACCAAATTCCGGCCCTCGCCGAGGCCGGCTACCACGTCTTGGCTCCCGATCAGCGCGGTTACGGTGGCTCTTCTCGTCCGGATGCGGTGGAGGCCTACACCATCCATGAGCTGACCGCCGACATCGTCGGTCTGCTCGACAACGTCGGCGCCCAGCGGGCCGTCTGGATTGGTCACGACTGGGGCGCCGTCGTGGTGTGGAACGCGCCACTCTTGCACCCCGACCGCGTCGCCGCGGTCGCCGGGTTGAGCGTGCCGGCGCTGCCCCGGGCGCGGGTGCCCCCGACACACGCGTTTCGCCGGACATTCGGGGAGAACTTCTTTTACATTTTGTATTTCCAGGAGCCAGGTGTTGCCGACGCCGAACTGGGCGGCGACCCCGCACGCACGATGCGCCGAATGATGGGCGCCATGCAAGCATCGTCGCGCGACCAGAGCGAGGCGATCCGGATGGTCGCCCCCGGCCCGGAAGGCTTCATTGATCGGCTTCCAGAACCGGACCAGCTGCCGGATTGGATCAGCCAGGATGAGCTCGACCATTACGTCAGCGAGTTTTCTCGTACCGGGTTCACCGGCGGCCTGAACTGGTATCGCAATTTCGACCGCAACTGGGAGACCACCGCTGAATTCGCGGGCGCCACTATCTCCGTGCCGTCGTTGTTTATCGCCGGGACCGCCGACCCGGTGTTGGCATTCACCCGCACCGACCGCGCTTCGGAGGTGATCTCCGGCCCGTACCGCCAGGTAATGATCGATGGTGCGGGGCACTGGCTGCAGCAGGAACGACCCGACCAGGTCAACGCCACCTTGTTGGAGTTCCTCAACGGATTAGAGTTGCGGTGAGTGCGCCACTGCGTTTCGGCGTCTTCATCACGCCGTTTCATCCGATCGGCCAATCTCCCACGGTGGCATTGGAATACGACATGGAGCGCGTTGTTGCGCTGGATCACCTGGGGTTCGACGAGGCGTGGTTTGGTGAACACCACTCCGGCGGCTACGAGCTGATCGCGTGTCCGGAAGTGTTCATCGCTGCCGCGGCGGAGCGGACCAAGCACATCCGACTCGGCACCGGAGTGGTCTCGCTGCCCTACCACCATCCACTGATGGTGGCCGACCGCTGGGTGCTGCTAGACCACCTGACCCGGGGCCGGGTTATGTTCGGTACCGGTCCTGGTGCGCTGCCGTCGGACGCTTACATGATGGGTATCGACCCGATTGAGCAGCGGCGAATGATGCAGGAGTCCCTCGAGGCGATCCTCGCGTTATTCCGGGCCGCACCCGCTGAGCGAATCGACCGCCATTCCGACTGGTTCACCTTGCGCGACGCGCAATTACACATCCGCCCCTACACCTGGCCTTACCCGGAAATCGCCACGGCGGCAATGATTTCGCCGTCCGGGCCACGCCTGGCCGGCGCACTGGGCACGTCATTGCTGTCACTGTCGATGTCGGTGCCCGGCGGCTACGCCGCGCTGGAAAACACCTGGGAGTTGGTGCGCGAGCAGGCCACCAAAGTCGGCCGGGACGAACCGGATCGGGCTAATTGGCGTGTTCTGAGCATCATGCATATTGCGGAAAGCCGCGACCAGGCGATCGACGACTGCACCTACGGGCTGCGGGATTTCGCCAATTATTTCGGCGCGGCTGGCTTCGTTCCGCTTGCCAACACGGTCGACGGCGCGCAGACACCTCATGAGTTCGTCAAAGACTACGCGGCCAAAGGGAATTGCTGTATTGGTACACCAGACGACGCGATCGCACATATCGAAGACCTGCTCGAACGGTCCGGCGGCTTCGGCACGCTACTGATACTCGGCCATGACTGGGCCGCACCCCGGGCGACGCACCACTGCTATGACCTGTTCGCCCGCAAGGTGATTCCCTATTTCAAGGGACAGCTAGAAGCATCGCGATCGTCTCACCACTGGGCCAGAGGCAAACGTGACCAATTGATTGGCCGCGCCGGCGAGGCGGTGGCGAAAGCCATCACCGAACACGTCGATGAACACCAGCGGGAACACGGACTCAAGATTGAAACCGAGAAGAACTGATGCGCGCTGCGGTGCTTCGCAATGGGCACATGATCTATCGGGACGACGTGCCCGAACCGATACCCGAACCGGGCCAGGTGCTGGTCGGCGTGCGGTCATGTGGAATCTGTGGCACTGACCTGCATTTCGCCGATCACGGCGCTGACATGCTGGCACTCACCGATCAGATTACGGGTGATTCGGGCGGCGTGCACGTCGATTTGAGCCGCGATGTCTTCATGGGCCACGAATTCAGTGCCGAGGTGCTCGAAGCCGGGCCCGACACTGAAACCTATCCCCCGGGAACCCCGGTCACATCGATCCCGGTGTTGCTGTCCGCCAACGGCATCGAACCGATTCTTACGAGCAACAGCACGATCGGCGGCTACGCCGAGCGGATGCTGCTCTCGGCACCGCTTTTGCTGCCCATCCCCAACGGCCTGGATCTCAAACACGCGGCGTTGACCGAACCCATGGCGGTAGGGTTGCATGCCGTCAACAAGTCCAACATCGCACCCGGTGAAACCGCCCTGGTGCTTGGTTGTGGTCCGATTGGCCTGGCAATCATCGCCACCCTTGCCGCTCGTGGCATCGAAACCATTGTCGCATCAGATTTTTCGTTGAAGCGACGCGAGCTGGCCGGCACGATGGGCGCGCACCAAACACTAGATCCGGCGCAGGGCTCCCCGTTCGACACCATCAAACCCGCGGTGGTGTTCGAGGCGGTCGGGGTGCCTGGGATCATCGACGACGTGATGCTGCGGGCGCGTCCGGGCACCCGCCTGGTGGTCGCCGGGGTGTGCATGCAGGCCGACACTGTGCATCCGTTCTTTGCGATCGCCAAGGAGATCAGCGTGCAATTCGTGCTCGCATACCACCCGGACGAGTTCGCCGACTCGCTGCGCGCGATCGCCGAGGGCGACATCGATGCCACCCCGCTGATCACTGGAGAGGTCGGGCTGGACGCGGTGGGCCAGGCCTTCGATGAGCTGGCCGAACCCGAGCAGCACTGCAAGATTCTGGTTAGTCCGTAGACCGGTTAGGCCACGGATTTCCACACCCCCTGGCCGAGTAGCCAGACGCGGTTATGCCGCCGACGTTTACCGCGCGGTAGTTTGCGCGGCCGGTTGCGGTTCCGCCTTCGGCGCCGCCTCATGTCCACACCTTCCAGCCGTGGCCGCAGGTATCCACAACTTGCGACCCTGCCAAAAGTCGCGCGGCCCGGCATGCGCCGCACCGCCCCCCAACAGACGAAACAGATCGCAGCAACGCAGCAGCCGGATTGCGCGGGCGCGCAAGCATAACCGAGAGCAAAGACCTCTCAACGAAGCCCGACAACGCCTAGAATATGCCCGAAAACAGGAAATCGCCGCACGCGTATTCCGAAACCACATGCGCGACATGCTGTTTCTCTTCAAAGGCAAACCCAGTACAGCCCCTACTGCACCTGGGTGAACGAACCCCGAGAGCCAGAACTACTGTCTCCGGACTGGGCGCCCGACGAACCGAACCCCTTGCCCGACGACCCGCCCTTCTAAGAACCGCTGATGCAGCGCTGCCGGGCGGCTAGGGTGCCAGGCATGCCGATCACAATACGCCCGAGGTTTGCCCGTAGGTCGACCGCTGTGGCCGCCGCTGGCTTAGCCATCATCACGGTGTCGGCGTGCGATACGCACAATCCCGCACCACCCGGGGCGAATCCGCGTCAGGTGACCGTCGTTGGGGCAGGGCAAGTCCAAGGCGTCCCGGACACCTTGACCGCCGACGTTGCTATCGAGTTCACCGAGCCCGACGTCACCACCGCGATGAACCAGACCAATGACCGCCAACAAGCGGTCATCAGTGCGTTGGTCAGCGCCGGGATGGACCGCAAAAACATCAGCACCACCAACGTGACACTGCAGCCCGAGTACAGCAGATCCGAGCTCGCCGGCACCGCCACCATCGCCGGCTACCGCGCCAGCAACGCGATCGAGGTCAAGATCCGCCCGCCGGACACCGCATCAAAGATGCTGGCCCTCATCGTCAGCACCGGCGGCGACGCGACCCGGATCAGCTCGGTCAGCTACTCCATCGCAGACGACTCACCGCTGGTGAAAGACGCGCGTGCGCGGGCCTTCCAAGACGCCAAAAGTCGTGCCGACCAATACGCTCAGCTGTCCGGCCTGCGGCTGGGCAGGGTGCTTTCCATCTCGGAGACCACCGGGGGCACGCCGGTAGCCGGGATGCCTCCCGCCCCGCAACGGGGCACATCCGCCGTGCCGTTGGAGCCTGGCCAGCAGACGGTGAGCTTCTCGGTGACCGCGGTGTGGGAGCTGGACTAGCGCTGTTGCTGGTCTATTGCTGGTAGACCCGGGGATCCAGCAGCCCGATATAGGGCAGGTCGCGGTAACGCTCGTCGTAATCCAGTCCGTAACCCACGACGAAGTCGTTGGGAATGTCGAAACCCACATAAGTGATGTCGACGTTGGCGCCTACCGCGTCGGGCTTGCGCAGCAGTGTGCATACCTGCAGCGACCGCGGACGCCGGGTGGCCAAGTTCCGCAGCAACCAAGACAGAGTCAGGCCGGAGTCAACGACGTCCTCGACGATCAACACGTGGCGATCGTGGATATCGCGATCAAGATCCTTGAGGATCCGCACCACACCTGACGAGGACGTCGAGGATCCATACGAACTAACGGCCATGAATTCGAACTGGGTAGGCAATGGAATCGCACGCGCCAGGTCGGTGACGAAGATCACCGCGCCCTTAAGCACGGTGATCAACAGCAGATCCTCGCCACTAGCAACCGAAAGGTCACGGTAATCGTTGCCAATTTGGGCGCCGAGCTCGGCAATGCGAGCCTGAATCTGCTCCTGGGTGAGCATGACCGACTTGATATCGCCCGGGTACAGCTCTGTCGTCGGTCCGGGGTTGATCGCCGAGGAGCTCTGGGCCACGAGCACAGCGTGCCATGCCACCCCGCGAAAACCAACGGCGGGGCCCGGCATCAGGACTCGCTACCGGCCGCTAGACGGGCTCACGTCGCAAGCTCAGTACACCGTCGTACCGACCAGCGATCAAACGCTGTCCGCGCAACGTGGACCCCACCGCCACCCCACCTTGCCCGCGCCACGCGGTGACCAGCGTGTCCACTCTCCGGATCTGCTTGTCGGTCAGCCCGGTCGCGCCGCCGGCCAATAGCCAGCCACGGATCACCCGGCGTCGAACCACGTCGGGCAATGCGGCCAGAGCCCGCGCCTGTAGCCCCGACCCGACACGGGCGTCGGGTAGCGCCTGTGCGGCGAGCGTGTCGATCAGCTCGGTGTCCTCGCGCAACGCCGTCGCAGTGCGGGCCAACGCCTCGGCGACCCCGCCACCCAGCACGTCCTCCAGCAGTGGCAGCACGTCCAGACGCAGCCGGGTTCGGGTGTAACGGCGGTCGGTGTTGTGCGGATCCTGCCACGCCGCCAGCCCCAGCTCTCGGCACGCGGCACGCGGCACGCGGCGCCGCACACCCAGCAACGGCCGGCACCACGGCGGATCGTGCGGCCGCATGCCGGCGATCGAGCGCGCCCCAGAACCGCGGCCCAAGCCCAGCAGCACCGTCTCAGCTTGATCGTCGAGCGTGTGGGCTAACAACACCGGACCATCGCGATAGGCGCCCAACACGGCGTATCGGGCAGCGCGGGCCGCTGCTTCGGGGCCGCCTTGGGGACCAAACGGGCGACCCACCTGCACACAAAGCACTTGTGCGGCAACACATCCCAACGCGATGGCTTGCTTTCGAGCGGTTTCTGCAACAGCGGCCGAGTCGGATTGCAAACCGTGATCCACGATCAACGCGGTCGTGGGGCGCAACTGGGCCGCGACCGCGGTGAGCGCCAACGAGTCCGGGCCACCGGAGAGCGCGACGCACCATCGGTCGTCAGTGACCAGATAGGTACCAGCGAACGCTTCGACAGCCCTGCGCAGCTGCCCTACAGCACTCTGTCGATCCATCGCTGCGGGTCTTCGATCTCGGCGGGCAACGGCAGCGTTTCGGGGCCCGACCAGACCGCGTTGAACCGTGTCATTCCGACCCGGCCCACCACGTGGTCGACGAACGCCTTGCCGCGGGTGTATTGGCTGAGCTTGGCATCGAGGCCGAGCAGTGCGCGCAGCAACCGCTGCAACGGCGGTTGCTTGCGATGACGACGAGCGTCAAATCGACGGCGGATCGTAGCCACCGACGGCACCGCCATCGGGCCGACCGCATCCATGACGTGGTCGGCGTGGCCCTCCAACAGCGTGCCGAGCACCAGAAGCTGATCTAGGGCTGCGCGCTGCGGCTCGGACTGCACGGCGCGCACCAGGCCGAGAATCCCCGACGTGTGAGCAGCGGAATTCTCCGCTGCGGACGCGGCGGACGACCCATAACTCCGGCTGCGGACAAAGTCGGCAAGCCGACCCGCCACCTGCCCGATGTCTGCACTGGTTTCTTGAGTCAACAAGCCCAGCGCCTTCGACATGTACTCGGACAACCACCGGTTGGCGGTGAACTGTACCCGGTGGGCCACCTCGTGCAGGCATACCCACAAGCGGAAATCGGAGGGCTCGACCCGCAGTTGACGCTCGACGGCGATGACATTGGGATACACCAGCAGTAGACAGCCCTGCTCGGTGGCAGCGAACGGGTCGTACTGACCGAGGATCCCGGACGCCACAAACGCCAGCACCGCACCTGTCTGCGCACCGGTGATCCGTCCGGTGAAGAACCCTCGTGGCTTGTCAGTCCCGTTCGTCATCACCCGCATGGACTCGGCCGCCGCCCGAACCCATTCCGGCCGGTCGACGATGCGCGCCGGCGGCACTACCCGGCCGGTGGCCAAGCCAGTGACGTCGCGCACCAACGGTTCGGCTTTCGCCGCCGCACGGGACAGCTCGTCGATCACCTGGCGGCGCGTGTATTCGGAAGCCGGCGGACCGGGACGTGCCAGCCGCTCTCCTACGCTGGCGGCGAATCGCCAGTCCACCGCGGCACCGAGGGTGAACTCCGACGATGAGGTCGATGAGGTCGATGAGGTCGATGAGGTCACGTCGCGCACCCGCACGTCCACAGCCTGGTGGCAAGCGCGTCCATCGCGGCGCGACCGGTCGGGCCAGCGTCGTTGGAGATGAACGCGAATGTCAACACCCGACCGTTGCGGTCAGTGACGACCCCAACCAAGGAGTTAATGGCGGTCAACGAGCCGGTCTTGGCGCGCAACCAGCCGGCCGGACCCTGGTTAGTCGCCGAGTCGAGAAAGCGCTCTGACAACGTGCCGCTGCCGCCGGCGATCGGGAGCAAATCCAGCAACGCCCGCAACGCCGGTTGGTCCGGTCCCGCCGCCGCCTGCACCGCGCCGTCGAGTGTCTTGGCGGTCAAGCGGTTGTCGACCGACAATCCGCTGGAATCCACCAGCGCAGCGCCGGTGGTGTCGATATGCGCGGTGCCTAACCGGTTGGTCACCGCGTCGACCGCGCCGGCAAAGCTCAGCGGCCGGTTTATGGCGGCCGCCACCTCGCGACCGATGCATTCGGCCAGCACGTTGTCCGAGTGGTCCATCATCTCGGATAGCCGCTGAACCAGCGGCGCTGACTGCACCACAGCCAGCTGCCGCGCCCCGGCCGGTGCCTTGGCGATTGTCACCGCACCGGGATCGACCCCCAGGGCCTTGGCCAGCTCCCGCCCGGCGTCCAGAGCCGGGGTACGCGACCGTCGTGAGTTGACGGTTGTCGGCTGGATACGCCCGGCGTCGATCATCGCCGACTCGATCGGGGCGATATCACCGTTGTCCACATCGGCCGGATCCCAGCCCTGCGCCATCGTCGGACCGGTGAACAGCGAGGTATCGACCTGGACCGCCGTCGGCGTCACGCCGCTGCGACGAACCTGTTCGACAAGGTCACTGATCCGCGGCGCACCCCGATACCAGGTGCCCTGGTCGGGCGGCGCGGCCGACAGCGTCGGATCCCCAGCACCTACCAGCACTATGACTTCAGGCCCCCCGGGCTGGGCGTTCGGGCCGCCAGCCACCACCCGGGTGCTGATCCGGGCCTGGCGGTCCAGTGTCAACAGCGCCGCAGCTGCGGTCAGGATCTTATTGGTCGACGCCGGCACCAACGGCATGTCGTCTTGCTGCTGCCAGAGTTCCTTGGCGGTCATGGCATCGGTGATCCGGCCCCCAAACCTACCCAGATTGGGATCTGCCACCGCCGCCGCCAGCACGGCCGCGAGCCCGTCCACGCTAGGTGCCACGGCGGTCTCGGTTACCGGGACCAATGCCGGCTTCACCGTCGGCGCCCGCGGCGGCGGTACCGGGGACCGTGCTCCACTGTGACCGCCCGCGGTGAAGACCGTTGCCGCCGCCACCACGGCGACGACAAACGCCAGCACAGCCAACCCGACGACCACGTAGGATTTCTGCCAGCGAATGGGACTCATGACCCTCCTGACTGTCTGGTCCCATTCTGCCGAACCAGCCGCTGGACCAACGTCTCGGATAGGGTGAAGCCCGCCACGCAACCGATCTACCCCGGGCCTATCTGAGATTTAAGGAGCCGACACGGTGCAATTCGACGTGACCATCGAAATTCCGAAAGGCCAGCGGAACAAGTACGAGGTCGACCACGAGACGGGACGGGTACGTCTAGACCGCTACCTTTACACCCCGATGGCCTATCCGACCGACTACGGCTTCATCGAAGACACCCTCGGCGAAGACGGCGACCCGCTGGACGCACTGGTGCTGCTACCGGAGCCGCTGTTCCCCGGCGTGCTCGTTCAGGCGCGTCCGGTAGGAATGTTCCGGATGGTCGACGAGCACGGCGGCGACGACAAGGTGTTGTGCGTTCCGGCCAGCGACCACCGATGGGATCACATCCAAGACATCGCCGATGTTGCGGCCTTCGAGCTGGACGCGATCAAGCATTTCTTCGTGCACTACAAGGATCTAGAGCCGGGCAAGTTCGTGAAGGCCGCAGACTGGGTAGGCCGCGCCGAAGCCGAAGCAGAGGTGCAGCGCTCGGTGGAGCGGTTCAAAGCCGGCGCACACTGACGCATTGCCGGTGGCATCCTGGCCAGGTGACCCCATTGCTGCATTTCGCTGCGAATTACTGGTGGCTGATCTTCCCACTGGGCGGCGCGGTCGGCGGAGGCCTGAGGGCTATTGCCGCCGCGAACGAGCGGCGGGCCGAGCGACGGCTGGAGCGCTATCGGCTGAAGCAGCAAACCAAAATCGCCCTGGCCGAGGCATCCGGCCGGCGGCGAACCAACGAAGAAAGCTATCGCCGGGAGCTGACCAAACTCATCGAAGCTCACGAGCGGGCCGACGCCCGGTGGTTGGACTACGAATTCGATATCGCCAAATTGCTGGACTTCCCGTTGATGACCGACATGCGCGATCCGCTGACCATCGCCTTCCACAAGGCGAAGCGGCGTGCGGACCTGCTGCGGCCGGAACGGCCCCAGGACGTGGAGACCATCGCCGGCGATCGGACAGCGCAACTCGAATACCGCGATGCCGTCCACGAGTACATCAGCGCGCTGGAGATCGCCGAGGCTGAGGCGATTCGCCGACGCCGCAGCGACTTCTCAGCCGACGAACAGCAACGACTGGCGCGCGCCCAAAACCTGCTGCACCTGGCGCAAGACGATGCAGCGACGCGCGAGGAACGACAAAACGCCTATGCGCGGGCGAATAAGGAGCTCGACGGGCTTATCGTGCTGCCGTCCCCCGCGCGAGCCAGCATCGAACGGCGCATCGCCGGAGCAATCGAAGCCTAGCGCTGGCCGGGATACACGACGCGGGACGAACGTCCGTGTCGGTACGGCGACACGCCGTATTGACTGGCATTTTGCGCGCGCTCGCGGACGGGCACTTTCTCCGCAGCGGCACTGGTGTTTAAAGCGTGCACAAGTCTCTTAAGACAGTCCGAGACCTCAATGGTGATCCCCCGGACTGGCTGGTGTCCGCATGATTGCCGACCAGATGACGGCCTAGCTCGACGACGCCGTCGGCAGCAGGTCGACGCCGGCCTTGATCTCACGACGATTGCGCAACACGCTCCAGGTGAGTGCCGCGCCGATGAAGACCACGCCCACCAAGGCGGTGACGGCCTCGGGGACCTCGAATCGCGGCTCGACAGAAAGCAACATGATCACCGACAACGCGCCGATCGCCCAGTGCGCGCCGTGTTCCAGGTACACATAACGGTCCAGCGTGTCCTGGTGGACCAGGTAGATGGTGATCGAACGGACGAACACCGAGCCGATCAGTCCCAGACCCAGCGCGATGATGATTGGGTCGGCGGTGATCGCAAAGGCGCCGGTTACCCCGTCGAAGGAGAAGGCGGCGTCGAGAACCTCGAGATAGAGAAACCAGACGAGGCCGGCCTTGCCGGCCACCCTCCGCCCAGAAGCCGCGTCAATGCCTGATGGCCGAAACGCCCGGCTCAATCCATTGACGAGAAGATACGTCACCAAGCCCAGCAGCCCGGCTATCAGCACCTTCGCCTGCTCGTCACTGGAATGCGTCAGCGTGGCGGCGATGAGGACCAACATCACGCCGGCCACCACCACCGACAGCTGACCAAGCCGCCCGATGCGGGCGAAGGGGACCTCGATCCACTTGAGCCACTTGATGTCTCGGTCGTGAAAGACGAAATCCAGGAACAGCATCAACAGGAACATTCCGCCGAAGGCCGCGATCTGTGGGTGGGCCGACATGATGAGCTTTTGATAGCTGGGCGAGCCGTCCGGAAATTCCAGCGCGTGGTTGGGCGGCGGATGTAAAGCCAAGCCCATGGCGCGAACGGGGTCAAGCTCGGCGGTCGCCCAGACGATGACCAGCGGGAAGACCAGGCGCATACCGAATACCGCGATGAGGATCCCGATCGTCAGGAACATCCGCCGCCAAAAACGGCTCATCTGCTTGAGCACCGCGGCGTTGATGATGGCGTTGTCGAACGACAGGGACACTTCGAGGATAGCGAGCACCACCAGCAGAAAGAGGGCGGCGAGCCCGCCGTAGACGTATCCGGCTACGAGGGCCACCGCGGTTATCAAAAGCGAGAGGCCGAAACCGCGGAACGCTGCCATGGATCCTTCCTGCCAGCCACCCACAATAGCGACGCTGGTCGCCGTCGCGGGCTTTTCGGCCCCGTGCACTTAGTATTTTCAAACTGTGGCGATGCGTCGGGTCAGTCGACCGGTGGTGCCGCCACAGTGACCGAGGTCGGCGGAGCGCCCTCGCCAATGGGATTCCCGCTGGGGAATTCCCTTGGATCCGACAGCACCTCGCGGGGTCCGGTCGCCCGGGGCAGCGTGGCCCGGGTCGGCGCGGCGACCGCATTGACCGCGCTGTGCGGCTATGCGGTGATTTATCTGGCCGCCCGTAACCTGGCGCCGAGTGGATTCTCGGTATTCGGGGTGTTTTGGGGGGCGTTCGGCCTGGTCACCGGTGCAGCCAACGGCTTGCTGCAAGAAACCACCCGCGAGGTCCGCGCGACGGGCTATGTCAGCGATTTGGCGGCCATGCCGGGTCGGCCTACCCGCCCGCTGTGGATCGCCGGGACGGTTGGTGTCGCTGCCGCCGTCGTGATCGCCGGGAGCTCGCCGTTGTGGAGTGGGCGAACGTTCGTTGAGGCGCGCTGGCTTTCGGTGGCCCTGCTCAGCGTTGGTTTAGCCGGGTTTTGCCTGCACGCCACCCTGCTGGGCATGCTGGCCGGCACCAACCGATGGAGCCACTACGGGTCGCTGATGGTGACCGACGCGGTTATCCGGGTGGCCATCGCCGCAGCAACGTTCGTGATCGGATGGGGTCTGATCGGCTTCTTGTGGGCAACCGTCGCCGGCGCGATAGCGTGGCTAATCACACTGCTGGCTTCCCCCACAGCACGAGCCACGACACGCCTACACACACGTTGCGGCACCACGACGTTCCTGCGCGGCGCCGCCCATTCGATCACCGCTGCCGGTGCCAGCGCGATTCTGGTGATGGGGTTTCCGGTACTGCTGAAGCTGACCTCGAATGAGCTCGGGGCACAAGGCGGCGTCGTCATCCTGGCTGTGACGTTGACCCGCGCGCCGCTGCTGGTGCCGCTGACCGCCATGCAGGGCAACCTCATCGCTCATTTCGTTGACCAGCGCCGCAACCGACTCCGGGCACTCATCGCGCCGGCGGCGATCATCGGCGGTATCGGCGCACTCGGGGTGCTGGCGGCGGGTGTTGCGGGGCCGTGGCTACTGCGCGCCGGGTTTGGGTCACAGTACGACGCCAGCGGCACGCTGCTGGCATGGCTGACGGCGGCCGCGGTGGCGATCGCCATGTTGACGCTCACCGGCGCGGCTGCGGTAGCAGCGGCGCTGCATCGCGCGTATTCACTGGGCTGGGTTTGCGCGACGGTCGCGTCGGCATCGTTGCTGCTGTTGCCGCTGCAGCTGGAGACCCGCACGGTGGTCGCGCTGTTGTGCGGTCCGCTGGTGGGGATCGGCGTCCATCTGGCGGCACTGGCGCGTTCCGGACAGCCGGCCTGACCGGGCGTGTACCTTGTGGGCTTAAATGGGCTTGAAAATGGACACTGCAACGCATTACGCGAGAGTCTGGGTTATCGTTCCCGCCTTCAATGAAGCCGCTGTCATCGGGGAAGTCATCGCCGATGTGCGCGCGGTTTTCGATCACGTCGTCTGCGTGGACGACGGCAGCGCCGACGGCACCGGCGAGATCGCTTTGAGAGCCGGGGCGCACCTGGTGCGTCATCCGGTCAACCTGGGCCAGGGTGCGGCGATCCAGACCGGCGTCGAGTACGCCCGTCAGCAGCCGGGAGCGCAGGTTTTCGCCACCTTCGACGCCGACGGCCAGCACCGCGTCAAAGACCTTGCCGCGATGGTCGATCGGCTCGGCGCTAATGACGTCGACGTGGTTATCGGAACGCGTTTTGGCCGGCCCTTAGCTAGCCCAGCCAGCCGGCCGCCGCTTGTGAAAAGGGTTGTGTTGTGGACCGCGGCGCGGTTGAGTCGGCGCGGTCGCCGGTTAGGCCTCACCGACACCAACAACGGCCTGCGGGTGTTCAACAAGAAAGTAGCCGACGGACTGAATATCACGATGAGCGGCATGAGCCACGCCAACGAGTTCGTCATGTTGATCGCCGAGAACCACTGGCGCGTCGTCGAGGCACCGGTGGAGGTGCTGTACACCGAGTACTCGAAGTCGAAGGGGCAGCCCCTGCTCAACGGCGTCAACATCGTCTTTGACGGGTTCCTGCGCGGGAGGATGCCGAGATGAAAAGGACCGAAAGATGAACTGGATCCAAGTGCTGCTGATCGGGTCGATCATTGCGCTGCTGGTCTACTTGCTGCGGTCGCGCCGCAACGCGCGGTCTCGCGCCTGGGTGAAGGTCGGGTACATCGCGTTTGTGCTCGGCGGTGTCTATGCCGTGCTTCGGCCCGACGACACCACCGTCGTGGCGCACTGGTTCGGGGTACGCCGCGGCACCGATCTGATGCTCTACGCGCTGATCATGGCGTTCAGTTTCACCACGCTGAGCACCTACATGCGGTTCAAGGACCTGGAGTTGCGCTACGCGCGGTTGGCCCGCGCCGTTGCACTGGCGGAGGCGCAGGCGCCCGAGCCGCGCTAGGCCCGCTGGGCGACACGGAAGTACTCGACTGTGCGCCGTACCCCGTCGTTCAGCTGAACTTGTGGGCTCCAGCCCAAAACCGTTGTTGCTAAGCCGATGTCGAGGCAGGACCGCTTCAAGTCACCCAGGCGCGGCGGCGCAAACTCCGGATCGTCGGGCCCCCCGACGGCCGCCGCGACCGCGGTATGCAGTTGGCGGTCTGATGTCTCGATCCCGGTGCCGATGTTGAAGCGCTGGCCGCCGCCCGCCTCGCCGGACGCCTTGATGAAGGCGTCGACCACATCGTCGACGAACACGTAGTCGCGGGTGTGGGTGCCGTCGCCGAACACCTTGGTGGGCCTACCCGACAGCAACGCCTGGGCGAAGATGGCCACCACACCCGCTTCACCGTGCGGATCCTGGCGGGGGCCGTAGACGTTGGCCGGCGCGATATGCGAGCAGTCCAGGCCGTAGAGGTGGCGAAAGGTGTTCAGGTAGATCTCCCCTGCCACCTTGCCGGCGGCGTACGGCGACGCGGGGTCGGTGGGCACGGTTTCCGGGGTGGGGTACTGCGAGGGGGTGCCGTAGATCGATCCGCCCGACGAGGTGTGCACGACTTTGCGCACCCCGGTGCGCCGGGCCGCTTCCGCTAGCCGTACCGTGCCGATGACGTTAACCGACGCGTCGAACTGCGGGTCGGCCACCGAGTGCCGGACGTCGATTTGCGCCGCCAGGTGGAACACCACCTCGGGCCGATGCTCGTCGAGGATCGCGTGCAGGTCCGCGGTCACAATGTCGGCCTCGACGAAGGCGTGCCCGGGAGTGTCGGCGAGATGCTCGAGGTTGGTCGCGTGACCGGTCGCGAAATTGTCGAGTCCTACCACCGTGTGGCCGTCGGCCAGCAGACGGTCGACTAGCGTCGAGCCGATGAAACCGGCTGCCCCGGTGACTAGTGCGCGCACCGGCTCACCATACATAGGGGTGGCCGCCGCCGTGTTGATCGCGCTGCAGCTAGGGATCCGCGCGGTGCTGGCGTTTCGCGGCTACTTCTATTGGGACGACCTGATCCTGATCGGGAAGGCCGGCACCCAAGGCCTGCTGTCACCGTCGTACTTGTTCGACGACCACGACGGCCACCTGATGCCGGCCGCCTTCCTGATCGCCGGCGTGCTCATCCGATTGGCGCCACTGGTCTGGACCGGACCGGCGATCAGCCTGGTGATCCTGCAATTGCTGGTGTCGCTGGCCCTGCTGCGTGCGCTGTACGTCATCCTCGGCTGGCGCCGGGTGTTGCTGGTCCCGTTGACGTTTGCGCTTTTTGCGCCACTTGCCGTGCCGGGGTTCGCGTGGTGGGCGGCGGCGCTGAATTCGCTGCCGATGTTGGCGGCGCTGGCCTGGGTGTGCGCCGACGCGATCCTGCTGGTCCGCACCGGCAACCAGCGCTACGCAGTCACCGGCGCGGCGGTCTACTGCGGTGGGCTGTTGTTTTTCGAGAAAGCTGCGGTGATCCCGTTCGTCGCGTTCGCGGTGGCCACCCTGCTCCGCCAGGTGCGAGGTGATCACACGGCTGTGCGGACGGTGTGGCTTGACGGCGTCCGGTTGTGGATCGCGTCGTTGACATTGACCGTTGGCTGGGTAGCGCTCTACCTGGCCGTGGTTAATCAGCGGCGATGGAGTTCGGACCTGTCGATGACGCGGGATCTGCTGTGGCGTTCGATCACCCACGGCATTGTGCCGGGCCTGGCCGGCGGACCGTGGCGTTGGGACCGGTGGGCGCCGGCGTCGCCGTGGGCCACTCCGGGGCCGCTGGTGATGGCGCTGGGCTGGCTGGTGCTAATCGGAGTACTGGCGCTCTCGCTGGTCCGCAAGCAACGCATCGGGTTGGTGTGGCTGACCGCGGCGGGGTATACGGTCGCCTGTCAGGTGCCGATCTATCTGATGCGGTCGTCGCAGCAGACCGCCTTAGAATTGGCCCAGACCCTACGGTATCTACCGGATCTCGTGATTGTGCTGGCGCTGCTGGCGGCCGTCGCGTTTGGTGCGCCGAACCGCTCACTGGCCGCGCGTTGGCTGGACATGTCGCCGACGCGCACCGTGGTGACAACCGGTCTCGCGGTGCTGTTTATGGCCAGCAGCCTGTACTCGACGGCGACGTTTCTCACCAGCTGGCGTGACAACCCCGCCCAGCCCTATCTGCAGAACGCCCGTGCTGGTTTGGCCGCCGCGCATGCGGCCTCGAGTGCGCCGCTGCTGGATTCCGAGGTCGATCCGCTGGTGCTGCAACGGGTCGCTTGGCCGGAGAACCTGGCCAGCCACATGTTCGCCCTGCTGCACGACAGACCTGAATTTACCTCTTCTACAACACAATTGATGATGCTGGACAGCTCCGGCCGGCTGGTCGATGCGCACGTGACCTGGATCCGGGCCATCGTTGCCGGGCCTACGCCACGTTGCGGCTATTTCGTGCAGCCGGACAAACCGGCGCGCATGACGCTCGACGGTCCGCTGCTGCCGGCCGATTGGACCGTCGAACTCAACTACCTGGCCAACAGCGACGGCTCGATGACGCTATCGCTGACCCAAGGACCCGGCGTCAAGGTTCCGGTGCATCCGGGACTCAACCGGGTCTACGCGCGGCTACCGGGCGCTGGAGACGCGATCACCGTGCGCGCCAACACCACCGCGCTGTCATTGTGCATCGCGTCCGGACCGGTGGGCTTTCTCGCGCCGGCCTAACGGGTATCGGCGCTAACCGCCGATTTCACAATTTCTTAATCCCGTGCAGAACCTGGAAGAATGGCCGCCCAAAACACACCGTAGAATCGCTCAGCTGCTCCAAGCTAGCCACGACCAAAGCGCCTTATTTTGCAGCGGCATACCCCACAGCCCGGACGTGCGGAACACTGGACAGATTCACTGCCAGGAGAGCAATGATCGAAACTTGTGGATGGCCGGGAAGAAAGTACTTCCGGATGATCTGGATTCGCAGGTGTTGATCAAGTCCAGCGGGCCAATGCGCTTTCCGCACTGCCGAAATCCGCGCACCCGGGCGCGGCCGCGGCGATGCGTGACATCTACAACGCCGAGGACATTGAATCAACTTTCGCTAGTGCGTTGCGCACCAAGGTCATCAAAGGCGATGGTTCCAGAGCCGCCGGAATTGCCATGGCCTACAAGCTCATTGATGCCGCTCGGAGCCGCTGGCTCGCGGTCAACGCCCCGCACCTAGTCGCTTGAGCCTGCCCACCAGGGGCCGCGTAGACAACGCCAACAACGGGGTTCAGGCCGCGATCAGGTGTCGCCGTATGCTCGGCTGATGCGTTTCCGGCTTAGCCGTCAGCTCTTCCCGACGATCGTAGTGAGCATCTTTACGTTTGCCGCTGCGCTGTGCGCGAGTTGCTCACGCGAGCAGACCGCGGCTCGCCATTCCTCAACTGCTGAGGTGCTGCGGATCTGTACGACCGGCGACTACAAGCCGCTGTCCTATCGTGATCCGAAAACCGGACAGTACGCCGGTATCGACATCGACATGGCCAACGATCTCGCGGCGCATCTGGGACGTATCGCGACATTCGTGGCGACCACGTGGGGATCGTTGATGACAGACGTCGGGGCGCCGGGCAGATGTGATGTCGCTGTTGGCGGGATTTCTAAAACACCGGCACGCGAGCAGCTCGCCGACTTCACCCAGCCGTATCTGACCAGCGGCAAGACACCACTGACCACCGCTGCGAATGCGGATGGCTTCCACTCGATAGACCAGATCAATCAGCACGGTGTGCGCGTGATCGAGAATGCGGGCGGGACCAACGAACAGTTCGCAAAACAAAACTTCCCCAACGCCACGCTCACCATTTGGCAAGATAACACCACCGTGTTCGACCAGCTCCTCGAGGGCAAGGCTGACGTGATGATCACCGACGCCATCGAGGCTAGCTACCAAGCGAAACAACACCCCGAACTGGTGGCCGTGCACCCGGACACGCCGTTTACCACCGATCACAAGGCCTTCCTGCTGCCCAAAGGAAGCCAACTGACCGCACAAACAAACGAGTGGCTCGCCCAAGCCCTCACCAACGGCACCTTCAGCCGCTTCTACAACCGATGGATGCAATAGCCGATCAAACTCGTCAACGCCCCGAAGGACAAGACCAAAAGGCTGCATACGTCGATGACCCACAACTTTTGACAATTGCTCCTGCCAGGAAAGTGGCGGCTGAAAGTATTGGGAAAGCATCACGTTGCCCTGGCTCCGACGTGGTCAGCGAAACGTCCTGAGGAGGTTTCGCTGGTAGATGGAGCCGCCTAGGAGAATCGAACTCCTGACCTATTCATTACGAGTGAATCGCTCTACCGACTGAGCTAAGGCGGCCTACCCTCGCGCCGGGCGGCACGAGTCTACGGCAGATGGGCTGGCCAACCCAAGCCGCATCGTCGCCAGGGAGTTATTCGCGCAGTTCCTGGCCGATGGTCGCGACCATAGCGTCGACCGCGAACTTGGGTTTGACGTTGACCGCCAACGCTTCGCGGCACTCCAGCACGGCTTCGATGCAGCGCAACAGCCGCTCCGGCGTGGCATGAGCGGCCAGCGCCGCTACCCGGTCGGCCATGTCCGGATGGTTGGGCCGCACCGGCCCCGCATTCGCCGAAACGAACAACGCATCCCGAAAGTAGGTCGCCAAATCGATCAATGCTCGGTCCAGCGCATCACGCGAAGCACGGGTCTGACGGGATTTCTGCCGCCGCTCGAGATCCTTGATCGCGCCCGCAACGCCGCGCAGCGCCCCAGCCGTGCCCTTTCCGGTGCCGCCGGCCCCCAGAGCCGTCCGCAGCTCTTCGGTCTCGGCCTCGGCCCGCTCAGCGGTCAGCACCAGAGCCTCCGCTTCGGCCGCGGCCACCAGTTCCTCGGCCGCGGCGTACGCCCGCGACGGCGTCGCGGCGTCGCGGATCAGCCCGAGCGCCCGTTCGCGTCGCTGCTGGGCTTCCGGGTCGGTCGCCAACCGGCGCGCCCGTCCCACATGGCCACCGCTGACCGACGCCGCCCAGTTCGCCGTGTCGGCGGCCAGCCCGTCGCTGTCAATCAGTACCTGCGCGATCGCCGCGGGTGACGGGGTCACCAGCGCGACATGCCGGCAGCGGGACCGCAACGTGACCGCGATGTCTTCTGGATCCACCGACGGCGCGCACAACAGGAACACCGTCGACGGCGGCGGTTCCTCGACAACCTTGAGCAGCGCGTTCGCGGCTCCTTCGGTCAACCGATCGGCGTCCTCGATCAGCACGATCTGCCGACGCCCGGTGGTCGGACGGCGCGAGGCGGTCTGCACGATGGCGCGCATCTCGTCCACGCCGATCGATAGGCCGTCGGGAATCACCCGGCGGACGTCGGCGTGGGTGCCGGCCATCGTCGTCGTGCACGCCCGGCAGCGCCCGCAGCCCGGGCCGCCGTCGGCGAAGTCTGCAGTGCATTGCAGCGCGGCCGCGAAGCACACCGCCGCAACCGAGCGTCCCGAGCCCGGCGGACCGGTGATGAGCCACGCATGTGTCATAGTCCCGTCAGCCGTCCGACTGTGAACTAAGTCACCACGGGCGGCCTTGGCGGCGGCCAGCAGCTCGGCTTCCACCGCATCTTGGCCCACCAGCCGCGTAAACACCCCGGACATCATCGGTAACAGTAGCGATACCGACCGACATGATGCCCGATCGGCGGCCATGTCGCGACATTTCCGTGACCCTTTGGCCGCTCGCACCACCCTCCCGCGACCAGCAAAGACGCTGGAGGTTTCCGACAAGTCCCCGCCGACCGATACGGTGAGTTAGTGGCAACCCAGGCGGCAGGACTGCCCGGGCGGATCGGTGCGTTCGTCCGGTGGGTGGTGCGCACCCCGTGGCCGGTGTTCTCGCTGAGCATGCTGCAGTCCGACATCATCGGCGCCCTGTTCGTGCTCGGTTTCCTGCGCTACGGCTTGCCACCCCAGGACCGCGTCGAGCTGCAGGATCTGCCCGTCCGCAACCTGGCAATCTTCACCATCTCGGTGATCGTGGCGTTCTCCACTGGGTTCGCAGTGAACCTGAAGCTGCTGATGCCGGTTTTCCGATGGCAACGCCGCGACAACCTGCTCGCCGAGGCTGATCCTGCCGCGACCGAACTGGCCCGTAGCCGCGCACTACGCATGCCTTTCTATCGCACCATGATCAGCCTGGTGGCCTGGAGCATCGGTGGGGCGGTATTCATCGTCGCCAGCTGGTCGGCGGCCAGGCATTCAGCGCCCATCGTGGTGCTCGCCACCGCACTGGGCGCCACCGCGACCGCGATCATCGGCTACCTGCAATCTGAGCGGGTCTTGCGACCGGTGGCCGTGGCAGCCCTGCGGAGCGGCATACCAGAGAACGTCAAAGCACCCGGTGTCACCTTGCGGCTGATGTTGACCTGGGTGCCGTCCACCGGCGTGCCAATCCTGGCGATCGTGCTGGCCGTGGTGGCCGACAAGATTGCCCTACTGCATGCACCGCCGGAGCAGTTTTTCAGCCCCATCCTGCTGCTGGCGTTGGCGGCGTTGGTGCTCGGGCTGGTCAGCACCTGGTTGGTGGCCATGTCGATCGCCGATCCGCTGCGACAACTGCGCTGGGCACTGTCCGAGGTCCAGCGCGGCAATTACAACGCGCACATGCAGATCTATGACGCCAGTGAGCTGGGCTTGCTGCAAGCCGGCTTCAACGACATGGTGCGTGAGCTGTCCGAGCGGCAGCGGCTGCGTGACCTGTTCGGTCGTTACGTCGGCGAAGACGTGGCCCGCCGGGCCTTGGAGCGCGGCACCGAGTTGGGTGGGCAGGAGCGCGACGTCGCGGTGCTGTTCGTGGACCTGATCGGCTCCACCCAGCTCGCAGAGACAAGACCACCCGCCGAGGTGGTCCACCTGCTCAACGAGTTCTTCCGCGTGGTCGTGGACACCGTCGGGCGGCACGGCGGGTTCGTCAACAAGTTCCAGGGCGATGCCGCGCTGGCGATCTTCGGCGCGCCTATCGAGCACCCTGACGGTGCCGGTGCGGCGCTGTCGGCCGCACGTGAGCTGCACGACGAACTCCTGCCGGTGCTGGGTAGCGCGGAGTTCGGCATTGGGGTGTCGGCCGGCAGGGCCATCGCCGGCCATATCGGCGCGCAAGCCCGCTTCGAGTACACCGTGATCGGCGACCCGGTCAACGAGGCGGCGAGACTCACCGAACTAGCCAAACTCGAGGATGGCCATGTGCTCGCGTCGGCGATCGCGGTCAGCGGCGCGCTCGACGCCGAAGCTTTGTGCTGGAACGTCGGCGAAATCGTCGAGCTGCGCGGACGCACAGCACCTACCCAGCTTGCCCGACCGGTGAATCTGGCTGTCCCTGAAGAGATCTCCAGCGAGGTGACTGGCTGATTCCGCGGGTGCCGGGGCTAGCTGCGCTTGGCCGCCTTCTTCGCCGGCGCCTTGCGGGCAGTTTTCTTAGCGGGCCGCTTAACCGGACCCCGGGCCCGTCGGTCGGCCAGCAGTTCGGCGGCACGTTCATCGGTAATCGACGCCACGTCATCGCCTTTGCGCAAGCTAGCGTTGGTCTCACCATCGGTGACGTACGGGCCGAACCGGCCGTCCTTGATCAGCATTGGCTTGCCTGACGCCGGATCAGTCCCCAGCTCACGCAGCGGCGGCGCCGAAGCGCTTTGCCGGCCAGCACGTTTCGGTTCAGCGTAGATCCTTAACGCTTCGTCGAGAGTAATGGTGAACATCTGGTCTTCGGTTGCCAGCGACCGAGAATCGGCGCCGCGCTTCAAATATGGGCCGTAACGCCCGTTCTGCGCGGTGATCTCTTCACCTGAAGCAGGGTCCACACCAACAACCCGAGGCAGCGACAGCAGTTTCAGCGCATCCTCGAGAGTGACCGTCTGCAAATCCATGCTCCGCAGCAGCGACCCGGTCCTCGGTTTGGGGCCTTGAGAAGCCGACGCCTTCTTACCCTTCTTAGCTCCCTGATCCGCTGCACTGTCGTCGTCATCGGGCTTAGGCAGGACCTCGGTCACGTAAGGCCCGTACCGACCGTCTTTGGCGACGATCTCGTGGCCGGTTTCTGGATCCACGCCCAGGACGCGCCCCTCTTGCGGTGTGGCGAAAAGCTCCTCGGCAACCTCCAAGGTGAGCTCGTCCGGGGTGAGCGTGCCGTTGAGGTTGGCCCGCTGCGGGGTGGGCTCACCATCATCGCCTGCTACCAAACGTTCCAGGTACGGCCCGTTCTTGCCGACCCGAACATAGACGGGACGACCCTGCGCATCGTCAAACAGTTTGATGGAGTTGACCTCTCGGGCGTCAATGCCTTCGAGATTCACACCGACCAGCTTCTTCAATCCACCGGAGCGGGCTATTGAATCGGGCACACCATGGTTGCCGCCGAAGTAGAAGTTGTTGAGCCAGTTGGTGCGTTGCTCATGCCCGTTGGCGATCTCGTCAAGCTCATCTTCCATCGCCGCGGTGAAGTCATAGTCGACGAGGCGGCCGAAATGCTGCTCCAACAGACCGGTAACGGCGAACGCGACCCACGACGGCACCAGGGCGCTGCCCTTCTTCTGCACGTAGCCACGGTCCTGGATGGTCTTGATGATCGACGAGTACGTCGACGGGCGGCCGATACCCAGCTCCTCCAGCGCTTTGACCAAGGAGGCCTCGGTATAGCGCGCCGGCGGGTTGGTGGCGTGCCCGTCCGGGGTCAGCTCGATGGCATCCAACCGCTGACCCGGAGTCAGATGCGGCAATCGCCGCTCGGCGTCGTCAGCCTCGCCGCCGGCCAGCTCGTCCACGGTTTCCACATAGGCCTTAAGGAAGCCGGGGAAGGTCAGGGTGCGCCCGGTCGCGGAGAACACCACTTGCTGTTCTTGGCCAGGGTCGCCCGCACTACCGGCGATCCGCAGGCTCAGCGTAGTGCCGCGCGCGTCGGCCATCTGCGACGCCACCGTGCGCTGCCAGACCAGCTCGTAGAGCCGGAATTCATCGCCGTCGAGTTCGCGACGCACCGCGTCCGGGGTGGCGAACGTCTCGCCGGCGGGCCGGATGGCCTCGTGGGCTTCCTGGGCGTTCTTTACCTTGCGGGTGTATTGGCGAGGAGAGGTGGCGATATATTGCTCGCCGTAGAGCTGACGTGCCTGTGTACGGGCGGCGTTGATCGCTGACTCCGACAGCGTGGTCGAGTCGGTACGCATGTAGGTGATGTAGCCGTTCTCGTAGAGCCGCTGAGCGATGCTCATCGTGCGCTCCGCGGAAAACCGCAACTTGCGACCGGCTTCCTGCTGCAGCGTCGATGTCATGAACGGCGGATACGGGCGCCGGGTGTAGGGCTTCTCCTCCGCCGACGCCACGGTCAGCTGGGCGCCGCGCAGGGCCGTGGCCAGCCTGGTCGCGTTGGCCTCGTCTAACACTGTCACTTCTGGGGTGCTTTCGCCGCCCCTAGTACGCAGCGTGCCCAGCGAGTCGAAGTCGCGGCCAGTGGCCACGCGCTGGCCGTCCACATTGGTCAGTCGGGCAGTGAAGGTGGGCGGCTGGGCGGCCGGATCGGACCCGCTGGCGTCCAGCTTGGCAACGATGTCCCAGTACGCTGCGCTGCGGAACGCCATCCGGTCGCGTTCACGCTGCACGATGATGCGGGTGGCCACTGATTGCACCCGGCCGGCCGACAGCTTAGGCGCGACCTTCTTCCACAGCACCGGGCTAACTTCGTAGCCATATAGCCGGTCCAGGATGCGTCGGGTCTCCTGCGCGTCAACCAGGTCGATATCCAGGTCACGGGGGTGCTGCGCGGCAGCGAGGATCGCGTGCTCGGTGATCTCATGGAAAACCATCCGCTTGACCGGAACGCGCGGTTTCAGAGTTTCCATCAGGTGCCAGGCGATGGCTTCGCCCTCGCGGTCACCATCAGTGGCCAGATAGAGCTCGTCGACGTCTTGCAGCAGGCCTTTGAGTTCGGTGACGGTGCTCTTCTTTTCGGGGCTGATGATGTAGAGCGGTTCGAAGTCGGCGTCGACGTTGACGCCCAGCCGGGCCCACGGCTCAGACTTGAACTTCGCGGGCACGTCGGCCGCCGCTCGCGGCAGGTCACGGATGTGCCCCCGGGATGACTCGACGATGTACGCGGAGCCCAGATAGCCTGCCAATTTGCGCGCTTTCGTCGGCGACTCGACTATGACAAGTCGCCGCGGGCTCCCATTTCCGCCGCTCCTAGAGCCCCCGGGGCTCTTCACCGACTTCGGGTCAGCCAACTTCGCTTACGCTCCATCTCTTAATCCCGGTCCCTTGCGGGACCACCCTGCACGAAGAAATGACCGGCCGGCTTCTAAGACTCCGGTGAAAGGCAGTTGCGTTGGCATCCCTCCGCCCGCGGGCAACTGACAATTTCGCACCCTTGGGTGGGCCTGCGCAAACCGACTGCACCAAACAGTGGTCTGAGCGGGCCGCTAAACCCGCGGCCACAGCGCTAACGCCTCGGCCCAGTCGGGAGGTTCCCCAACGTTCTCTACCAGGCGCGATAGCCTGCGACGGCCGCTGATCCGCAGCGCCGGTCGACCGCTACGGGTGCCGATTAGGGTGGGCGCAATTCCGACCCGCATCAGAGCCGACGCCAACGGTGAATGGGTATCGGGTGCGTGCGGATCTAGACCCAGCAGGTAACGGTCGGCCTCCGGGGTGCCGGCCGCCAAAGTCCAGGCCCGCAGCTCGCGCGGCCCCGGCAGCCACCGCGGGGGCACCGTCTTGACCGCGCCACGTGTCCATTCGGCGGCGATCGGGCACAACAGCGGGTCCACCGCCGTCCTGACCAGCGGGGTGTCTTCCTCAGTCCGGGAGATCTCGGGTGCCAAACCAGCCTCGCGAATCATCTCGGCCAGCGCCGAGGCACGCCAGGGCTGATCTACTACCACCGAAAGCCGGGCGCCCGGGGCGGGACTTTTACTAGGAGCGCTAACCATCACGATCTGGCCGGAAGCCGCCAACACACCGGAAAGATCGGCGATTGCGGGGGGTAGCGACTCGGCCGTGAAGAAGGAGAGCTGACTCACGCCCCCGACAGTAGGCCAGCTCGGCGATCCACGGCTTGAACAATCCGGCGCGGCGACCGCGGCGCCTGCACCATTTCGGCACCTGACCAGGGGCAGCTAAATAACGAAGACCCCCCGGCCGCACCCGCTAAGCGGGAGGACACAGGGGGTTTTCGCCAGAATCTGCTGGGTCAGACCGAACGGACTCCGGTGGCCTGGGGGCCCTTGGGGCTGTGGCCGATCTCGAACTCGACCTTCTGGTTTTCTTCAAGGGTGCGGAAGCCCGAACCCTGGATCTCCGTGTAGTGGACAAAAACATCCGCGGAACCGTCCTCGGGGGCGATGAAGCCGAACCCCTTCTCCGCGTTGAACCACTTCACAGTTCCCTGTGGCATCTCTCGATCTTTCCTTTTCTTCTGGGTGCGGAGCACCGCCTTTCGATGCTCCGGGCCGAGTACGACCGCCATACCTCGCGGAGTCGCCGGAACTTCACCCGACCAATCACCTCGCAGGAACCGCGACCGCAACGTTGTTCCTGCGAAAGTGTGACACGAACACAGAAGCTGCGACCGCCACCAGTCAATCATGTTCCTCGTCTCGGCGACAGACTCTTGTCGTGGAGTGATTGCTGACGAGATGGTCTCTTAACCTCGGCGTCATCCGGACGCCGGATTTCGGGGGCCGTGACGCTGCTGCGGGGCCCCCAAACCGGGGGCATCGCGAGGCACCGAGGAGGGTTTGAAATGGCGAGTTTCGGCAGCGAACTGCTTGCCGCCGCGCTCGCTGGTACCGCGCCAGACGAGCATCCGCTGCGCCACGTTGCCGAGCTACCACCCCGCGACGGCCGGCAGGACCGTTGGCCAGCCTGGGCCGAGCCCGACGTGGTGCGCGCGTTTACCGACCGCGGCATCAGCTCACCGTGGTCACATCAGTCCGCGGCCGCTGAGCTGGCTCACTCGGGCCGCCATGTGGTGGTGAGCACTGGCACCGCGTCGGGAAAATCACTGGCCTATCAACTTCCCGTGCTCAATACGCTGGCAACAGACCCGAGAGCCCGAGCCCTGTACTTGTCGCCGACCAAAGCGCTTGGCCACGACCAGTTACGTGCCGCGCACGCACTGGCCAGCGCCGTGCCGCGGCTACATGACGTCGCACCCACCGCCTACGACGGTGACAGTCCCGCCGAGGTGCGCCGCTTTGCCCGGGAGCGCTCCCGGTGGCTGTTCTCCAACCCCGACATGCTCCACTTATCGATCTTGCGCAACCACGCCCGCTGGGCCGTCTTGTTGCGTGGCCTTCGCTTTGTAATCGTCGACGAATGTCATTACTACCGTGGCGTTTTCGGCTCTAATGTGGCGATGGTGCTGCGCCGCCTGTTGCGGCTGTGCGATCGCTATTCTTCCCAGCCAGGTAACGCCCCGACGGTGATCTTCGCCAGCGCGACGACGGACTCGCCGGGCACGACGGCCGCCGAACTCATCGGCCAGCCGGTCGAGGAAGTCGTCAACGACGGCTCACCGCAGGGAGCCCGCACGGTCGCGTTGTGGGAGCCCGCGCTACGGGCCGACCTGGCCGGCGAGAACGGAGCCCCGGTGCGCCGCTCCGCGGGCGCCGAGGCGGCACGAGTGATGGCCGACCTGATCGCTGAGGGAGCGCAGACCTTGACCTTCGTGCGGTCGCGGCGCGCTGCGGAACTCACCGCGCTAGGTGCGGCAGCGCGGCTGAACGATATCGCCCCGGAGCTGTCCGACACGGTGGCGTCGTATCGCGCCGGCTATCTCGCCGAGGACCGCAGCGCGTTGGAGCATGCCCTGGCGCAGGGCCAGCTGCGCGGCCTGGCCACCACCAACGCACTGGAGTTGGGCGTCGATATCGCCGGTCTGGACGCGGTGGTGCTCGCCGGCTTTCCCGGGACGGTCGCCTCGTTCTGGCAACAGGCTGGCCGCTCGGGCCGGCGCGGCCAAGGTGCACTGGTGGTGCTGATCGCTCGCGACGATCCATTGGACACGTACCTGGTCCACCATCCGACCGCGCTGCTGGACAAGCCGGTCGAGCGCATCGTGATCGATCCCGCCAACCCCTACATCCTGGGACCCCAACTGCTGTGTGCCGCCACCGAACTACCGCTCGACGACGCCGAAGTCCGGTCCTTGGGCGCCGAGCAGGTGGCCAAGGACCTGGTGGACGACGGGTTGCTGCGGCACCGATCCGGCAGATATTTCCCGGCACCAGGCCTAGAACCACATGCCGCGATAGACATCCGGGGTTCGGCCGGCGGGCAAATCCTCATCGTCGAGGCCGACACCGGGCGGCTGCTGGGCAGTGTCGGGGAAGGGCAAGCCCCGGCCTCGGTGCACCCAGGAGCGGTATACCTGCATCAGGGCGACAGCTACGTCGTCGACGCGCTGGATACCGAGGACGGCATCGCCTTCGTACACGCCGAGGATCCCGGCTATACCACGTTTGCGCGCGAGCTCACCGAAATCGCCGTCACCGGAACCGGTGAGCGATTGACTTTTGGGCCAGTCACTTTGGGTCTGGTGCCGGTGACCGTCACCAACCAAGTTGTCGGTTACCTGCGCCGCCGGCTTACCGGAGAGGTAGTCGACTTCGTCGAACTGGAGATGCCAGAGCGGATGCTACCTACTACCGCGGTCATGTACAGTATCACGGATGATGCGTTGTGCTGCAACGGTATTGAACAACCCCGAGTTCCCGGGTCGTTGCACGCCGCTGAGCACGCGGCCATTGGACTACTACCCTTGCTGGCCAGCTGCGATCGCGGCGACATCGGCGGCATGTCCACCGCGATCGGCCCCGATGGACTGCCCAGTGTGTTTGTCTACGATGGCTATCCCGGCGGGGCCGGATTCGCCGAACGCGGATTCCGACAAGCTCGTATCTGGTTGGGCGCCACGGCAGCGGCGATCCAGGCGTGCGAATGTCCGAGCGGATGTCCGTCGTGTGTGCAGTCCCCCAAATGCGGCAACGGCAACGACCCGCTAGACAAAGCCGGCGCGGTGCAGGTACTGCGGCTGGTGCTTACCGAGTTGGGCCACGAGTCACGCTGAGTGCTCAGGCCCAACATCCGTCGATTGCGCCACCGGCGAAGCCCAGCAGCCGATGCGAGGTGCCTGCCGGACAGTCCTCCTCCAGATGCGTTGCACCGCAACGGACGAGGCCGATCTGCTGCAGCGAGATGGATCACCTATCCTCGCCGAGCAATACGGCGGATGGCGACCGACCCCTCGACGGTCGACGTCCACAGATCTGGGTCGTGACGACGCCCGAACGCACTTCCTCGGTGCAAAGAAATGCCGAACTGCCGTCACACAGTAATCCTGAAAATAGGGACGTAGCAGGAAAATACCTGGCTACGACCGGGTGCGCAACTCAGTTCACCACGAACGCGGTTACAGGCTTACCCACGTTGCCCCTACCGAGGATAGGCATCGCTTGCTTGGTGTTGACCGCCCACCGTGCGCGATCGGCACCAGCAGGGCGGGGTGGTGTCGGTAATCCAGAATCCTCTGTAAGAGTTACTCAACGTGATCAACGCGCCCACCCAGGCGAATGGTGGGACGCCCGCTGATCGGCAACGGTTTCGCCCACCAGACACGAAGTCGAGACACAAGTTATGTGCGAAAACCGGCCGCCGAAGTTTGTGCAGGTAGCTTCGGATCTAGCAAACATCGGATCAGCAATCGCCGCAGTCAGACGAGGTAAACGCGCTCAGCAGCATCGAAGCGAATGTTCAGCGCACCCGGGTGGGCCAGGTCGTCTTCCTACCGGGCGGGCCCGCGACCGGTCGCTGCAGCCAATTATCTTGTGCTGCTTGATCTACGCCCCAGCGGTGTGTCGTGCCCCACGCAGCAACATAATCGAGGGACGCACAGCTCGGCATTTGCCAGCAGGTCTCCCCGACTCTGCAACGAGATGTGCCTCGGCCGTAAACTTGGCCGCATGACCCACGACTGGCTACTCGTGGAGACGTTGGGGAACGAACCCGTCGTGGCCGCGCAGGGGCGCCAACTCAAGAACCTCGTCCCGATCACCACATTCCTGCGTCGCAGCCCCTACCTCTCAGCCGTCCGAACAGCGATCGCCCAGTCGCTGCAAACCGGCCAGAGCCTCACGAGCATCACAACCAAACGCGACCGCGTGATCCGCACCGAACCTGTGGTTATGTCCGACGGCCGGGTGCACGGTGTGCAAGTGTGGACCGGCCCTGCCGATGAGCAACCGCCGGAGCGGCCGATCCCTGGCCCGTTGAAGTGGGACCTGACCTGTGGCGTGGCCACCGACACCCGAGAGTCGCTGGCCAACAGTGGCAAGAATCCCGAAGTGGAAGTCACCTATGGCAGGGCCTTCGCGGAAGATCTTCCTTCGCGCGAACTCAACCACAACGAAACTAAGGTGCTTGCAATGGTGGTCAAGCCCGAGGCGGGCCAAACGCTATGCAGCACCTGGGATCTCACCGATTGGCAGGGAAATCCGATCCGGATAGGATTCGTCTCGCGCAGTGCGCTGGAACCGGGGTCAGACGGTCGTGACCACCTGATCGCGCGGGCAATCAACTGGCGTGCCGAGCTCAAGGGCCCATCAGTATCCGTCGACGATCTGGCCAAGCGGATCCTTAACGGGCTAGCACAGGCGGGAGTGCATCGGGCGCTCTTCGACCTCAACAATTGGACCTTGTTGAAATGGCTTGACGCGCCCTGCCCATTCTACGATTGGCGGGGCAGTCATCTGGATAAGACGCGGGTACATCCCGACGACCAGCCTGTGATGTCGTCGATGACAAAGGAATTCGTCAACGGGGCAACCAGCGGCGTACTGCGGATGCGGGGGTTCGACAACGATTGGGTACCGGTACATGTCACCGTCAACCGGGTGGAACTAGAACCGGACACGTTCGCCGGGCTGGTCGCGCTGCGACTGCCCACCGATGGTGAACTCGCCGATGCAGGCCTGCCGAAAGCCACCGGCACCAAGGCCTGATCACACATATCCCTGGGGGCAGCCGCCGGCAGCCACAAAAAGCCTCTGCTAGCTCAAGTCAGGCCACGCCCGCACCGCGCAGAGGTGCAACTGATTTTGTTATTAGCGAGTGCCGACATGAGCACACAGCACTGCGCAATAGTACTAACTGCCCCTAACTACCAGCTGCAATCGCGCAGCGGCCATCGAGGCTTGCGATGAACGCTAATTGCGGCGGCGGCGTGCGGACGACCCCTTCAGCTGTGACAGCAATCATAACTAGAGGGGTCGCCAGCACCAGTATTGTACATAAGTGCAATACGCATTACGTAACCAATGTCTATAACAACCCAGGTTAATACGTACTAAATACGTATTAACCTGGGTTGTTTGAAGCTGTATCGATGGAGGCACCGCATGTCAATTCTAAAAGTGGCGCCTCCAGAGCTCGAGGCAGCGGCAACGGATTTTGCCAAGATCGGCTCGACAATCAACGCGTCCACAGCAGCCGCGGCGGCCTCGACAACGGCGATAGCCCCCGCGGCGCTCGATGAGGTGTCAGCGTTCGTTGCGACGTTTTTTTCCGCGCATGGCCAAACCTACCAGGAGATTAGCGCGCAAGCCGCGGCGGCTCATGCCCAGTTTGTGCAGACCCTGCAATCGGGTGCGGGCACCTATACAGCCGCCGAGGCCGCCAATGCCTCGCCGTTGCAGACCCTCGAGCAACAGATGCTCAGCGTGATTAATTCGCCAGCCAAGGCGCTTACCGGGCGCCCGCTCTTCGGCAACGGCGCCAACGGGGCTCCGGGGACCGGGCAAAACGGCGGGGCCGGCGGGTGGTTAATTGGCAACGGCGGGGCCGGCGGGTCGGGTGCGCCCGGTCAAAACGGCGGTAACGGAGGCGCCGCCGGGCTGATCGGCACCGGCGGGGCCGGCGGAGCCGGCGGGTTCGCCACGTCGAACGGAACGGTGGGAAATGGCGGTCACGGCGGGGCCGGCGGGTGGCTGTGGGGCAACGGCGGTAGCGGCGGTGGCGGTGGAAGTTCTTTGTACGGCGCCGGCGGGGCAGGCGGCAACGGCGGTAGCGGTGGGCTGTTGGGTTCCGGCGGTAGCGGCGGCGTTGGTGGGGTCAGCTCCAATGCCGCGGGTGGTACCGGCGGGGGCGGCGGAACTGGCGGGCTGTTCGGTGCCGGCGGCTCAGGCGGTGATGGTGGGCAATCCGACCAGGCCACGGGTGGAGCCGGTGGGACTGGTGGCCATGGCGGCGCGTTCTACGGCGACGGCGGCGACGGCGGTGGAGGCGGTTATGGCGGCAAAGACGGTGGTGGCGGCGGGACAGGTGGGACCGCAGGACTGTTCGGCGACGGCGGCAACGGCGGGAACGGCCAAGCGGGCGGCATCAACGGCGGGACCGGTGGCACCGGCGGCCGTGCGGGCCTGGTCTTCGGCTCCGGCGGCGACGGCGGTAGCGGGGCTAGCGGCCAGCCGGGCATCGGTGGGGCCGGCGGGGCCGGTGGGGCCGGCGGACTGGTCGGTTCCGGCGGGGACGGCGGCACCGGCGGGCTGGCCACGTTCGCGGTGGGGCCGGCGGGCCGGTGGGGCCGGCAGACTGGTCGGTTCCGGCGGGGACGGCGGCACCGGCGGTGTTGCCGGCCTCGACGGCGGGCCGGTGGGGCGGCGGCAACGCGGGCCTGCTGCTCGGTGATGGCGGGACCGGCGGCACCGGCGGATCGGGAGGGTTCAGCGTTCCCGGCCACGGCGGGGCAGGCGGGGCCGGCGGTCAGGCCGGGCTGGTCGGCCTCGGCGGAAACGGCGGTGGCGGCGGAGCAGCCTCGGCCGAGGGCAGCAACGGCGGCGACGGCGGCAACGGCGGCAACGGCGTGCTGATCGGCGACGGCGGCAACGGCGGGAACGGCGGCGCTACGACCCACCCAGGCACCCCCGGAACCGGCGGCCACGGCGGGCGGCTGCTTGGCCAGAACGGGATCAATGGCGCTACGTAGCCAGAGCCATCCCGGGCGACATCCTGGTAGGCCCTTATGGGGCAGAATAACCCCATTGAGCCTTATAGACCGGCCCGGCTCGCGCAGCGGCCCGCGCAGTGCCGGCAAGGGCCTGGGCAACGTCAACTGCCACTTCTACGGTGACGACGACGTCGAGGTCTTCTATTCCGCATTCGACGTCATCAACCCGCATTTCATGGGCCACCAGCGTTGCACGGGCGCACGCCGCTGGGGCTCCCAACGGCAGCCGCGCAGCGGCGGCCAAGGCGGCCAGGTCAGCTGCTGCCTGCGCACGATGACGTGCCACCACGACCGCTCCGAGGTAGGCGCCGGCGACCGCGGCGCACAGCAGCACCGCGACCATCGTGGCCGCGAGCACCGTGGCCGAGCCACGCTCATCGCGGCGGCTCTGCCGCTGCGACCGCTGTGGCCGCAATATCCAGCGTGGGTAACAGCTTTGAATGTGCGGTGACCGTAGCGACCAGCAAGTCGCCGTCCTGGTGCAGCTGGACCCGCGCCCCATCAGGCGCGACGCGGCGGGCGGCGGCGATCGCCGACCGTTCGTCACCACGCGCCGCCAGCCGGGCGGCCTCGCGGGCAGCGTCGACACAGCGGACCTGCATCGACACTGCGTTAACACCCACCAAACACAAGACCAGTACCAGGACCAGCGCGGTGATCGCCAGTGCCGCCTCAACGGTGCTTGCGCCGGCACTCGACACTAAACCTTGGTGTTGAGTGCGCGACCGATGATGTTGGTCAACGCCGACACGATGGAATCGCCGGTGACGACGGTGTACAGAATCGCGCCGAAGGCCGCCGCCGCGATGGTCCCAATGGCGTATTCGACGGTGGACATACCCGACTCGTCGGTCGCCAACAGCGTCATTCGCGCCACGCATACACGAAACATGTTGATCACCAATACATTCCTCTCTCATAGCAGACCCGACTGCAGGACCTGACCGGCCAGCCCGGCGACCACCGGAACAATGCCCAAGCACACAAAAGCCGGCAAAAAGCACAGTCCAAGCGGGCCAGCGATCAACACCCCGGCCCGCTCCGCTGCGGCTCCGGCCGCCTGTATGGCGTCGTGGCGCGCCTGATCGGCCAGGTCGGCGACGCCATCGGCCAGCGCCGCGCCCGACGACGCCGAACGCCGCGCCAGCCGCAACAGCGCATCGGTCTGCGCGTCGACTGAGCTTGCCAGCAGATCGGGCGACGTCGACCATGCGACGGCCGGATCAGCGCCCAACGCCAGAAGATCGGCGGCCCTGCGCAACACCCGGGCCAGTGTCGGCGGCGCCGACGGGGCTGTCGCGGCCGCGGCGGTCGACACGGCCATACCCGCCGCCAGGCACACCGCCAGCACGTCCAGACTCGACGCGACCGCCAGCGGGTCCGGTCCGCGTGCCGACCCACGTAGCAGCCCTTGCCGCAACCGAGGCGCACGCGACGGCACCGCGGCGTGCGCCCGCACCGCCGAGGAGCCGGTGCCGATCCACAACGCCACGGCCAGTAACACCGCCGCTGTGCTCATGCGCCGCTCTCCCCCGCAAGCGGGTGGGGGTACCTCCCACTTGTGGGGGCGTGCCCCCACCTCATCGCACATCGCTCTGCATCGTCGCCGGCGCGGCTCATGCCTCAGCTCCCGCTCGCTCATCCCTCGCGGCGATCCTCACTCGCGGCCGCCTTCGGGGTTCACTGCCGGATTCACCACGTAAGCCGATCGGTGATCCGATCCGACCACAGCAGCCCGACGCAGGCCAGCACCAAGCCGACGACCAACAACCAGCCGCCCGCGTGCCCATTGAGCAAGAAACTCAGCGGTCGTGCCCCGACCAGTTGACCGAGCAACACCCCAAGCAGCGGCAGGCCCGCCAGGATCGCAGCGGTGGCGCGGGCACCGGCCATCGCCGATGTCACCCGCGCCGAGAATCGTTGCCGTTCAACGATATCGCGTTGCGCGGCGCGCACCAGTGTGGCTATTGCCAGCCCTTGATCGCTGGCTAGCTGCCAGCACACCGCCAGTCGATCCCAGTGCGCGGGCAGGGCCGACAAACCGGCCGCCGCCCACAAGCCCGCAGTCACGTCAGCGCCCAATCGGGCGCGCGCCGCGACCGCGCGTAGGGCGGCGGCAACCGTGCCAGCAGTTTCGTCGGCGGCGACGCAGAGCGCATGGACGGGATGAGACCCCACTCGTAGTTCGCCGACCAGCACATCAAGGGCGCCTTCTAACGATCGCCCTTCGGTCATAGCGTCCCGGCGCCGGCGGCGGCGCCGGGAACGCAGGGTCATGGTGGTGCCCAGCACCGCGGCCGCGAGCACCGTCGTCAACGGAAGCAACACCATCACAGCGACAGCCGCGCACCCGATGATGCAGGCAACCCAACGTGCGCCGATCAGCGGGACCCGCCGACGCACAGGCACCGCCGGCGTCAGCCGGCGCCGCGGTGACGACGGAAGCACCAGCAGCGCGATCGATAACAACGGCGCGGCCAGCAAAGGGCCATTCATGCCGACATCCGGCTACGCAGCAAGCGGTGCAGATCACCCGCATCGTCGGTCATCCCCCGGTCCGCGTGCCACGCCGTGACCGCGTGAACTCGCCCGTCAGTTTGGCGCAGCACGGCGATCTCGCTGAGCCGCCGTCGGCCGCTGCGGTCCCGTGCGACGTGCAGCAGCACCTGGACGGCCGCGGCGAGCTGACTGTGCAGAGCGGCCCGATCGAGACCGCCGAGCGCGCCCAGCGCCTCTAGTCGGGCGGGAACCTCGTTGGGGTTGTTGGCGTGGACTGTGCCCGCTCCGCCGTCATGACCGGTGTTCAGCGCGGCCAACAGATCGACCACCTCAGCACCTCTGACCTCGCCGACCACGATGCGGTCAGGTCGCATTCGCAGCGCCTGCCGGACAAGTTGGCGCACCGGAACCTCGCCGACGCCTTCGACGTTGGCGCACCGGGCGACCAGCTTGACCAGATGCGGATGCCGCGGCGCCAGCTCGGCGGCATCCTCGACGCAGACGATCCGCTCACCCGGCGAGACGGCGCCCAGCATCGCCGCGAGCAAGGTAGTTTTCCCCGCCCCCGTTCCGCCGCACACCAGGAATGCCAGCCGCGTGGCAATAATGTCAGCAACCAATGCGGCGGCCTGGGGCGCTATCGCCCCAGCTGCCATCAGAGCGGCCAGATCCTGAGTGGCAGGCCGCAACACCCGCAACGACAGGCAGGTGCCTTCGACCGCGACCGGTGGCAACACCGCGTGCAGCCGAACCGCGAACCCGCCTGCGCCGATGCCGGTCAGCTGACCGTCCACCCAGGGCTGCGCGTCGTCGAGACGACGACCGGCGGCCAACGCCAGCCGCTGCGCCAACCGTCGGACAGCCGCCTCATTGGCAAACCGAATCTCGCTGCGCCGCAAACCGTTTCCATCGTCAACCCACACCGCGTGAGGCGCCGTGACCAGGACGTCGGTGGTGCCGGCTGCGCACAACAACGGTTCCAGGATGCCGGCGCCGGTCAGTTCGGTCTGTAACACCCGAAGGTTGGCGAGGACCTCGGTGTCCCCGAGCATCCCGCCGGACTCGGCGCGGATCGCGTCCGCCACCACGTCGGGTCGCAGCGGCGCGGATTCCGCTGCCAACCGCTCACGCACACGTTCAATCAGTGAACCGCTCACGCCGCGCTGCCATTCTGCGTTACCCCCGCCGCGCCGGACCCCGCACGCGGCAGCACGGCAAGCACCCGGCGCGCGGCCCCGGCAAGCGCCGAACGCGGCCGCAGGCGCAGACCGCCGTGTTCCAGCTGCTCGGCGAGCTGCGGCTGCGCCCTCATTGCCGCCACCAGCGGCACACCAGTGATTTCAGCAACCTCAGCCGCCCGCAATCCCCCCGGCGACGGCCCCCGCACGACCAGCCCGAGGTTGGGATTGATCGTCGCGAGTACCGGAGCGAGGGTCGTGGTCGCCGCACATGCCCGCACATCGCACCGGCTGACGACGACGACCAGATCGGCAGCATCCAACGCGGTTTCGGCGGCATCAGTGAGACGACGAGGAAGGTCGCAAATCACCGTCACTCCCCCACGGCGGCCAGCATCGACGACGGCATCCACCGGCCCGGCGTCCAACTCGTACCCGCGCCGAGTGCCGGAGAGCACGCTGATCCTGCGGTGCCGCGGGAGCGCCTCACGCACGGCCGACCAGGTCAATCGACCGTTCTGTAACGCTAGGTCAGGCCAACGTAGACCGGGGGTGGTTTCACCGCCCACCAGCAGATCGATGCCACCGCCCCACGGATCGAGGTCCACCAACAGCGCGTCGGTGGCGGCCTGCGCCAGGGCCACAGCGAACAACGATGCGCCGGCCCCACCGCAGCCTCCGACGACGGCGACAACCTCGCCGCGCGGCCTATCGTCGCGCGCCGATTCCGCAGCTTCGGCGAGCTCACGGACTAGTTCGTGCTCTTGCTCGGGCAGCCTCAGCACGTGTTGGGCGGCAACGGCGATGGCTGCCGCCCACGTCGCCGTCGCTGCTTCAGTAGTGGTAAGCACGCTGACGTGGGCGCGCCGCGGCAGCCCGGCCTGACCACAGCGATCCGCCGCCACTTGATCCAGCACTACCGCCGCGGCCGCCGACCAAGTCTTTCTACTTACTGGAGATTCCGCGCCAGCGTGCACCACCCGGACACCGACGGCTGCGGCAACGCGGTCCAGCTCGTCGCGCAACTGTGCATCGGTCAGCAGCGCCAACACGCCTGACGAGCCCGTCAGTCGGGTGCCGGTAGTTCTAGTCACCCACCTACCGTGCGGCGACGCGGCGAGGTAGCACCAGTCTCAAAGTGCGGATTTGTGGAAAGAGACGCCTCTGTGCACAAACTCGTCGGCCCAGCGTCCACACGGTGTATGGCCAGTACGATCCGGCGATCGCGCGCAGGTAGGCCGGCGGAGGAACCTGACACCTGCAAAATTTCAGCCAACAAAAGGGACGACCCCCGCCAGGGGGGGAGGAGGCGAGGGTCGTCGTGCATCAGCCCCGGGGGGTCGGACTGATACACCCTCGGCTCAGGCCGAGTACTGCTTACTATACACACGAAAGCGCGCGCTCATGCAAGTACTCGAACAATCAAAAAAACACCGTGAGCCGCAAAAACGCCTTCGGACGCGGTCGACTGCAGCTCTCTGGCCGGCCATGGTGGGCGCGGGCTCGGGGCCCCGTCGAATCACAACCGACCTATGCTGGATCGGTGACCGTTTCCGACTCGGCCGCTCAGCAGCAAACCCCACCGCAAACAACGGCAACCACCGCTGCCCACGCCCGCACCGCCGCGTTCTTCGACCTGGACAAGACCATTATCGCCAAGTCCAGCACGCTGGCGTTCAGCAAACCATTCTTCGACCAGGGACTGCTCAACCGCCGCGCCGTGCTCAAGTCCAGCTACGCCCAGTTCATCTTCCTGCTCTCCGGCGCCGACCATGATCAGATGGACCGGATGCGCAGTCACATGACCAACATGTGTACCGGTTGGGATGCGGCGCAGGTCAGGTCGATCGTCAACGAAACCCTGCACGACATCGTGACCCCGTTGGTATTCGCCGAAGCCGCTGACCTCATCGCCGCCCACAAGCTATGCGGCCGTGACGTCGTGGTGGTGTCGGCCTCGGGAGAAGAGATCGTGGCCCCGATCTCTCGAGCCCTAGGTGCTACCCATGCCATGGCGACTCGAATGGTCGTCGAGGACGGCAAGTACACCGGTGAAGTGGCGTTCTACTGCTACGGCGACGGCAAGGTGCAGGCGATCCGCGAGTTGGCTGCCCGTGAGGGCTACCCGCTGGAACACTGCTATGCCTACTCCGACTCGATCACCGACCTGCCGATGCTCGAGGCCGTAGGCCACCCGAATGTGGTCAACCCTGACCGCGGTTTACGCAGAGAAGCCGCCGAGCGCGGTTGGCCGGTGCTGATGTTCTCGCGGCCAGTCTCGCTGCGCGACCGCATCCCGGCACCATCGGGTGCGGCGATAGCGACCACCGCAGCGGTGAGTATCACGGCGTTGGCCGCCGGAGCGGTAACCTACTCGCTGCTGCGCCGCTTCGCGTTCTAGCAAACGCCGCACGCGCCCAATCCGATGCGGCTTTGCAACTTTCACCGAATTGGGCCTTGCTGTGCTAAGGGTCTAGTAGTACAAAGGAACCACGGAAGCCCGGTGAGGCCTAGGTCGATCCGGAAGAGAAGGTTCGATCTCCCGATCCGGGCCCCTAGCACGGTTCTCGGCACCCACGCGGAGTCATAGCCGCGATAATGGCAGAAGTGTTGCGGGCCTGCGTAATTGCGAAGAGCGGATGGTCACGACGGCCCTTTGGGTGGGGCTGCAGCCGGAAGTGTCGCAAAATCGCCGAGGCCACCCACGCAGCCCAAAGATGCACGCTTGGTACCCGAGTTCCGTGTTAGCGGGCGGCGGACCGAATCGTTCGGAACGCCGCCCGCTTTACATGTCAACGACAAATTATCCGATGCCTTTTGACGCCCGTCGGCTACCGATAGCGGCTTATCGACTGGGCAGCGATTCGGCAATCGACAAAGCCTCCTGCGCGCCGGCTTGTAATGCCCGGCAGCACAACACCAGCCAGGCACCAACACCTTTCGGTGTCCCGCCAGCGAATCCACGTGCCGCGTCGCGATATGCGGCGGCTTGACGCATCCAACTCACCTCGGGCACGCCGAGCCCGTGCGGATCCAGCCCGGTGGCGATGGTCACCAACCGCGACACAGCACGAGCCACCACACCATCGGCACTGCCAAATGGCTGCAACGTCAGCAGTTCTCCGTGTGCGACGGCAGCGACCACCGGTGCCGACGCCACGGTGCGACCGCTCACCACATCCACGAGCAACTCCAGCCGTGGACCCACCGCAGCATCCGTTCGTGGGCGACCCAGCCGATCGTCACCAACCTGGTCAGCGGCCGCCAGCATATGCAAGCGGGCCAGTGCCTGTAGCGGCGCCCGCTGCCATACCCCGATCAACGAGCCCGCACCGCCTTCTAGCGCCTGGGCCACCCGCAACGCACCGCCGAACACCGGATCGCTAACCGCACGGTCCTGTGGGGCGGCCCCCAGCAGGTCTTCCAGTCGCACCGGCCCGCCGTCGAGCACCGATGAAGCCCGCGCCGCCCGCAGCGCCGCTTCGGCCGCAGTCACCGGCCAGCCTCGCAGGTTTGCCCGGTGCCGGTGAGCCCGACCCAGCGCGTCGCGAGCCCGGTCACTGGCCGCGGCGACGCCGGGAAGCTCCATCAGCGGAGCCAGCGGATCATCCGTCACAGCTTGTCAACCTATCGCCCTACCTCCTTACAGGTATTAGCGCGCCGGGGAATGGCCTCCAACAGCTGGCGGGTGTACTCGTCGGCAGGCCGTGAGAACACATCCTCGGTGGATGCCTGCTCTACCACCCGGCCGGCACGCATCACCAACACGTCGTCGGCGATCTGCCGGACCACCGCAAGGTCATGGCTGATGAACAGGTACGTCAGTCCTAGTTGGGCCTGTAGATCAGCCAGCAGGTCCAATATCTGTGCCTGTACCACCACATCTAGCGCCGATACCGCCTCGTCGCACACCAACACCTCGGGCCGCAGCGCCAGCGCCCGAGCGATCGCAACCCGTTGCCGCTGACCACCGGAAAGCTCACGAGGCAGCCGACCCAACACTGACGACGGCAGCGCCACCTGGTCGAGCAGCTCGCGCACCGCTTGCTTACGCTGCTTGCGGTCACCGACCCGGTGGATCCGCAAGGGTTCCTCGATGGCCCGAAACACTGAGTACCTGGGATCCAAACTGCTGTACGGGTTCTGGAACACGGGCTGCACTCGCCGACGAAACGCTAACTCCTCATCCCCGTTGAGTTCACCCACGACCAGAGAGCCCTGGGCGCCCTGGTTCCCGTGGTAAACCACTGTGCCCGATGTAGGTTGCAGCAAACCGAGCACCATTCTCGCCACCGTCGACTTCCCCGAGCCAGACTCTCCGACGATTGCTAAGGTGCTGGCCCGTGGTAGCCGAAACGACACCGCATCGACAGCACAAAACGCCGCCCGCCGCCACGGTGCTCCGCGAGACTCTCGGTAGATCTTGGTCAGGTCCGAGGCGACCAGAACAGCGTCGCGCACAGCGGCTTTCATGGACACCTGCGATCGGAGATGCGCCGAACCCCTGTTGCGCGCCGCCAGCGACGGAGCCGCCGCGACCAACCGGCGGGTGTACTCGTGTTGCGGGTCTTGCAGGATTGATTGCACTGCACCGGATTCCACTACCACCCCGCGATGGACGACGACCACTGATTCGGCCCGTTCGGCGGCCAACGCCAGATCATGAGTGATCAGCAGCAACGCGGTACCCAGGTCGTCGATGAGCCGCTGCAAATGATCGAGCACCTGCCGTTGCACGGTGACGTCCAGCGCAGAAGTCGGCTCGTCGGCGATCAGCAGCCGCGGCCGGCTAGCCAACCCGATGGCAATCAACGCACGCTGACACATGCCGCCCGAAAGCTGATGCGGGTAGCGGCCGGCTTGTCGCGCCGGATCCGGCATACCAGCCTCGGCGAGCAGCTCCACCGCCCTTCGTCGCGCCCCACGGCCTTCAGTATTGGCCCGCAAAGCTTCTGAGATTTGGAAGCCGACCTTCCAGACCGGGTTGAGGTTGGTCATTGGGTCCTGCGGTACGTATCCGATACGGCGGCCGCGGATCGACCGGAGTATTCGGCGGTCAGCGGCAGTAATGTCAGTCCCGTCGAAAACGATGCGTCCCGCCGTAATTCGGCCGCCGGGCGGCAGCAGCCCGAGGATCGCGGCGGCGGCAGTGGATTTCCCCGATCCCGATTCGCCGACAACCGCCACGGTCTGACCGCGCAGCACCCTCAGATTCATGCCGCGAATTACCGGAGTATGCGTACCGAATCTGACTTCCAGGCCCTCGACGGACAGTAGCGGCGATGCATCGTCGCCGGTGCGGCAGTTCATGCTCGCCACGCCCGTGATGCCGGGTCCAAAGCGTCACGCAAGGCGTCACCCATCATCATGAAGGCGAGCACCGTAACTGCCAGTGCCCCGGCCGGATAAAACAATATGGGCGAGCCCGACCGCAGCCGGGTCTGGTCAATGTTGATATCGCCACCCCAAGACACCACCGACGTCGGCAGACCCACCCCGAGGTAGGACAGCGTGGCTTCGGTAACGATAAAAATGCCGAAGGCGATGGTGGACACCGCAATCACCGGACCCATGGCGTTGGGCAGGACATGCCGTAGCAGGATCTGAAATCGGCTTAACCCCAATGCTTTAGCTGCAAGCACATAGTCACTGGCCCGAATCTCGAGCACCGCGCCACGGGAGATCCTGGCCACTTGAGGCCAGCCGAATAACGCCAAGATGGCGATCACCGTCCATACCGTGCGGTGATGCATAACCTGCATTAGCACGATGGCGGCCAGCAACAACGGCAATCCGAAGAACACATCGGTGATACGCGAGATGACCATATCGATCCAGCCCCCGTGGAACCCGGCCACCGCGCCCAGTACCCCGCCGACAACGAACACGACCAGGGTTGCCCCCAACCCAACGGTGACCGATGCCCGCGCACCGTAGATGGTGCGCGCGTAGATGTCGTGGCCCTGCAAGTCGGTACCGAACCAGTGCGCCGCCGACGGATCCAGCAGACTCTGGCTAGGGTCGGCATAGGTTGGATCGGCTCCGGTGAACAACCCTGGAAAAGCCGCGACCACCCCAACGAACAGAATCAGCACGCCGGCGACGACGAACACCGGGCGACGGCGAAGTTCACGCCAGAAGCCACTCCGGTCCGGGATCTGCTCAGCCATAACGAATCCGCGGGTCCAGGGCCGCATACAACAGATCCACGATCAAATTGGTGACCAGATAGATCAGCACGAGCACGGTCACGATCGAGACCACCGTCGGCGCCTCTTGCCGGGTGACGGCCTGATACAGCACGCCGCCGACGCCGTGGATGTTGAAGATGCCTTCGGTCACCATGGCTCCACCCATCAGGGCCCCCAGATCGGCACCGAGGAACGTCACTACCGGGATCAGCGAGTTGCGCAGAATGTGCACCGTCACCACCCGCGGCCGAGACAGCCCTTTGGCGGTAGCAGTACGAACATAATCGGCGTGCGCATTGGCAGCCACCGCCGAGCGGGTCAACCGCACCACGTAGGCGAATGACACCGAACCTAATACGATCCCGGGGAGCAACAGCCGCGCGAACGTTGCCCGTTCGCCGACGGTGACCGGCGCGATTCCCAGCCGGATCCCGAATACGAATTGCGCCAGAAAGCCCAGCACGAAAATGGGGATCGCGATGATGATCAGTCCGGTGAGCAGGACCGCGGAATCGAAGATTCCATGTGTGCGCAGGCCGGCGACCACACCGAATCCAATCCCCAGCACGGACTCCACCGCCAGCGCGATCAGCGCCAGCCGTAACGTCACCGGAAATGCATGTGCTAGAACAGCACTGACCGGCAGACCGGAATAGGCACGGCCCAAGTCGCCATGGGCGATGCCGCCCAGATAACGCAGGTACTGCAGCAGGAAGGGATCGTCGAGGTGGTAACGGGCACGCAGCTGCGCAGTGAGTGCGGGAGTCAGCGGTCGGTCCCCGGCCAGCGCGGCCACCGGGTCACCGGGCAGCAGGAAGACCATGCCGTAGATCAGCAGCGTGGCGCCGAGGAAAACCGGCACCATTAGGGCGATCCGGCGCGCGACGTACCAGCCCATCTCAGGCCTTGACAAGGTTCTCGTAGTCGGGCAGACCGTTCCACGTGACGTGTACGTTGCTGACCGCCGACGACCACCCGACAACGCTGTTGTAGTCCCACAGCGGTACCACGGGCATGTCGTGCAACAGGATTTGTTGTGCGGCGTTGGTCAGCGCATAGGATTCCTGCATGCTGGGCGCGGCCTCGGCCGCCGCGAGCGCCGCGTCGAAGTCCGGGTTGGAGTAGCCGACGTCGTTGGACCCCGCTGCGGTGGCAAACAGCGGGGCAACGAACTCCACCATCGACGGATAGTCACCTTGCCACCCGGCTCGGAAGGCTGTTGTGATGGTGCGGTTGACGATCGGGGTGCGAAAGTCGGCAAAGGTGGGCCGCGGCGCCCCGACCGCGTCGATGCCCAGCACGTTCTTGATGCTGTTGGCCGCCGCGTCCACCCATTCCTGATGACCAGCATCGGCGTTGTAGGCGATCGCGTATTGGCCGCTCCACGCCGAGATCGTGTTGGCTTGAGCCCAGAATCGCCGCGCCCGGTCGGGATCGAAATCCAGCGCGTTGTTTCCGGGCAAGTTCGGGTCAAAACCAGGCAACGACGCCGCGGTGAAATCGCGTGCTGGACTGCGAGTTCCGATGAAGATGTGCGCACAAATTTGGGGACGGTTGATGGCAGCCGACAGCGCAAGCCGACGTAGCCGGCCTTCCTCGCCGCCGAAATGCGGCAGTCGCAACGGGGTATCCAGGGTCTGGTTTGCCGCTACTGGGCCGATGGTGGCGTTGTTGCCCAGGTCGCGCCGATAGACCGGTAGCGCGCTGGGCGGAATGGTGTCTAGGACATCGAGATTACCGGACAGCAGGTCGGCATAGGCGGTGTCGAGATTTCCGTAAAACTCGAACCGCAAGCCTTTGTTGTGCGGTATCCGGTTGCCGTGATAGTCGGGGTTAGGCACTAGATCAATCTTGACGTCGTGTTCCCATGCGCTGGAGTCATCCGAACCATCGGCGAGTTTGTAGGGGCCGTTGCCGATCGGGTTGCGGCCAAACGCCGTCATGTCCCGAAATGCCGCTGCTGGTAGCGGATAGAAGGCGCTGGACGCCAGGCGTAACGTGAAATCGATCGCAGGCGCCTTGAGCCGCACGGTGAACTCGAGGTCATTGACCACCTGTAGTCCCGACATCGTGTTCCGCCCCGGTTGCGGAGCCGACTTTCCACCTCCCGCCAGGCCGGCAACCTCGTCGTATCCCTCGATTGGTTCGAAAAAGCTTTGCTGCAGTTGGGCATTGGTGCTTAACGCCCCATAGTTCCATGCGTCGACGAACGAGTGGGCCGTCAGCGGGGAGCCGTCGGTAAATTTCCAACCCGGTTTCAGCATGATTCGGTAGTTGACGTTGTCGGTGGTCTGAATCGACTGGGCGACCTCCGCCGACGGCGTGCCGGCGGCGTTATAGGACATCAGGCCGGCGAAGAGCCGATCGATGATCCGGCTGCCATTGCTGTCGTTGGTGCTGGTCGGGATCAGTGGGTTCGAGGGTTCCCCGCCATTGACGATCACCACCGCGGGGCTAAGCAACCCACCTCCGCAGCCGGCCACCGACGCGGCCACCAGCAATCCGGCGGCAGCCGAAGCCAGCAAGGCCGACACGGCCCGCATCCGACGCATAACATCGACCCTAGGGCCTGCGGCGACGCTCAGCGGCCGTGCCGCGCCGCGACCGACTCGGATGACGCGACGCCGCCGTCAGACGCCGCTCTCATGAGCCCGCGGTCAGCGGGTGCACCTGCAATCGGCAGGCCTCGATGGTGACCGGCACCGCGAACGCCATGACGGTGTCGGGAGGGTTGACGCGCAGCTCGGTGTAGGTCGGACACGGGTTGCCGCTGCCGTCGATGGCCATCCCCTCCACGATGGCCTGCGCTTGTTGCGAGAGCGACAGGGTGACGGTGGGTGGGACGTCGACGGCGGCCGGCAAGCCACCCATATAGCCGCGCAGCGTGGGCTCGGCATAAATCTGCGGCCCACCAGCGCCCGACTCGACCACGGGGTAGCCGGTGAGCGTGCACGGCCCCGCGCCGCCGGCGAGGGCGAATATCAGGTTCAGCGCGCGGTGACCCACCGCAACCTCGGTCGGCGAGGCAGTCACCGCGATCTGGTCCGCCCAGCACGGCGTCGCCTCGTCGCTGGTCTCAACCGGTGCGGCCAATGCGGGTGGCCCCAACCCGGCGGTGGCGGCGTAACTTGTTGCGGCCACGACAAAGCTGGCGACCACTCGGCGACGACGCCACCGCGGGCGCCCCACGTAAGCTCCGGCCATAGCGGTGATTATCCGCCACGCGGTCGTTAGGCTCACAACGATTGACGACATAGGAGACGAACCAGTGACTGAAACCGACGGCCCGTCGTCGTACCCGCCGTCGGCGCAATTCGCCGAGCAAGCCAACGCCAGCGCCGAGCTCTACCGCGAGGCCGAGAAAGACCGACTAGCTTTTTGGGGTAAGCAGGCCAATCAGCTGTCGTGGTCGACGCCGTTCACCGAGGTGCTGGACTGGTCGGGGGCGCCGTTCGCCAAGTGGTTCGTCGGCGGCACCCTCAATGTCGCCTACAACTGCGTGGACCGTCATGTCGCCGACGGCCACGGGAACCGGGTCGCCATCCACTGGGAGGGCGAACCCGGTGATAGTCGCTCGCTGACCTATTCGGATCTACAGATCCAGGTGTGCAAAGCGGCCAACGCGCTGACCGGCCTCGGTCTGGTCGCCGGTGACCGGGTCGCCATCTACCTGCCGTTGATCCCGGAGGCCGTGATCGCGATGTTGGCCTGCGCGCGGCTGGGCATCATGCACAGCGTGGTGTTCGGCGGCTTTGCCGCACACGCGCTGCGGGCCCGGATCGCCGATGCTGACGCGAAGCTGCTGATCACCAGCGACGGGCAGTTCCGGCGCGGCAAGCCAGCGCCGCTCAAGGACGCCGCCGACGAAGCCTTGGCGCCAGACGCCGATGGGACGGCCAGCCCCGTTGAGCATGTTCTGGTGGTGCGGCGCACCGGAATTGATGTGTCCTGGAACGACAAACGCGACCTGTGGTGGCACGACGTTGTCGACTCCGCGAGCGCCGAACACACTCCGGAGCCGTTCGACACCGAGCAGCCGTTGTTTCTGCTCTACACCTCGGGCACCACCGGCAAACCCAAGGGCATCGTGCACACCAGTGGCGGCTATCTCACTCAGTGTCGCTACACGATGCACACCATTTTCGATGTCAAGCCGGACCGTGACGTGTTCTGGTGTACCGCCGATATCGGCTGGGTCACCGGACACAGCTACGGTGTCTACGGTCCACTGTCGCACGGCATCACCGAGGTGCTCTACGAGGGCACACCCGACACCCCAGACCGGCACCGGCATTTTCAGATTATCGAAAAGTATGGTGTCACAATCTATTACACTGCCCCTACCCTGATACGGACCTTTATGAAGTGGGGCCGTGATATCCCCGACGCCCACAACCTGTCCAGCCTGCGGCTACTGGGGTCGGTCGGCGAACCGATCAACCCCGAGGCCTGGCGCTGGTACCGCGATGTCATCGGCGCCGGCAAGCTCCCGGTGGTGGACACCTGGTGGCAGACCGAGACCGGTTCCGCGATGATCTCACCGCTACCGGGAGTCACTGCGGCCAAGCCGGGTTCGGCGATGACGCCGCTGCCCGGTATCTCGGCCAAGATCGTCGACGACCACGGCAATGCGTTGCAGCCAGACACCGACAATGCCAAGAACGTCACCGGGTACCTGGTCTTGGACCAGCCGTGGCCCTCGATGCTGCGTGGCATCTGGGGTGACCCGGAGCGGTACCGGAATACCTACTGGTCCAAGTTCGGCGAGCAAGGCTTCTATTTCGCCGGGGACGGTGCCCGCTTCGATCCCGCCGGCGCGATCTGGATACTTGGCCGCATCGACGACGTGATGAATGTGTCCGGGCACCGCATCTCCACCGCCGAGGTGGAGTCGGCGCTTGTCGGTCACGCCGCGGTCGCCGAGGCGGCGGTGGTCGGCGTTACCGACGACACCACCGGTCACGCCATTTGCGCGTTCGTCGTGCTGCGGGCCAACTACGAGGCCCACGACGGGACCGCCAACGAGCTGCGCGCCGAGGTGGCCCGGGAAATCTCACCCATCGCCCGGCCGAAAGAGGTCCACATCGTGCCGGAACTGCCCAAGACACGCAGCGGCAAAATCATGCGCCGCCTGCTGCGCGACGTCGCTGAGAACCGCGAGCTGGGCGACACGTCAACGTTGCTCGATCCCAGTGTGTTCGAGGCGATCCAGGCCGGTTAGCCGCGCGTCAGACCGGCTGCGGCACAAATCCTGCGCCGGGCCGATTCTTGCTATTGACGTCGGCCAGAATCGTGTTCATCGACATCACCACCGCCGGCGTGTGCAGCGGGATGAACTTGATGATGCAGGTCGGCAGGTTGTCGGTGAACGCCCCGTGGATCATCCCGACTAGTAGATTGTTGACAGTCACCGGCGCTCCGGAGTCCCCTGGTCGTCCGCACACCTGCATGACGAGGGTGCCGGGCGCCTCGCCCATCCCCCACGTGACGCCGCACGAGTTGCCGGTGGTGCGGCCCTGCTTACAGGCGATCTGGCCGAACGCCGGATCGCCGCCGATGCCCGAGATGACAAAGCCGTTGTAGTTGGCGACCGGTATCACCTTGGCCGGATCAAACCTGATCACCGCATAGTCGAGGTTGTCGTTACCCGCGATCATGGTTCCCAGCGGGCCTCTGTTCTCCGCACCCTCGGCCGCGACCCGCGCGCCCGGACCCCCACAGTGCGCCGAGGTGAAGCCGATGAGCTCGGCGGCGCTATCGGTGCCGATCGTGGTCAGGGTGCACATCGTGTCGCCGTTGATGACAATGCCCGCACCGCCCCCCATCGGCAGCCGGTCGTCAGCAACCGCGGTCTTGGCGGGCATGCTCACCACGGCCAAGAGCACGGCCACTAAGGCCGCCACAACGCTCCAGTGCCCCCTTGGCAAAACCACACTCCCCTCTACCTGGTCGGAGCACAGGTGCGCCAGTCTAAATGATCACCGCGCAGTACCGGTTCCGTCCACATTGTGATGGCCGTCAATTGACCCACCCCAAATTCTGCCGTCGGTTCGACTGGCCTCGTCTAGCACCGTGACCGCATGGCAACATGAACCGCGACGACAGCGAAGCGGAGAGGACCGGCTGTGAGCAAAGGCGATCGAAAGAACGGTGTGCCCAGCACCCTGACCACGATTCCGTTGGTCGACCCGCACGCTGGGCCCGCTGAGCCGTCGATCGGTGATCTGATCAAAGACGCGACGACTCAGGTGTCCACGCTGGTGCGGGCCGAGGTTGAGTTGGCCCGCGCCGAGATCATCCGTGACGTGAAGAAGGGTCTGACCGGCAGCGTGTTCTTCATCGCCGCGCTGGTGGTGTTGTTCTACTCGACCTTCTTTTTCTTCTTTTTCCTCGCCGAGCTGCTCGACACCTGGCTATGGCGCTGGGTGGCCTTCCTGATCGTGTTCGCGATCATGGTCGTGGTCACCGCCGCGCTGGCGCTATTGGGCTTCTTGAAGGTCCGCCGGATCCGGGGACCACGCCAGACCATCGAGTCGGTCAAGGAGACACGCACCGCCCTCACTCCCGGCCATGACAAGGCGCAGGCCGGGCCGCGCAAGCTCACCGGGCCCGATGCCAAGCCAGAAAGCAGCCCGGACAGCAGGACCCCCGCCGATCCTTCGGGTTGGTAGATGGCAGCACCGGACCCGTCGGTGACCCGCATCGTCGGGCCATGGCGCCATATGGATGTGCACGCTAATGGCATCCGGTTCCACGTCGTCGAGGCGGTGCCCACCCAGCCAGCCGGCCAGGACGCGGCCTCCTCGGCCACGGCGCGACCACTGGTAATGCTGCTGCATGGTTTCGGTTCGTTCTGGTGGTCCTGGCGTCATCAGCTACGCGGCCTGACCGAGGCGCGACTGGTCGCGGTCGACCTGCGCGGCTACGGCGGCAGCGACAAGCCGCCTCGCGGCTATGACGGCTGGACACTTGCCGGCGACACAGCCGGGCTCATCCGAGCGTTGGGGCACTCGTCGGCGACACTGGTTGGCCACGCCGAAGGCGGGCTCGCGTGCTGGGCCACCGCGCTGCTGCACCCACGGCTGGTGCGCGCCATTGCCCTGATCAACTCACCGCACCCGGCAGCGTTACGACGATCAATGCTGACGCGCCGTGATCAGGGTTACGCGCTGCTGCCGACGTTGCTGCGCTACCAGTTGCCGATTTGGCCGGAGCGTTTGCTGACCCGCAATAACGCGGCGGAGATCGAACGCCTGGTTCGCAGCCGCAGCAGTGCCAAATGGCAAGCCTGCGAAGACTTCGCGGCCACCATCGACCATTTACGGATAGCGATCCAGATTCCGGCGGCCGCGCACTGTGCACTCGAGTACCAGCGTTGGGCGGTGCGCAGCCAGCTGCGTAACGAAGGCCGTCGATTCATGAGATCGATGTCTCGACAACTCAGCGTGCCGCTGCTCCACGTACGCGGCGACGCTGATCCGTACCTGCTAGCCGACTCGGTCGACCGCACGCGGCGCTATGCGCCGCACGGACGCTACGTATCCGTTGCCGGTGCAGGACATTTCAGCCACGAAGAAGCGCCGGAGGAAATCAACAGGTACCTGATGCGGTTTCTCGCGCAGGTGCACGGCGCCCGGGTCAGCTGACGCAGGCCCCCGTGGCCACCGCCTGAGTTTCGCCGATCCGAGACAGCTGGCCGGACACCTCCTCAGCGGTCAACACGAAGCCAGTATCGGGGTCATCGACAGCCGCGCCGAACACCACACCAAGCACCCGACCGTTGAGGTCGATCAGCGGTCCACCTGAATTGCCTTGCTCCACAGTAGCTCTGATGGTGTATACGTCGCGGGTGACCGGCGTCGGATCCCGGTAGATGTCGGGTCCGGTGAGTTTGATGGCCTGCCGAATCCTGGCTGGGGTCGCGGTGAAGTTACCGCCGCCGGGATACCCCAGCACCACCACGTTGGTGCCCGGCTTGGCCTCAGTGTCGTCGAAGAGCAGCGGCGCCGGCGGCAAGTGCGGGACAGCCAGGATGGCGATATCGACCGACGGGTCATAGGACACCACGGTAGCGTCAAATGGACTGCCGCTGGCGTACACCTGCACGCCGTTGGACCCGGCCACCACGTGTGCGTTGGTCATCACCCGGTCGGGCGATATCACGAATCCCGTGCCCTCCAACACTTTCTGACAGCTGGGCGCCACACTGCGGACCTTAACCACACTGGGCTGGGTCGCCAGCACCACTGGATTGTCGACCAACGCCGGGTCCGGCGACGCGACCGGAAGGACCGGGGTGCGGCTGAACGGCTCTAGCACCGCGGGCAAGCCAGACGTATTCAGCAGCGCCGAGAGCCGCTTGGGCACCGTCTTCAGCCAAGGTGGCGCGACCTCATTGACTGAAGCCAGCACCCGCGAACCCCGGACCGCGGACGCCAGCTCTGGCTGCTCTTTCGACTGGGTCAGCGGTGTCGCCAACAGCCAAGCCGCGGTCAGCACCACAATGAGCTGAACCCCGACCCCAATGACCGAGTCGACAAATCGGACTGTCCGGCTACGGATCGCGCTGCGCACCGCACGCCCCAGCACCACACCGGCGACCTCACCGACCACGACCAGCGCGAGAATCAGAAAAAGGGCGGCGAATAGTTTGGCGCGCGGAGCGCTGATGTGGCTAACGATGTGCGGCGCCAGCAGCACACCCGCCATCGCGCCGAGCAGCACGCCAATGAACGACAGCAAAGACCCCAACGCGCCCGAACGCCAGCCTGAAATGGCAGCGATGAACGCGACCGCTAGGACAGCGATATCCAGCCACTGCGACGGGGTCATCGAACTCATCGCGGATCGCCCTGGTCTGGTTGCGGGGCGACCCGTTGCGCCCGGCTCCGCCGCGCTTGCGATCGCCCCTGGTCTGGTTGCGGGGCGACCCGTTGCGCCCGGCTCCGCCGCGCTTGCGATCGCCCCTGGTCTGGTTGCGGGGCGACCAGCGCCATCGCCTCGTCCAGCTCGCGGACGATGGTGGCGTCCCAGGGCACAGCCCAGCCGGCCACGTCGAGCATCGCAGAGATCACCTGGCCAGTGAATCCCCACACCAGCATCTCGTTCAATAGGAACGCCGGACCGGACCAGCGGTGGCCGTGGGCACGGCGGTACACCATCAGCCGGTTGGCCGGATTAATGAAGGCACGCACCGGAACCCGCGCCACGATCGCCGTTTCGGCCTCGTTGATGACGGCCACCGGCCCGGGATCGGCTGAGTAGGCCAATACCGGCACCACATGGAACCGTGATGGCGCAATAAACGTCCGCTCCAATGTGACCAATGGATGCAGCCTGGCGAGGTCGATCCCGGTTTCTTCGTGCGCTTCGCGGAGGGCGGTCGCGACCGGCCCGTCGTCGGTGGGATCGGAGGCACCCCCGGGGAACGCCGCCTGGCCCGCATGGTGGCGCAGTGTCGACGCCCGCACCGTCAGCAACAGATCGGCGTCGTCGGGCACGCCACCGTCCGGCGGCCCAGACTCCGGACCCGAGAACAGCACCAGGACAGCGGCCTCGCGCCCGTCGCGGTGCACGGCCATCGATGGCATCGCCCTGGCCGCGGTCACCATTGCCAGCACGTCGGCAGGCAGCCGACGCCGATATGCGTCCGGCATCGCGGCGATGTTGTCAACCAGCGGACGCAGCCACGACGGTCCGACGTCAGGCGCCAGGGGAACCGTCACCCGCACGCGGGCGGTACGCCCAGCACTCACCGGCGCCTCCAATTGCCCGGCCTCCGGCCGTTCCGGGTTGCCGACCTCGCTCATCCCGCATCGTTTCCCACCGCAGCCGCGATCTGGTCGGCACTTACGAAAGCCTGCGGCAGCGTCTGCGCAACGCTACCGTCCGGTCGCAATACCACGGTCGCGGGCATCACATTTGCGACCCCTAGCGCCGCCGCAACACGTCGCCGACCGTCCTGCAGGGTCGGCAGCCGGACACCGAGTTGCGCCAACCGCAGCAACGCAGCCGTCTCGTTCTCATCTTGGTGCACCGTCACCACCATCACATCGGATCCGACCCGTCGTTGATACTCGGCCATCGCGGGCAGTTCACCCAGGCACGGCGCACACCAGCTGGCCCACAAGTTCAAGACCACTCGACGGCCGGCCAGCGCCCGAGCGACGTCGACGGCTGAGCCGTCCGACGCGCATTCCAGCACCACACCGCGCAATGCCGCCGGGCCTGGACCCCTCCCGGCATCAGGACACGGTGACAGGTTCGCACGCTCCCGTGGCCCCGCCAACGCAGCCGGAGTGTCAGCGTCACGGTGTTCGCGCTCGATGGTTGCCTGGATCGTTGCAGTGGTTGGCGCGTTGTCGCGCAGCTGGCCCACCAACGCGGCCACCAGCGCGGCCACCAGCGCAAGTATTGCGATGGTCCAACGGGTTTTCGGGGTCAAGGTCTTCATTGCGATCCCAACGCGGCAGAGTTGGACGGTCGTTGTCTCCAACCTTGACTTATAGCCCAGCCAGGGCCAGCAAGTGCTCGGTTTCCGGGCCTTGAACGAGGGGCGCGGCCAGCAGCGGTTCAGTGGGACCGAGGCCGAACGAGGGACAGTCCTTGGCAAGCACGCAAACACCGCATGCCGGTTTGCGTGCATGGCACACCCGACGGCCATGGAAGATCACTCGGTGGCTCAGCAGGGTCCACTGATCGCGTTCGATCAGTTCACCGACCGCATGCTCCACCTTGATCGGATCCTCTTCGGCCGTCCAACGCCACCGCCGCACCAATCGTCCAAAATGTGTGTCGACGGTGATTCCGGGGATACCGAACGCGTTTCCCAGAATGACGTTGGCGGTCTTGCGTCCCACGCCGGGTAGCGTCACCAGCTCAGCCATGGTCGACGGCACCTCGCCGTCGAACCGCTCGACTAGGGCCTGCCCGAGCCCGATGAGCGACGCCGCCTTGTTGCGGAAGAAGCCCGTGGGGCGTATGAGGTTTTCTAGCTCTGCACGATCCGCGTGCGCGTAGTCCAGCGCCGACGGGTACCGCGCGAACACAGCTGGCGTCGTCAAGTTCACCCGCTTATCGGTGCTCTGCGCCGAAAGGATCGTGGCCACCGTCAGTTCCAGCGGCGAGGTGAAATCCAATTCGCAGTACACGTGCGGAAATGCTTGCGCCAGTGCACGATTCATCCTCCGCGCCCGTCGCACCAAACCCAGTCTGGTTTCCCCGGACCAGCGCCGGGCCACGTCCGCGCCGGGCGTGGAGGGTATTGATTTAGAACGCCCGGACGACTTTGCCGCTGTCACCTACGACAGAGTACTGATTTCGTAATCCCGCTGAGACCTGAGCCACGTCTAAACCATGTTTACTCTCCTTGTGTCATGGTTGCTGGTGGCCTGTGTGCCGGGGCTGGTAATGCTCGCAACGCTTGGATTGGGGCGGCTTGAAAAGGAGCTGACCCATGACACTGTCAGCGTGACCGACGTCGCCGAGTTTCTTGAGCACGCCGAGGCCGTGGATGTAGACACGTTGGCCCGGGAAGGCATGACAGAAGCGCTGGCGTACCTCCATAAGCGCCAGGCCGAACGACTCCACGACTTGCCGCCGCCCGGTTCCCACCCCGCGACGCATCACGCCCCGCCGTTCCTGGTCGACGAGTTCGGCGATCCCGCCGAGGCCGGCCCGCCTGCGCCAGTACCCGAGCATTCGCGGGTCAATCCGCAGTTTAATGCGACCCAACACGTCGATCGTGTGTAGCGTTGGCAAATTGAACCTGTTGGCCCTAGCCTCTAGGCTCGTCAGCGAAACAGAGGCAAACCGAGGTTAGCCTACCCATATCACGTCGCAGGAAGCTAAAGGGGCAAAGTGGACGAGATCCTGGCAAGGGCAGGAATCTTCCAAGGGGTGGAACCCAGCGCCGTCGCCGCGCTGACCAAGCAACTCCAACCTGTCGACTTCCCCCGCGGGCACACGGTTTTCGCTGAAGGCGAGCCGGGCGATCGGCTGTACATCATCGCCTCGGGGAAGGTCAAGATCGGTCGCCGCTCGCCAGACGGCCGAGAGAATCTGCTCACGATCATGGGCCCGTCGGACATGTTCGGCGAGTTGTCAATCTTCGACCCGGGGCCACGGACGTCCAGCGCGACCACGATCACCGAAGTCCGGGCGGTGTCGATGGACCGCGATGCGCTACGGGCATGGATCGCCGATCGTCCCGAAATCGCCGAGCAGCTATTGCGGGTGTTGGCCCGGCGGCTGCGGCGGACCAACAACAATCTGGCCGACCTCATCTTCACCGACGTGCCCGGTCGGGTGGCCAAGCAGCTGCTGCAGCTCGCCCAGCGTTTCGGCACCCAGGAAGGCGGCGCGATGCGGGTCACCCACGACCTGACACAAGAGGAGATCGCGCAATTGGTGGGCGCTTCCCGAGAGACGGTGAACAAGGCGCTGGCCGATTTCGCCCACCGCGGCTGGATCCGTTTGGAAGGCAAGAGCGTGCTGATCTCGGACTCCGAGCGACTCGCCCGCCGAGCGAGGTAAGCGCGCACGTAGTGCGGGCGCAACCGAGCGAGAATCCCACCCCGAGCGAGGTAAGCGCGCACGTAGTGCGGGCGCAACCGAGCGAGAATCCCACCCCGAGCGAGGTAAGCGCGCTTACGCCGAGTCTGTAGTTAGCGAGGTCTCTACCCGCCCCGCACTTTCTCGCGCCAACTACAGTCTCAGCGGCGCAGATAGTCCAGTTGCGCTTGAACAGACGATTCGGCCGCATCCCAGAGCTTCTCGTCAACGTCAACATAGACGTGTTCGACGACCTGCCGTGCGGTCGCGTCGTCACCAAGATCGCGTAACGCGGCGCGCACTTGCTCCAGCCGCTCCTGCCGATGCACCAGGTATCCCGACGCGACCGATTCCAAGTTGGCCAAATCCGGCCCGTGCCCAGGCAGGACCGTTCGCCGGCCCAAGCCGCGTAGCCGGTGCAGTGATTCCAGGTAGTCCGCCAGGCTGCCGTCGTCGGGGTCGATCACGGTGGTGCCGCGACCCAGCACGCTATCGGCGGTCAGCACGGCGTCAGCGAGGACGAACGACACCGAATCGGCGGTGTGGCCCGGGGTAGCCAACACGGTAATCGTCAGCCCGGCAGCATCGATCACCTCACGGTCGGTCAAAGTCACCCCATCGCCGCGGAGAAACTGCGGGTCTGCGGCGCGCACCGGTGCGCCGGTCAGCTCGACCAGCTTGTCGATGCCGTCGGTGTGGTCGCGGTGCCGGTGGCTAATCAACACCAGTGCGACGCGGCCCAGCGCGGCAACCCGTGCGATGTGCTCATCGTCGGGCCCGGGATCCACAATGACTAACTCATCGCTGCCCGGGCCGCGCAGCACCCAAGTGTTGGTGCCCTCCAACGTCAGCAAACCGGGGTTGTCAGCCAACAGAACCGACGCCGTGTCGGTGACCGCCCGCAGCCGGCCGTATGCGGGATGGGTCAGCGACTCGGCAGCCTCGGTCACGGCGGCTAGCCGACCTCCACGATCAACTCGACTTCCACTGGTGCATCCAGCGGTAGCTCTGCCACGCCGACTGCCGAACGCGCATGCGTACCCTTGTCGCCGAACACCTCGGCGAACAAGTCGGAGGCTCCGTTGACGACGCTCGGCTGGCCGTTAAAACCCGGAGCGGAGGCGACGAACCCAACGACCTTGACCACCCGGGTCACCGAGTCGAGACCTACCAAGGAATCCACTGCCGCCAGCGCGTTGAGCGCGCAGATCCGCGCGAGCGCCTTGCCCTCGTCTGGGCTGACATCGGCGCCGACCTTGCCGGTCCGCGCCAACCGTCCACCCTCCATCGGCAGCTGGCCCGAGGTGTATACCAAGTTGCCGGTGCGCACCGCCGGAGCATAGGAGGCCAGCGGCGCCGCCACTTGCGGAAGCTCGATACCTAGTTGCCCGAGCCGGGACAATACGCTCACTTCGGACGCTTCAGGTATGCGACGTGCTGCTCGCCTGTGGGGCCGGGCAGCACCGCCACCAGCTCCCAGCTATCGGCACCCCACTGGTCGAGGATTTGTTTGGTGGCGTGCGTCAGCAGCGGAACCGTGACGTACTCCCATGCGGTCGGTTGGCTCATGACGCGAGCTTATCGGGCGGATTTAAACAACTCTGGTCAACCCGGTGGCCAGCCACGTACCCGTGTTGGAAGTCCCTACCCGCTTCGCAAGGAACGCAGCGCGAGCGGGCTAGCATGCGATGGTGGCACCCACCTCGAGCGGCGGTAGTTCCGTCGGCTGGCCCACCCGCTTGTCCAAGGCGCGCTTGCACTTTGTGACAGGCAAAGGCGGTACCGGAAAGTCGACGATTGCGGCCGCTTTGGCGCTAACCCTGGCGGCAGGAGGCCGCAAAGTCCTTCTCATCGAAGTCGAAGGGCGCCAAGGGATTGCGCAACTCTTCGATGTCCCGCCCCTGCCGTACCAAGAGCTAAAGATCGCAACCGCTGAGGGCGGCGGCCAGGTCAACGCCTTGGCCATCGACATCGAGGCCGCGTTCTTGGAATACCTCGACATGTTCTACAACCTCGGCCTCGCCGGGCGTGCCATGCGTCGCATCGGTGCGATTGAGTTTGCGACCACGATCGCGCCCGGCCTGCGCGACGTGCTGCTCACCGGCAAGATCAAAGAGTCCGTGGTGCGCATAAACAAGGAAACCAAGAACCCGGTCTATGACGCGATAGTCGTCGATGCGCCGCCGACCGGCCGCATCGCGCGTTTCCTGGACGTCACCAAAGCGGTGTCCGATTTAGCCAAGGGCGGACCAGTGCACTCGCAGAGCCAGAGCGTGGTGAAGTTGCTGCACTCCGACCAGACGGCTATCCACCTGGTCACCCTGCTAGAGGCGTTGCCGGTGCAGGAGACGCTGGAAGCCATTGAGGAGCTCGCCGACATGGAGCTGCCGATCGGCAGCGTGATCGTCAACCGCAATATCCCGTGCTACCTAGAGCCCCACGACCTGGCAAAGGCGGCCGAGGGCGATGTCGACGCCGACGCGGTGCGGGAGGGGTTAGCGATGGCCGGAATCAAGCTCAACGACGCAGACTTCGCCGGCCTGCTGACCGAGACCATTCAGCATGCGACGGTAATCACCACGCGCGCCGAGGCGGCTCAACAGCTCGACGCGTTACAAGTGCCACGGCTAGAATTACCGGCAATATCCGACGGGGTCGACCTCGGTAGCCTGTACGAGCTCTCCGAATCGCTTGCGCAACAGGGGGTTCGATGACTGGCGTCACTTCCCACAAGCCGCCAACCCTCGACATGGCAACGATCTTGGCCGACACTTCCAATCGAGTGGTGGTGTGCTGCGGAGCCGGGGGTGTAGGCAAAACGACCACTGCGGCCGCGATGGCATTACGGGCGGCCGAATATGGCCGCACCGTAGTCGTTTTGACGATCGACCCAGCCAAGCGTCTAGCACAAGCGTTGGGAGTCAACGACCTCGGCAACACCCCGCAGCGGGTGCCGCTGGCACCCGAAGTCCCTGGCGAGTTGCACGCGATGATGCTTGACATGCGCCGCACGTTCGACGAAATGGTGGTCCAATACTCCGGAACGCAACGAGCACAAGCGATTCTGAATAATCAATTCTATCAGACAGTCGCCACTTCGCTTGCCGGCACGCAGGAATACATGGCGATGGAGAAGCTCGGTCAGCTGCTCAGCCAGGACCGCTGGGACCTGGTGGTGGTCGACACCCCTCCGTCACGCAACGCGCTGGACTTCCTGGACGCGCCGAAACGGTTGGGCAGCTTCATGGATAGCCGGCTGTGGCGGCTACTGCTCGCCCCCGGGCGAGGTATCGGGCGGCTGGTGACCGGCGCTATGGGATTGGCGATGAGGGCCCTGTCTACTGTGCTCGGTTCACAGATGCTGGCCGACGCAGCAGCTTTCGTGCAATCGCTGGACGCCACATTCGGCGGTTTCCGGGAAAAAGCCGACCGCACCTACGCGCTGCTGAAGCGGCGCGGCACCCAGTTTGTGGTGGTATCGGCGGCCGAACCCGACGCACTGCGCGAGGCGTCCTTCTTCGTCGACCGGCTGTCGCAAGAAGACATGCCGCTGGCCGGGCTGGTGTTGAATCGCACCCACCCGACGTTGTGCGCGTTGCCGGTGGAGCGGGCGATCGACGCCAGCGAGACGCTGCGGGCCGAGGTCACCGATTCGGCGGCCGCATCACTGGCGGCAGCAGTGCTGAGGATTCATGCCGATCGCGGGCAAACCGCCAAGCGCGAGATTCGGTTGCTGTCTCGCTTCACCGGAGCTAACCCACACGTGCCGGTCATCGGGGTGCCGTCGCTGCCGTTCGACGTCTCGGACCTAGAGGCGCTGCGCGCCCTCGCCGATCAGCTCACTGCGGCCCGCTAGGAGCCGGGCAGTCGTAACAATCAAGTAATGAGAAGTGCGGGATCTAACCAACGCTGCGGCGCTTGCGCTTGTCGAAGTAATCTGCCCACGACACGACCTCGGGATGCTGTTTGAGCAGTGCCCGGCGCTGGCGCTCGGTCATGCCTCCCCAAACACCGAACTCAACCTTGTTGTCCAACGCGTCCGCGCCACACTCCTGCATTACCGGGCAGTGACGACAGATCACCGCGGCTTTACGTTGGGCGGCACCCCGGACAAAGAGCTCATCCGGATCTGTCGTCCGGCACAGCGCCTTGGAGACCCAGGCAATGCGCTCCTCAGCGTCGACGCTGTGGAGAGGGGCACTGGCGGCGGACAGGTTTGTTCTACGCGCGGCCGGTCGTGATTCTGACACGAGCTGTTCCCTTCCTCCCGGCCGCAATTCACGGCCGCCCTCCTCGGGTGCAGACCCTGCTGCGATCTACGCCACACCATCCTCATTGCTGTTATCTACATCTCACTGTGTGTCTAAGTTAGGTGGTCAGCCGCCAATTGCGCAACAGTCTGATAACGGTTTTTTTGGGACGCGCGTGCCGTCCCGCCCTGATCCTGGGACATTGAAGTAACATTGCGGGCCCGTTTAGGGGGCTGACCAGTGACGCGAGCGAAAACTTCGGTGCGGGCCTCGATAAAGCCGCTGATCACCGGCCGCTCAAATTTCTATGCGGCTTCACCGCGTGTCGCCACAACTGGGGGTGGTTAGTGTAGTACGCATGTCGGAGCGCCCCCCAGCCGTCCTCACGGTCCTCAAGCTTGCGGGGTGTTGCCTGTTGGCCGGCGTCGTCGCCACCGCAATGATGTTCCCGTTGGCCGGCGGACTGGGGCTGATGTCTAATCGCGCCTCAGAAGTGGTCGCCAACGGATCGGCCCAACTTCTCGAGGGCGAGGTGCCCGCGGTATCGACAATGGTCGACGCGAAGGGAAACACGATCGCGTGGCTGTACTCGCAACGCCGATTCGAGGTACCCACCGACAAGATCGCCAACACCATGAAGCTGGCCATCGTTTCCATCGAGGACAAGCGTTTTGCCGACCACAGCGGTGTGGACTGGAAGGGCACCCTGACCGGGCTGGCCGGCTACGCGTCCGGCGACGTGGACACTCGCGGCGGTTCGACGATCGAGCAGCAGTACGTGAAGAACTACCAGCTGCTGGTTACCGCCCAGACCGACGCCGAAAAGCGTGCGGCCGTCGAAACCACCCCGGCGCGCAAGCTGCGCGAGATCCGGATGGCGCTCACGCTGGACAAGACGTTTACCAAACCCGAGATCCTGACCCGCTACTTGAACCTGGTGTCGTTCGGCAACAACTCGTTCGGCGTGCAAGATGCGGCGCAGACCTACTTCGGCGTCAATGCGTCCGACCTGAATTGGCAACAGGCGGCACTGCTGGCGGGCATGGTGCAGTCGACCAGCACGCTCAACCCGTACACTAACCCCGAAGGTGCGTTGGCCCGGCGAAACGTGGTGCTGGACACCATGATTGAAAATCTGCCGCACGATGCCGACGCGTTGCGCGCCGCCAAGGCCGAGCCACTGGGGATATTGCCGCAGCCCAACGAGCTGCCTCGGGGCTGCATCGCGGCAGGCGACCGGGCATTCTTCTGCGACTATGTCCAGGAGTATTTGTCACGTGCCGGGATCAGCAAGGATCAGCTGGCCAAGGGCGGCTACCTGATCCGCACCACGCTTGACCCAGACGTGCAGGCCCCGGTCAAGGCGGCCATCGACAAGTTCGCCAGCCCAAACCTGGCGGGCATCTCCAGCGTGATGAGCGTCATCACGCCGGGCAAGGATTCCCATCGCGTGGTTGCGATGGCCAGCAACCGCAAGTACGGGCTGGACACCGATGCCGGCGAAACCATGCGACCGCAGCCGTTCTCCTTGGTCGGCGACGGCGCCGGGTCCGTCTTCAAGATCTTCACCGCAGCCGCCGCGCTGGACATGGGTATGGGCATCAACGCCACCCTCGAGGTCCCGGGCCGGTTCCAGGCCAAAGGGATGGGAAGCGGCGGAGCCAAAGGGTGCCCCAAGGAAACCTGGTGCGTGATCAACGCCGGTAACTACCGAGGGTCGATGAACGTCACCGACGCGCTGGCCACCTCGCCCAACACCGCGTTCGCCAAGCTGATCCAGCAGGTCGGGGTGACGCGCACGGTGGACATGGCGATCAAACTCGGCTTGCGGTCCTATGCAAACCCCGGCACCGCCCGCGACTACAACCCGGACAGCAACGAGAGCCTGGCGGACTTCGTCAAACGGCAGAACATCGGTTCGTTCACCTTGGGACCGATCGAGGTCAACGCGCTGGAGCTATCGAATGTCGCGGCGACGCTGGCATCCGGTGGGGTGTGGTGCCCGCCGAACCCCATCGGCAAGTTGTTCGACCGCAACGGCAACGAAGTTGCGGTTACTACTGAGACCTGCGATCGGGTGGTGCCTGAGGGTTTGGCCAACACGTTGGCCAACGCGATGAGTAAAGATGCAGTGGGCAGCGGCACCGCGGCGGGTTCGGCCGGGGCAGCGGGCTGGGACCTGCCAATGTCAGGCAAGACCGGCACCACAGAAGCCCACCGGTCCGCCGGCTTCGTGGGCTTCACCAACCACTATGCGGCGGCCAACTACATCTACGATGACTCCACCTCGCCAACGGATCTGTGCTCCGGTCCGCTGCGCCACTGCAGTGACGGTGACTTATACGGCGGTAACGAGCCTGCCCGCACCTGGTTCACCGCAATGAAGCCGATCGCCACCAACTTCGGTGAGGTGCGCTTGCCACCGACGGATCCGCGCTACGTCGACGGCTCTCCCGGTTCACGGGTGCCCAGCGTGGCCGGACTGGATCTGGACGCGGCGCGTCAGCGCCTGAAGGGGGCGGGTTTCCAGGTTGCCGATCAACCCACCTCGGTCAACAGCAACGCCAAGCTCGGCGAGGTGGTCGGCACCACACCCAGCGGCCAAACAATTCCGGGTTCGATCATCACAATTCAAACCAGCAACGGCATCCCGCCGGCTCCGCCACCGCCGCCGGAGGGCGGCCCGCCGATGCCGCCCCCAGTCGGATCGCAGGTCATCGAGATTCCTGGCCTGCCGCCGATCACCATTCCGTTACTAGCGCCCCCGCCGCCCCCGTAGACCCTCAAAAGGCGATGTACCACCGGAATTGCGTTGTCGGTCCGCGACCGGCAGTAGGCTGCCTGCATGGCTGACGCGCGCCCGACTACCCCGTTTAGCACCGGTCCTGCGGCCCGCTCGAAAGTTAGCGGTCGCCGGGCGTGGCCCATCCTGATCCGCACCGGCGCCGTTGTGCTCGGCTCCACCGCCGCAGGGATCGGTTATGCCTCGATCGTCGAGCGCAACGCGTTCGTCCTGCGTGAGCTGACCATCCCGGTCTTAACACCGGGCTCCACGCCGCTGCGAGTGCTGCATATCAGCGATATGCATATGCTGCCCCACCAGCGCCGCAAACAAGCCTGGCTCCGCGACCTGGCCACCTGGGAGCCCGACCTGGTGGTCAACACCGGTGACAACTTGGCGCATCCCAGGGCGGTACCCGCGGTCATCCAAACCCTGGGTGATCTGTTGTCCCGCCCGGGTGTCTTTGTGTTCGGCAGCAATGACTACTTCGGGCCACGCCTAAAGAACCCGGTGAACTACCTGACCAACCCGAGGCACCGGGTCCGTGGTGAACCGTTGCCGTGGCAGGATCTGCGGGCGGCGTTCACCGAACGTGGCTGGCTCGACCTGACCCACACCCGCCGCGAGTTCGAGGTGGCTGGACTGCACATTGCCGCCGCAGGCGTGGACGACCCGCACGTCGGCCGGGACCGGTACGACACTATCGCGGGCCCAGCCAGCCCGGCCGCGAACCTGCGGCTGGGGTTGACCCATTCGCCGGAACCGCGGGTGCTGGACCGCTTCGCCGCCGACGGCTATCAGCTGGTGATGGCCGGCCACACGCACGGTGGCCAATTGTGCCTGCCGTTCTACGGAGCCCTGGTAACCAACTGCGGCCTGGACCGGTCTCGGGCGAAGGGGATATCACGCTGGGGTGCGGATATGCGGTTGCATGTCTCCGCGGGGATAGGCACCTCACCGTTTGCGCCGGTGCGATTCTGCTGCCGACCCGAAGCCACCCTGCTGACGTTGATCGCCGCCCCGATGGGCGGTCGAGAGTCCAGGAGGAATCTGGGCCGTTCGCAACCAACGGCTGCAGTGCGTTGAACGGGCGCACCGAGATCGTGGTCCGCAGCCTGCCACGAAACTGGGCCGACAACGCAATCCGGCTGATCGAGGCCGACGCCCGGCGCAGCGCTGACACCCACTTGCTGCGGTACCCGCTGCCGTCGGCCTGGTGCACCGATGGCCTCGGTGTCCAGGTCGAGCTGTACCTCAAAGACGAAACGACCCACATCACCGGCAGCCTCAAACACCGGCTGGCACGCTCGTTGTTCCTCTATGCGCTGTGCAACGGGTGGATCAACGACGGCACCACGGTGGTGGAGGCGTCGTCGGGTTCAACGGCGGTCTCCGAAGCCTACTTCGCGGCGTTGCTAGGTCTGCCGTTCATCGCCGTGATGCCGGAGGCGACCAGCGCCTCCAAGGTGGCGCTCATCGAATCACAAGGCGGCCGTTGCCATTTCGTGAAGAACTCAAGCGAGGTCTACGCCGAGGCTCAGCGTGTCGCGCAGCAGACCGGCGGGCACTATCTGGACCAGTTCACCAACGCCGAGCGTGCGACCGACTGGCGCGGCAACAACAACATCGCCGAGTCGATCTACATGCAAATGCGCGAAGAGCAGCACCCCATCCCGGAATGGATTGTGGTCGGCGCGGGCACTGGCGGAACCAGCGCGACGATCGGCCGCTACATCCGCTATCGGCGACACCAGACCCGATTGTGTGTTGTCGACCCGGAGAATTCCGCGTTCTTTCCCGCCTACGCCGAAGCCCGATACGACATCGTCATGCCCGCGTCGTCCCGCATCGAGGGCATTGGACGGCCGCGAGTCGAGCCATCATTCCTGCCCGGGGTGGTCGACCGCATGGTCGCGGTTCCCGACGCGGCGTCGATCGCCGCCGCCCGCCACGCCAGCGCCGTGCTCGGGCGCCGGGTGGGCCCGTCGACGGGTACCAACCTGTGGGGAGCGTTCGGCCTGCTCGCCGAGATGGTGGCCGCAGGCCGCAGCGGTTCGGTGGTCACTCTGCTCGCCGACAGTGGCGACCGCTACGTTGACACCTACTTCAACGACGACTGGGTCAGCGCCCAGGGACTCGATCTCAACGGGCCTGCTGAGGCGCTGGTGGAGTTCGAACGCTCGTGCCGTTGGAGCTGACTCGCACTGCCCAGGGCACCGGGATTTGGCCAGTCGGGCGGCCGGTGCGATAGGCTGTCGTGGCTTCAAGCGGGGTGTGGCGCAGCTTGGTAGCGCGCTTCGTTCGGGACGAAGAGGCCGTGGGTTCAAATCCCGCCACCCCGACCCAAAGATCCTGGTAGCAGGCGTACCTGGGTAGCTTTCCCGGCCGATCGTTGCCATCGACGGCCTCATTTAGCTAACCGTCGGTGAACGTGACTGCCTCGTCGCGTCCATGACCGCTAGCTCGGCCGGCGCAAGCCGGACACGCCTATGCGGTGACCAGGCTGTTCATCGACAGCGGCGTCCCGAAGTAAGCCGCTTCGGGGTCGACGACGACGGTCTTGGCTTCGCCTTGCCGGTCCAAGACTTCCTGAGCCATCTGCTCGAACGAGATCTTCCTCGGCCCTCCGACATTCTCGATGCCGCTCAGTGGTTCGCCTGCTGCCACGCGGGCGACCTCGGCCGCGAGTTCTGCGGCAGCGATGGGCTGGATCAGCGCGTCCGGTACCCGTACTTCATCGCCGACCGTGAGCGACGCTGTGATCGCATCGGTGAATTCTGCGAACTGGGTGGCGCGCACGATCGAGTAGGGAATCCCGGATTCTTCGATGAGCTTCTCTTGGGCGAGCTTCGCCCGCAGGTAGCCGCTTTTGGGTAATTGGTCGGCACCAACGATTGACACCGCGACGTAGTGTCCGACGCCAGCTACCGTCGCGGCAGCCACCAAATTAGCCGTCGATTTGGTGAAAAACTCCATCACCGGTCCGTCGTCGAATGAGGGCGAGTTAGAGACATCAACGACCACGTCGGCTCCAGTCAGCGCGTCAGCAAGACCTGCCCCGGTAAGTGTGTTGACTCCAGTCCTGGGCGACGCTGCCACCGCCTCGTCGCCGTGGTCGCGCAATTTGTCGACCACGTGCGCCCCGAGGACCCCAGTGCCACCAATCACGACGATCTTCACGGTTTCCTCCTGTCGGAATCGTTGCCGAGACGCTGGAGGCTGGCTCCGATCATACGCAGAGAGCCGCTTGAATCGCGAGAGTGCAACTGGCGACGCCCACAGGAAGGAATAGGTCGGCAACTGCACTTTCGCGGCTGGATAGGCTAGGCCATGTTCAATGTGGGCCGCGGTATCGCCGACATCACCGGTGAGTCAGCGGACTGCGGCATGCTCGGCTACGGCAAGTCCGATCAGCGCACCGCCGGTATCCACTTTCGACTTCGGTCCCGGGCGTTCATTTTCGACGACGGACATGCCCGGTTACTGCTGGTTGTTGCCGACCTACCGCTGCCCATGCAAAGCGTGACTGACGAGGTGCTGCGCCAGTTGGCCGATCTGTATGGCGGCGCCTACTCGGAGCAGAACACGCTGATCACGACGACGCATACCCACTCCGGGCCCGGCGGGTACTGCGGACAGCTGCTGTACAACCTGACGACGAGCGGCTTTAGGCCGGTGACATTCGCCGCGATCGTTGACGGAATCGTCGAATCGGTGGGACATGCGCACCGCGACATGGCACCCGCCACGGTGACGCTGTCGCACGGGGAGCTGCACAACGCGAGCATCAACCGTTCGCCATCGTCGTTCGACCGCAACCCCGCAACCGATAGGGCCTTCTTCCCACACCGCATCGATCCGCACACCACGCTGGTCGGTATCGAAAGGGGCGACCGCCCGGTGGGCGCTATCCATTTCTTCGCCACCCACGGCACGAGTATGACCAACCGCAACCGCCTCATCTCCGGAGACAACAAAGGCTTCGCCGCCTACCATTGGGAGCGCAGCGTCGGTGGCGGGGATTACCTCGCCGGTCAGCCCGACTTCATCGCGGCCTTCGCACAGACCAACCCCGGCGACATGAGCCCGCGCGTCGATGGGGCCAGCACTTCCGCCGCCAGCCCGGACCATGGGATAGAGGGCACGCGCCGGGTGGGGTTACGCCAGTTCGAGGATGCCGTCAAGCAGTTGGGCAGCGCGGCACCCATCGGCACAGGTGTTGATGCGCGGTTCACCTACGTCGATCTCAGTTGTGTTCTCGCGCAGGGCGAATACACCCCCGACCGCCAACCGCACCGTACCGGGCGCCCAATGATTGCCGCCGCCACCATCGCGGGTACCGATGACGGCGCCGGGTTCGGCGGCTTCTATCAAGGACGAAACCCGTTCTGGGACAGGATATCTAACGCTATCTACCGGTTGGCTACATCAGTACGGGCGGTACATGCCCCGAAGGGCATCGTGATACCCGCCCGCCTGCTGAACCGGATGCATCCCTTTGTCCAGGAGGTCGTTCCTGTTCACCTCATGCGGATCGGTCGGCTCTATTTGATTGGCATCCCCGGCGAACCGACCATTGTCGCGGGGCTTCGGCTTCGTCGCACCGTCGCTTCAATTGTGGGCGCCAAACTTGCCGACGTGCTCTGCGTGGGCTACAGCAACGCCTACATCCATTACGTGACAACACCTGAAGAGTATCTTGAACAACGCTACGAGGGCGGCAGCACACTGTTTGGCCGATGGGAGCTGCCCGCTCTCATGCAAACCGTGGCCGGACTAGCCGAGGCAATGCGAGACGGCCGTCCGACGTTACCCGGCGACCGGCCGCCACCCCATCAACCACTGAGCTGGGTGCGCGACGCCCCAGCCGATAACGGTCGTTTTGGCACCGTCATCGCTGAGCCGTCGGCGACCTACCGAGCCGGCGAGGTGGTAGAAGCCGTGTTCGTCAGCGCGCTACCGAATAACGATTTACGGCGCAACGGCACCTACCTCGAAGTGATCCGTCAGGTGGGCGCAAGTTGGGTGCGAATCGCTGACGATGGTGATTGGTCAACGAGTTTTCGGTGGCAGCGACAAGGACGGGCCGGGTCGCGCGTCACCATCCGCTGGGAGATTCCCAGCGCGGCCACGCCCGGGCAATATCGCATCGTCCATCACGGGACCGCACGCAACCGCGATGGCAGGCGGCAGGCATTCACCGGCAGGACTCGCGAATTCACGGTTTCCTGAGGGCGGCGCCCAAGGGCCCCGGCCACGGAGCCCACCGTCGCAAATCTCCGATCACGTTGAGAGTCAAGCGATCAGCCCTGGAACCGGTTGGAGGAACTCCAACCGGTTGTCGAACGGGTCTGCGGCGCAGAAACGCCGAAGACCGGGAAAGTCGTCGTCCCATTGCACTTGATGGCCGGAGGCCGCGATTCGCCGAGCCAGCGCATCGATGTCACTGACGAGGATGCCTGGGTGCGCTTTGCGGGCTGGCCGGAACTCGGACTCGACGCCAAGATGAAGTTCGAGGTCACCGGCCCGAAACCAGGCGCCACCACGCTCGGCGAGAACTGAAGGTTTAGCGATCTCGGTCATCCCGAGAACGTCGATGAAAAAATGCCGTGCACGGTCTTCTTGGCCCGCAGGCATCGCCAGCTGTACGTGATGCAGCCCCCCGAACATGCTCTGGATTGTTCCCTACACGTCGCTGGCTCGCTGGCAGATTAAGAAAACCGCCAAGAAACCGCCGTCGGTTGCCCTACCCGGCTTGATGACTTAGTGGGACCCCATCATCCCGGGTCCCATCATCGTTTTCATCATCGACGGCATTCCATCGCACACAATTCCGCCGACGATATGAAGACTCCTCGTCTGAGATATCTCAGTGTCAATGTAGTTGCTGCAGATACTGTTTCATCACGCTGAAGCCCCGGCGCTGCGACCTAGGAGCACTCGGGCCTGTGGTGGTGGGTAACTGTGGGACCAGCCCCAACATCGCCGGCCCCATTGACCGCCGGCTGTTCAATCGGCGGTAGCGGGGCAGGGGAACGACCCGTAGCAATCGAAAGACCGCGGTGGCGGTTTCCAACTTGGTTCGCAACTACCTCTAAAGCGGACGGAACTGCACCATGGTGCCGCAGCGGGGTGCAAGCATGATGGAGCGGCGCACGATCTTCTCGGGCTTTTCGTTGACAGCGATAAATTCGCCGCCGCGCAGCAACACATGCAGCACGGTGATCAACTCCCGCATGGAAAAGCTCGCGCCCAGACAGCGTTTGAGGCCGCCGCCGAACGGAACCCACGCATAGGTTTGCGGTCGGATGCCAAGGAACCGCTCGGGACGGAACTCGTTTGGCTGCTGATAGGTATCGGAGTTGCGGTTAATAGCGATGATATGGATGACAATTCGCGTGCCGGCATCGACACAGTAGCCGCCAATGGGAAACGGCTGCGCAGCAACACGGGCCGTGAAGGGCGCGGGTGGACGTATCCGCAGAGTCTCGTTGATCACCGCAGTCGTAAAGGCCTCGTCACCATTTACGGCTTCGGATTGCACGCGTCGGAGCGCATCGGGATGGTGCAACAGAAGATCGAACGCCCATGCCAACGTGGTCGCGGTGGTTTCGTGACCGGCCAGCATCAGGGTGATCAGATCGTCTCGAATTTCGCTGTCTGTCAACCGTTCTCCGTCGTCTCCACGAGCGCACAGGAGCAACGCCAGAATGTCGACTTGCTCATTCAGTCGCGGATCGCGTCTCCGCCGAGCGATGAGCGGCATGACGACGTCGTCGATCTCCCTGTTGGCATGGTCCCGCTGAGGCCATACCCGCAACGCACCGAGGCGACGTAGCGCGTAGCGGACAGTCAATTGCTCCGAAACACCCAGATTCAAGAGACGTTCGAATGGCCGGCCCACTCGTCGCACCTCGTCGGGATCATCAACTCCAAAGATGACCCTGACGATCACGTCCAGCATCAGCGACCGCGCTGCCTGCAACATCTCGAACGGACGATCAACGGGCCAGCTGCGCATAGCCGCGCGGGCGGAGTTCTCCATGATCGGCATATAACTGCGCAGCGCAGCACCGTGCAGCGCAGGCGTCAAGAGTTTGCGCCGCCGCAGATGTTCTGGCTCCTCCTGCACAAACATCGAACCGGACCCGTAAATCGCCGCCGCGGGTCCCACGCCTTCTCCCCCACGCAGAACATCTGCCGGCGCGGTGAAAACCTCCTTAGCCAGCTCCGGGTCTGACACGATCGCCACCTTGCCTAGGCTGAGGATGGGCATCGTCATGATCGGTCCGTACCGACGTATCAACCGCAGCATCCGGCGTTCGCCGCCCACCAGATAGGCGACCGCATACGCTGCGGCAAACGCCGGACGAAACAGGCGCGGGGCGGGTAGGCCCGGTGGGCAGGGCAACCAATCCGGTGCGCTCTTCCGCCGAAGTGCGGATGATGTCACGCCAACGGCTCCCATCAAAGTAACGAGAAATGACCCGTTTCTAATCACAGCGAAACACGGCGTTTCTGACGGGTCAAGGCAACGACATTCCGCTTACGTCGGATCAGCGAACGCCAACCCTACTTCCGGCAATCCATCGCCCATGAGCCGATGGCTCAACCGAGTCGCACGAGGCAAAAATATCCGGTAGCCTTTGTTACTGCATCAATCAATAGTCGTTCAAGGACATTATATCCTATAGGATATAATGTCCTTGAGTTACATTGCCGCGCGCGGCTGCGCAGTCGGTTCGTAACTTGACCCGTGAACCGCCTCGGGAGGAGAAGAACCAAAGATCGTTAGTGACGTTGCAGTGGCTTCGCCAAGGTAGGCGGCGATGAGCGCGGTGGTAGCGGCGTCGCGACACGACCGCTGACCCTGATTAGGGCGCAGCAGTTGATTTTAGGCACAGGCGCCGTCAGCGGCTGATCGGGCAACGGGGGCTACGGATCTCCTGACCTTCTCGGCTGCACAGCTGCCGGTGCGATATCGACGCTGAACGCAATGCGGCCACGAGGCCCACCACTGCCTGCACAACCATGAGATGGAGCACTTCGATGAGTTTCACGATGTTGCCGCCGGAGGTGAACTCCGCCCGGATGTACGCCGGCCCGGGGTCGGGTTCGATGCGGGCCTCCGCGGCGATCTGGGAGGGACTGTCTGCTGATTTGCACTCCATGGCCGAGACCTACGAGTCGGTGGTGTCGCGCCTGACCAGCATGCAGTGGCGAGGTGCCTCGTCGGCGGCGATGGCGGCTGCGGCCATCCCCTACACGCAGTGGCTGGCCACCACCGCCGCCCAGGCAAAGCAAACAGCCATCCAGGCCATGGCGGCAGCGACAGCATTTGAGAATGCATTCGCAATGACGGTGCCCCCGGTGGTGATCGCGACCAATCGCGCCCAGCTGGTCTTGCTGATAGCGACGAACCTTTTCGGCCAGAACACCGCGGCGATCGCGAGCACGGAGCTCGCCTACCAGGAGATGTGGGCCCAGGACAGCGCCGCGATGACCGACTACGCCGCCGCCTCAGCGGCCGCCTCGGCGACGTTGCCGCCGTTCACGTCTCCGCAGCAAGACGCCAACCCCGAGGGTCTGCTCGCGCAAAGCGCTGCGGTCGCTCGGGCCGCCGCTGACGATGGCAACTGGCTGGGCAACCTCCTGGTAGAGATCGGAACATTTCTCATACCTATTGCCCCTGAGTTGTCGCCCATATTCATCGCGGCAGGCGAGGCCATTAACGCAATACCTTTTCCGAGTTTCCTCGCTGATGACTTCACGATGCTTGATGGCATATTGGCTGTTTACGCAACAATCTCTGCGACCCAAAACATCTTCTCGATGGGCACCGGATTCATCGGCGCCGAGAACAATTTGGGCCTTATTGGCACCACTGCGCCCGCGGCGGGAGAATCCCTGGCCGAAGGACTGGACCCAATAGTTGCCTCGGTGAACTCCATCGACCGTGCGATGGCCGGCGCTGGATTGCGCGCACGGCTGGGCGAGGTGTCCGCGTCGTACCGCAACGCGGGTTCGATCGGACAGATGTCTGTGCCGGCCTCGTGGAGCGCACCGGCGACGGTCACTAATGTCAAGACATTTCAGGCCACCCCGCTGACCACTCTGGATACCGGCGACACTGCGGCGACCGGGATGCCCGGACTGCCCGGGACGCCATCGTCGGGGACGGGGCGCGGCGGCGTGGTGCCCCGATACGGGGTAAAAGTCACCGTAATGTCACGCCCCCTCGCCGGAGGATGACCACGGTCACGTGCGGCCCGCGCCGCGAGTCACAGCCCGCCGGCGTCGGACAGTTTCGCGTGGTTGTCCCGACGACGGGCATGCTGCACCCGGGCCAGCCCAACCCAAGGCGCCACTATGGCCAGCACCAGGGCCACGGTCGCGACCACGGCATGTCCGGTTGCCAGCGCAAAAAGACCCACTAGCAGGCCGGCCGCCCAGCTCGCCGCCGCTATCACACCGGGCACGCTGACACCGCTCTCGATGGATTCATTGGTGCGGCCGGGTGCGGCAGGCGCGGGGTCGACGAGGCTGTTTCCGGTATAAACCATCATCACTCCCAGCGAGATAGGTTGCCAGACAACGCCATTCGAACGGCTAATATCCGCCAACAGGAAAGTGCAGGAGAAGCACCCGGTGTTGCGCCGCCGCCTTCACCGATGCCACCGCATTGGGGAACGCTTCGCAGCAACTATATCCCAGAGATACTGTTTCTGCACTATTCAAATTGCTGTTGTTCCGGCCCTGGCTCTCGAGCCGCTGGCCGCGAGTGTACCTGGCAGCATGGCGAGGGGTCGAAGGGTGGCCGGCAATGCCAACGCGCGCAGCGGCGTGGCTAACGCGGCCAGGTAGTGCCCTGCTTGGTCGCGCTCACGCGTACAGCCACTCCCATGCCTCGGTGTTAGTTGCTCGAGGCGAAATGTCCGCATCTCGCCGGCCATCAGTACGGTTGCAGCGATCTTCACGCACCAGTGACCTCGCCCGGGCGGCCGGCACGACCGCACCTGCCATCCGCTACTACGAGGAGATCGGCCTGCTACCTCACCCGCACCGGGTAGGCTGCCAGCGCCGCTATGGCGAAGATGACGTGCGGCGACTGACATTCGTCCGGCGCTGTCGCGACTTCGGATTTTCGATTGAGCAGATCCGAACCCTGGCAACGCTGAATCAGGACAACGACCGTTCCTGCAAGGAGGCCCGTGACATAGCGGAGGCCCATCTTGGAGCAGTGCGCGAGAAATTGCTGGACCTGCGCGCGCTCGAGCACCGTATCGCTGGGTTGATCGAAACCTCGGACACGTTCTGCCGCGGTGGATCTGGCGCCGACTGCGTTGTGCTTGAAGACCTCTCCAAACCGGCGGAACCGTACCCGAGTTGACCGGCTGGATCGCGACTAAGACGATCCGGCGTGTTGAGCCGCTCGATGGCGGACGGTTAGTTGTGCACATCCGTTACGCCACAACGACTCTTCGACGACCCGGTACCCGTTGGACCACGCTTCGGACGCTGTTGGGGCTTACTATAGCTCTAGGCAATAGTTGCAATAGAGTCGATAGTGGAATTGGCGCCCGCCAATGGCGAGAATTGGTCGCGGCTGCCCCGGGCGGTCGTTGCCGTCGCATGCGAAGCGGCCGTAGTCGGTTGCTGAAAGGACGGAATCGTGCAGATCGTCAAGAATGTCCACCCGCCAACAGGGTTGACCCGGTTGCTGTTTCGCGTTCCGATCTACCTGTATCGCGCGGGGCTCGGCCCGATATTCGGGCAACGCCTGTTGCTTCTTCGTCATGTCGGGCGAGTATCGGGGAAACAGCGTCAAACGATCCTCGAAGTTGCCGAACATGATCCAGCCGATGACAGCTTTGTCGTCGCGTCGGGATGGGGGCCGACCGCCGCGTGGTACCGCAACGTCGTACACATGCCCGAGGTCACGATACAGGTCGGCCAGCGAACCATACCGGTGACAGCGGTGCAGCTGACCAAGGACGAAGGCGCGGAAACCTTTGCCAGGTATGGGATGAAACACCGCAGGGCCGCGAAATATCTGCTCCCCCGGGTGCTCGGCTTCTCGGTCGATGGCTCCGAGGCCGACTTCCAAGCGGTGGGGAGGCACCTGCCATTCATCCGATTCGTCCCACGGCCCTAAGCCGACAGGTCCGCGATGCCCGGATGCGAACTGAGGGCAAACAGGCAATGGCGTGGGTCGTCTGGTAGCCCGGAAAGTTAGGACAACGGATGAAATGCGGGACTGTTCCCGGGCCCAGTGGCGCCGAGGCGCTGCGATGGTGGGCACGCATGGTCCGCAACCCACTGGCCACCTACCTCGGACTTCAGCGAGCCTATGGCGACGCGGTGCGCATCCCATTTCGCCGCAACCGGCCACTGTTGCTGCTAAGCCGGCCTGAACATGCCGAACATGTCTTAGTGGCGCACCAGCGCAACTACGTCAAGGCAATCACCTATCGCCCGCTGCGCGCCTTCCTCGGCTCCGGGCTATTGACCAGCGAGGGAGAGATATGGGAGCGGCACCGCGGCATCATCCAGCCGGTCTTCGCCCGCCGTCAGCTCAGCGGGTTCGCCCCCGACATCGTGGCGGCAGCCCAACACCGCACGGCCATGTGGCGCGACGGCGACATCGTCGATGTGTCCGCCCAGATGCGTGCCCTTACCCTCGAGATCGTCGGCCGAGTGCTGTTCGGCGCGCCGCTAGGCGGCTTCGCGCAGCGGGTTGGCGACGCTCTGGCCGCCGTGCAACATGCGACGGTCGTCGGAGTGCTGCTAGCAGGCGCCACGCCGCAACGGCTCAGCTGGGGGTGGCTGCGCCGCATACCCGGCGTCGCTGGCCCCGCCAACAGGCTCGATGGCATCGTGTCCGAGATCATCGCTCAGCGCCGCTCCCAACCGCGTCGCGGCGGCGGTGACCTGCTCGACCTCCTGCTCACCGCGGGCGATCGCGGCAATTCCACACTCGATGACGCCGAGCTCCGCGATGAGGTGCTGACGCTGATGCTTGCCGGCCACGAAACCACCTCCAACGCGCTCACCTGGGCTCTCGCGCTGCTGTCCCGCTTCCCCGCCGCCCGGCGTCGGTTGGAGGCCGAGGCCGACGACGTGCTCGCCGGCCGCCGCCCCGCCGACGCCGACGACGTCGATCGACTCTGTTTCACCGAAGCGGTCATCAACGAAGCGATGCGGCTTTATCCGCCTGCGTGGACCCTAGAGCGCGACGCCATCGACGTCGACGACGTCGCCGGAATTCCGGTTACTGCCGGAACAACAGTCGTGGTACCACCGTATTTGCTGCACAGGCACCCGGAGTTCTGGCCAGACCCTGAAGGTTTTGATCCACAGCGCTTCCTGACCGACACAGACCGGCCCCGGTACGCGTTTATGCCCTTTGGCGGCGGGCGCCGCATATGTGTGGGCGCTGGCTTCGCAATGTTTGAGGCCAAACTGTTGTTGGCCAGCATCACCCAAGAATATCGCCTGGATCTGGTATCTAGCGGTATGCCCACCGCGCAAGCGGAGATCACCTTGCGGCCCCGCGGTCCGGTACCAATGCGGCTGGTGTCGCGGCGCAACCACGCAGACGATGGACCGCAATACCAGGCGTGACACGCGGCGGTAACGTGTCGCTGATCGAAGCGACACCGACCGGGAAATCTCGGCGCACGCGGCGCTAGCGGTTGAACTTGCCGTCCCGCACGGCGGTTAACGCGTCGTCCAGCGTCGGGTACATCGCAAATGTCTTGTCCAGACCGGTCAGATGGATCGGCCTTCTGGTCGCCGGACCACGTGCCACCACCCCAAACTCGATGGATTTGTCGAGTTTTTCGTAGGTCGACGCCAGGATCTTCAGCCCCACCGAACCGAGGAACTCAACCCCGGACAGGTCGATGACCAGCGCCGTCGGACTGTCCGCAAGCACTGCGCCGATGGCTTGCTCCAACGCCGGCGCGGTAACCAAATCGATTTCGCCGCTGACACTGACCACGGACACCCCGTCGTGGTCCGCAACCACGGTGGTAATGGAATCAGGTGCTGACAATGGCGATCCTTTGTCCGGGTCTTTAGGTGTGCTGCAAGCCTAACCCGCGTTGCGAACTGCGAGAAGACGAACACCTCAACACTCCGCATTAGCGCGGCCCAGGCTAGTCTCGCGTTATAGCACGCGCCCTGCAGAGCGCGACACGCATTTGGAGGCCTGGGGAGGCCACATGTCTGATTCGCCGACGGATCGCAGCAGTACCAACGCCGCCACCCAGACAGTCAGCGTTTCCACCGAGGGTTTGCTGCCACAGCTGGTCCAGCATTTGCGGCGCAATCGAACCGCGCTGCGCGAAGAGTGGGCCCGCAGAATTACCGAGGCCAAATTGCTCACCGCGATGACACCGGAAGAGCTGTTTTCGGAAGCTACCGCGGTGTACGACAATTATGTCGAGGTACTCGAGACCGGTAGCGTCGAGGCGTTGCAGGCCTACGCGCGCGACCTGTCAGAGCGCATTATCCCGCGGGGTGTGGAGACGGACGAGGTGATCGGGATCGTGCTGCTGCTGCGTGACGTGCTCGCGCGCTCGCTGTTCGAGAAGTACCAGACCGAGTTCGACATGCTCAACCGGGTGCTGGACGCCTACGAGCCGGCGGCCAACCGCATCGCCAATACCGTGGCCGTCAGCTTCGTGCAGGAACGCGAGCGGATCATCCGCCAGCAGCAGGAGGCAATTCGCGAGCTATCAACGCCAGTGCTGCAGGTGCGTGAGCAGCTGCTGATTTTGCCAATCATCGGCGTGCTCGACAGTCAGCGCGCGCGGCAGGTCACCGAACAGCTGCTGCGCGCCATCCGAGCCAATCGCGCAAAAGTCGTCGTCATCGACATCACAGGTGTGCCCACCATTGACTCGACGGTGGCAAACCACCTGGTGCAGACCGTCGACGCGTCGGGGTTGATGGGGGCAAGCGTGATCATCACCGGACTGTCCTCCGAAATTGCCCTAACGCTGGTGACGATCGGATTGGATTTGTCGAAGATGAACGCGGTCGGTGACCTGCAAGGCGGTATCGAAGAAGCCGAACGCCTGCTGGGTTACGAGGTCACGCGCGCTGGCGAGGCCACCGGGTGAACGCATAGCACGGGCACCCCATGCCAGTACCAATCCTGAAACAGGGCGCGATTCTTATCGCCTCGGTGCAGGCCGCGCTCACCGACTCCGACACCGAGCGGCTTCGGCACGATCTCATGGAACAAGTGAGCCGGTTCCGCGCACAGGGGATCGTTGTCGACGTCACCGCCATCGATGTGATGGATTCTTTTGCGGCCCGATCGCTGCGGACGATCGCACACATGACGCGGCTGCGGGGGGCAAACACCGTGATTGTGGGTCTGCAGCCAGAGGTAGCGTTTGCGATGGTCCAACTCGGCCTCGAGTTCGACGACATGAACACCGCGTTGGACCTAGAAGAAGGAATCGCGCTGCTGAATCGGCAAATGCGACTTCCAAAGTCGGCGAAATCAACGATCGGGCGCGACGGTGGTGGATGACCCAGGAGTTGTGGTCGTTGACATAGACAACCCCGACGACATTGTCGCGGCGCGCAAGGCCGGACATCAACTCGCGCTTGATCTCGGGTTCTCCTTGACGGATGTCACCATGATCGCCACGGCAATTTCAGAAGTCGCACGCAATATCACCAGCTACGCCGGCCACGGTTTGGTTCGGGTTGCGGTCGAGGACCGGGAGGGCCGCAAGGCGTTGGTGGTCCGCGCCGAGGACGATGGTCCCGGCATCGCCGACATCGAGCGTGCAATGGAAGACGGCTACTCGACCGCGCGCGGGCTGGGCCTGGGCTTGCCTGGGGCCCGCCGCCTGATGGACCGGCTGATGGTGGAATCCGCACTCGGCCACGGAACTGTCGTCGAGATGTGGAAATGGGTTCCGGCTCATGCATAGTCACGGCCGACTGGGGCCTATCGAGTGGGCGACGGCGGGACGTCCACGGCCCGGGGAGCAACTGTGTGGCGACCGGTCGATAGCAGTCGGCGTCGAGGGTGGGGCTGCCCTGTTCGGCGTGCTCGACGGGCTCGGTCACGGGCCGGCTGCCGCTGGCGCCGCACTGGCCGCGATGGAGGCCTTGGAGCGCGCCCACCAGGAACGGCTCGAAGTCTTGGTCCAACTCTGTCACCGTGTGCTGGGCCGCACCCGGGGCGCCACGATGACCCTGGCGCGCGTCGATTTCGACACCAACATGCTGTCCTGGACAGGGGTGGGAAACGTTACCGCCAACCTCGTCGCCAAGACTGCCCGCGGAATCTACGTCCGGTCGTCGGCGCGCCTGGCCGCCGGCATCGTCGGTTACCGGATACCGGAAATTTCACCCGCACAAGTGGTTTCGATGCGCACCGGCGACCTACTCATCATTACCAGCGACGGCATTTCCGACGATTACCTGGACAATATCGATTTTGCTGCCTCCACGATGGTTATAGCCGAACAGATCCTGGGTAAACATGCCAAGGAAACCGACGACGCGATGGTGCTGGCCGCACGTCATCGAGGTGCCTCGAGATGACCGACACCGACAACTTTCACGCCCGTTACTTCGCCGCGCTGCAGTCCTATCTGACTGCACGTGATGAGGACAGCCTGGCCGTCGGCCATGAGCTGGGGCGCCGAGCCTTGCAAGAACGGATCAGCATGCTCGATATCATCGAGCATCACGTCCAGCTGATCTTAGAACTCTCCAAGGACGCCCGAGTCGACACGCTGATCGCACTGGAATTTCTGTTGCAGGCCCTCGCGCCGCTCGACGTGGCAACTCGGGGATTTCTCGACGGCACCAAACGTTACGCGGAACAGCGCGCCCGGGCCGAGGGTCTCGCCGATCGCGACAAGTTCCGCACCGCCCTGGTGAATGCCTTGCAGGATGGGTTCTTTGTTGCCGATCACGAGGGTACGGTAGTCGAATTGAATGACGCCTTGGCTGAGATCATCGGCTATCCGGCGGACGGTGTGCCCTACCCCTGGCCCCACCCGTGGTTGGTGGACACAAAGGCGGCGAGCCAACAACAAACCTTGGTCCGTAAGCACGGTAGCGCCGAGTACGAGACACCGATCCGCCATCGAGACGGCCATCTCGTGTGGGTGACGGTGAGCATCAATGTGGTCCGGGGAACGGGAGTCGATCAAGATTTCTACGTGGGGACGGTGCGCGACATCACCGCGGAACGCGCGTTTGCGGCTCGGGAAAGCGCAGTCCTGCGCCTGGCTACGGCCGTGGCTGTGGCCAAAAGCGTGGCGGAGGTGCTGTCGATCACGCTCGACGAGTGCCGAGCAGCGGTCGACGTGCAGCGCGTGATCGCGGTCATGTGGCCGCCGGACCAGCATTTTCAAGGCGAGCCGACCATCCAGGTGGCGGGCGAGGGCTCCGAGTCGACGTGGCGCGAACTCGATCCGTGGTTGCGAAGGACACTTCAAGATGCACGCCACCAGTTGCCATTGACAGCCAAGACGGTCGAGCGGCCGGACTCTCCGGGTAAGGCACAAGGATTGGTCGCGATGCTCTCCGGCGCCGGGGACGTCGCGCTATGGCTGGAGCTTCGCGTGCCTCGCTGGGTCAGCGCGGAGGATCGGCTGCTGATCACGGTACTCGTCGGCCACCTCAGTCTGGCCATGCAGCACGTCCGTCAGTTCGAAAGTGCGCGCGAGACGTCGATGACGTTGCAGCGCGCGTTGCTGCCGCCCGTCGAACCGCCGCCGGGTTTTACGGTGCGTTACGAACCCGCTGTCCCACCGTTGGAAATCGGGGGCGACTGGTACGACGTGCTGTCGGTCGACGATCACCGCATCGGCATCGTGGTCGGCGACTGTGTAGGTCGCGGTTTGCCAGCCGCCGCGATCATGGGCCAGTTACGCAGTTCTGCGCGCGCGCTGTTGCTCACCGGCGCCCAACCCGCAGTGTTACTCGAACAACTGGACTCGGCGGCATCGCTCATTCCAAATGCGTACTGCACCACGGTGTTCCTGGCGACCCTGGATACCGAATCCGGGATCCTGCAGTACAGCAACGCTGGCCACATGCCCGCCGTGCTCGCTGGGGTTGGGTCGGGGTCCGGTTCCGGCGTCGGCACAGCGGTATTGACCGGTGCCACGTCCGTGCCGCTCGCGGTCCGCCGCGATGAACCTCGTCCGCAAGCCTTTCAGATACTACCGTCTGGCTCGACACTGATGCTCTTCACCGACGGCTTGGTCGAGCGAAAGCACGAGTCGATAGACGACGGAATCGCCCGCGCAGCAAACGCATTAGTAGATACGATGAAGTTGCCGCTAAATGCCGTGGCAGATGCGGTGCTTCGCGAGCTGGCTCCAACGGCGGGATATGACGACGATGTCGCGATGGTGATATACCGACACCAACAGGCGCCGCTTCGAATCGAAAGCGATGCCTCCCCTGATAAATTAGCGACGATCCGGCACCGGCTTGCCCGGTGGCTGCTGGCCGCTGGCGTTCCCGATGCACTGGCAGCCGACATCGTGCTCGCTGTCAACGAAGCATGCACCAACAGCGTCGAGCACGCATACCGCGGACATAATGTCGGGACAATGCTGATCGAAGTCGAGGCCGTCGATGGCGAAGTCCACGCTCGGGTGGCCGATTCCGGTTCGTGGAAGGAACCGGCCGTCGACCCGAGGAGCGGCGGACGAGGCTTGATACTAATCAGGACCATCAGCGACTCGGTAGAACTGGACAAGTCCCCACCCGGAACCACGCTCGATATCCGCTTTCAACTGCCGGCGGCAGCCGAGCCGGTCACTCACTGAAAAAACAGCAGCACAACTGATTTCGATGCAGTCACCGCCATACGAGGTAGTTAGTCAGAGCTGGCTTGTTGTCTCGTTGAGCTCGTTGACAATCCGCTGAGCGCATTCCAGGGCTTCGGTGTGGGTGGTGTCAACTACCAGATCGTAGCTAACGCCGGCGTGGACTAGGACGGCTTGCGCGCGGGCCATGCCCACTACGCGGTCGCCACGGGCTAGCTCTCGTCCTTCGGCGACATCAGCTGCACACTGCACCCCGATCCACAGCGTGCGAAGACCAGCAAGAGCCTGCTGCCATTCGAGTTGTTCGGCGCAGCCTCGCAGGAAAACCTCATCGATGATCATGGGAACACCGGCACACACGGTGGCCACCACGCCAGCTCGCCAGGCGTGGCGGAGTTGCCGAAACGCCGCACCCACCTCGATCCCGCCGTCGGGACGGAAGCGAATGCCGTCCTCGGCTCCCTGCAGGCGCGCTGGGATGGTGTCAAGCAAGACGTCGACTCCGGTGCGCAACCACGGTCGAGGCAGGAGCGCTTGCAGGCACCGAGCGATGCCCGTCTTTCCTGAACTGGAGCCGCCATGCAGAAAGATCACGTCATAGCGTGCGGTCACGCCGTGATCATATGAGCTCCTCCGACGCTACCGCACGAGCAAACCGTTTGCGTGGACGCGCAGCGGGTACCAGACGAATGTGACTCACGCATCGATTACCCAGGCCGAGCCCTTCCTGCCGGCGGCAAACGGACCGCTATCGACGGCCGTGCGTCGCATCTTGACCCGCCCCGCGCCACGCAACCAACTCGCCGGCATCAGCGCATCCGCACGTGATTCGGACCCCTACGGCCTCGACCTGTAGCTACGTGCGGAATTGGAGCGGGCTTTCTTGGCAGGCGTGCGCCACGACGTCGGTCCAATCGAACCCCCCGCGGGGCACGGCCCGAGGCTGTACCAACAGCTCTTCGCTGATCTATTGGCCGCGGCCGATCTGGATTCGGCGTATCTGGGCTATCTCGACGTCGTTCCCGCGGAATCGCTAGTGACGCGGTGAACCTAATGTCGCTATTCGGCTTGCATCGCTGGATGCGCGGCGCCGCAATTGGGCACTTCGCGTCGACGGAAATCACCTCGCCGCCAGGCTCTCGACGGATGGTCCAGGCTCTGCAGCGGATGGACGCACCGCCCGCCTGTATCACGTTCTACCGCGAGCACGTGGAGGCCGACGCGGTACATGAACAGATGGTGCGCTACGTGGTCGGCGACCTCGTCGCTCGCGAGCCGCAGCTCGACCGCGGAGTCGTATTCGGGAGCAGGGAACTCCCTTGGCACAACAGTTTTGACACTGACTCGCACCGCGGATCCAGCACCAGACGCCAACACGCGGGTGATCTGTTGACTAGAGGCGCTCTTTGACCGCCGTGGACAAGCGCGCCCCGTCAGTCTTTCCTGCCGCGATCGCGGTGGCCGCCTTCATTACCAGCCCCATCTCCTTCATGCTGGGTCGATGCCCGAGTTTCTCGGCCACCTCGGCGATCGCGGTGTCGGCGACGTCGGCCAACTCAGCTTCCGTGAGCGGCGTCGGCAGGTACTCGTCGATGATCCGCGCCTCGGCGTGCTCGTTGGCGGCGAGCTCACCGCGCCCGTTTTGGGTGTAGATCTCGGCGGACTCGCCACGCTTGCGGGATTCTCTGGCCAGCACCTTGATAACCTCGTCGTCGGAGAGCTCTCTCGCCTGTTTGCCAGAGAGTTCCTCGGTCTGTATCGCGGCCAGCAGCATGCGCAGAGTCGCGGTTCGCAACTTGTCCTGGGTCTTCATCGCCCCGGTCAAGTCCGCCCGGAGCCGGGATTTGAGTTCGGCCATCCCCCAGACGCTACCCGCCACATCACTTGCGAAATTATCCGACAGCAGCAGACCTGCATGAACAGACGTTGAGAAAAGCACCGACCGCCGACACTATGGAGCCATGACCAACGACCACGGCGGCTACCCCACAGTGAGCACGCCGCCCCCTGGCTATCCGGTGGGCCCATCGCCCGGGCCGCCCGGGTATCCGCCGGCCGCCTATCCTGCGCTGGGGTATCCCACGCCGCCCAGTTACAGCGGGCCGTTTGGCTACGGCCCAGCATTGGGGCACGGGGCGCCGCCCGGCTATGGGCCGGTCCCGGGAGTGGCCAAACCCGGGATTATCCCGCTGCGGCCGTTGACCCTGAGTGACATCTTCAACGGCGCGGTCAGTTACATCCGCGCCAATCCCAAGGCGACACTGGGATTGACTGCGATGGTGGTTGTGGTCATGCAGACCATCACCCTGGTCGCCACGCTCGGGCCATTGGAGGCCTACGGCAGGATATCCACCCATCGACACAACGAGCTGACATTGGGCGTCGTGGGTGCGTGGACAGCCTCCATGACTGCCAGCGTCCTGGTCACGTGGCTGGGCGGCATGCTGCTGAGCGGAATGCTCACCGTCATCGTCGGGCGGGCAGTATTCGGATCGTCAATCACCATCCGCGAGACGTGGGCCAAGATTCGTGGCCGGCTGCTTGCCTTGCTGGGCCTGGCCGTGTTGGAAGCCGCCGCAGTGGCGACTCTAGTCGGGCTGGTGGCGATAGTCGTCGCGATCGTGGCCGCGGTCGGTCACGTAGCGTTAGCTCTGCTTGTGGGCTTCCCGGTCGTGCTGGCCATGATCGCATTGCTGGTGTACCTGTACACCGTGGTGTTGTTCGCACCCGTGCTCATTGTGCTGGAGAGACTCCCAGTCATCGTCGCGATCACTAGATCCTTTGCGCTGGTTCGCAATAGCTTCTGGCGGGTGCTAGGCATCCGGCTGCTGACATTCCTCGTGGCGACCGTTGTTGCCGACGCGGTCGCAATACCGTTCGCCATCGCCGAGAATCTGCTGCTGGCCGGGACCACGTCCACCGGCATCCTGCTCTTGGGCACCACAATCACGTCCATCGGGTCAGCAATCGGCCAGATCATCACCGCGCCATTCAACGCCGGAGTCATCGTGCTGCTCTACACCGATCGCCGAATGCGCGCCGAAGCATTCGACCTGGTGCTGCAGACCGGGGCCGCCGGCGGACCCTACGCGGTCGCATCCACCGACAACCTCTGGCTAACCCGGCCCTGGTAAGAACTGAGCGAGGATTAACTGACAGTGCCTTCCATCGACATCGACCGCGATGCCGCACACCAGGCCGCACAGAACGAGCTCGCCAAACCGATCTATAGCAAGGCTTCTACGGCACAACAATTCGACGAATGGATTAACGAACTGTTGTACCGGCTGCTGGAGAAAACGTCCTCGATCCCGGGCGGGCGGTTCACCACCACGGTGCTGCTCATGCTGCTGGTCATCGCGGCCGTAGTCGCCATTCACGTCGCACGGCGCACCATGCGCACCAACCGCGGCGGCGACCATCGGTTGTTCGACGTCGCCCAGCTCACCGCAGCCCAACATCGGGTGACCGCTGAAGGCTATGCGGCGGAGGAAAATTGGGCAGCAGCAATTCGACACCGGTTGCGCGCCGTAGCCCGCCAGCTCGAAGAGAATGGCGTGCTCAACCCAGCCCCCGGCCGCACCGCGAACGAGCTGGCCCATGACGCTGCTACGGCATTGGCTCACCTTGCAGACGAATTATCGCAGGCTGCAACGATATTCAACGACGTCACCTTCGGCGACCGACCCGGAACTCAAGCCGCTTACCAGATGATCACCGACCTCGACGACCATCTGCAGTCGCGACCACCAGCCGTACCGTCAGCCGCCACGCAGCCCGCCGCGTTCGACTCATGGGCGCAGGTCCGGTGATGACGGTCGATGCGGCGGCACGTCCTGAATCCGCGGCTGCTGACCGGCGACGGCGATCATGGCGCTGGGTGGTGCTTACGCTGGTTGTGCTCGCGGCGCTGGGCGCGCTCAGCGCTTACCTGACCGCCCCGCGGCCCGGGCTGCGGATGGATCCGGCGTCCACTGGCCCCGACGGCGCCCACGCGCTAGCAACGCTGCTGCGCGACAACGGCGTCGAGGTCATCGTGGCCGACACCATCGATGATGTCGGTAGGGCGGCTCGCTCCGACACGTTGACACTGGTGGCACAGAGTCAGTACCTAACCGATGCCACGATGCTGAACCGGCTGGCGACGGCCCCCGGCGATTTCCTGCTAGTGGAGCCGACAGCACGAACCCGCGAGGCCCTGACACCGCAGCTACGCATCAAGGGTGCCAGCACCTTCGACAACAACCCGAATTGCACATTGCGGGAAGCTAATCGAGCCGGATCAGTTCGATTCGGGCCAAGCGACAGCTACCAGGCCAACGGCGGCCTGACGGTAACCAGCTGTTATGACGGCGTGCTGCTCCGGTATCGGGACAGCGGGCGAATCATCACAGTGGTCGGTAGTACCGACTTCATGACCAATGAGGGCTTGTTAAAAGCCGGCAATGCCGCACTGGCGATGAACCTTGCTGGCGATCGACCACGTCTCATTTGGTATGCACCCCACCAGGTTGAGGGTGAAACGTCCTCGCCGACATCGATTTCCGATGTGATTCCACAGAACGTGACCTGGATCTTCTGGCAGCTTTGGATAGTCGTGCTGCTGCTGGCGCTGTGGAAGGGCCGCCGGATCGGTCCGCTGGTGGCCGAGGAGTTACCTGTCGTCGTACGCGCGTCGGAGACGGTGGAAGGACGTGGGCGCCTGTACCGATCCCGCCGGGCCCGCGACCGCGCCGCCGACGCGCTGCGCGCCGCAACATTGCAGCGGCTGCTGCCCCGGCTCGGCCTGGGCGCACACGCGACAGCGCCGGCGTTAGCGGCGACGGTAGCCCAGCGCACCGGAGCCCATCCGGAATATGTTTGGTACCACCTATTCGGCCCACCACCGGCCAGCGATACTGACCTGCTACAACTTGCCCGTGCACTTGACGAAATCGAAAGGCAGGTCATCCACTCGTGACACAACCGGCTCCCACCCAGACCCCTGGTACTGAATTGCCTGGCCCCTCAGAATCAGCACGTGAGGCGTTGCTGGCGTTGCGCGCCGAGATCGCCAAGGCCGTTGTTGGACAGGACGGGGTGGTCAGCGGTCTGGTGATCGCGCTGCTGTGTCGTGGCCACGTGCTGCTCGAAGGTGTTCCGGGAGTGGCGAAGACGCTGTTGGTGCGCGCGCTGGCCGCCGCATTACAGCTGGACTTCAAGCGGATCCAGTTCACCCCTGACCTGATGCCTGGTGATGTCACCGGTTCGCTGGTCTATGACGCGCGCACTGCCGCGTTCGTGTTCCGCCCGGGTCCGGTGTTCACCAACCTTCTCCTGGCCGACGAGATCAACCGCACCCCACCCAAAACACAGGCAGCGCTGCTCGAGGCAATGGAGGAGCGTCAGGTCAGTGTTGACGGCGAACCCAAGCCGCTGCCCGACCCGTTCATTGTCGCCGCGACACAGAACCCGATCGAGTACGAGGGCACGTATCAGTTGCCCGAAGCCCAACTCGACCGCTTTCTAGTCAAACTGAGCGTGCCCCTGCCGTCGCGCGACTCCGAGATCGGCATCCTTGGCCGGCACGCACACGGTTTCGATCCCCACGATCTGTCCGCGATCAAACCGGTGGCCGGGCCAGCCGAGCTAGCGGCCGGCCGCGAGGCGGTGCGCCAGGTACTGGTCGCCGACGAAGTGCTGGGTTACATCGTCGACATCGTCGCGGCCACTCGCTCCTCCCCCGCGCTGCAGCTGGGCGTGTCGCCACGCGGAGCGACGGCACTACTGGCCACCGCCCGGTCATGGTCGTGGTTGTCTGGCCGCAACTACGTCACTCCCGACGACGTGAAAGCCATGGCCCGTCCGACGCTGCGGCACCGGGTGATGTTGCGCCCCGAAGCCGAGCTTGAAGGCACCACAGCCGACGGTGTGCTCGAGGGAATTTTGGCGTCGGTTCCGGTGCCCCGCTAGTGATCTGCGCCGGCGACGATATGGCGCGCAGCGACAAAATCGGCGAGGAGGAGCGGCGCCCATGATACTGACCGGACGTACCGGCTTGGTAGCGCTGATCTGCGTCGTGCCGATCGCGCTGTCGCCTTGGCCGGCAAAGGCTTTCCTGGTGCTGCTGGTGGCGCTGGCGACCTTGGTGGCCGTTGACATCGTGCTGGCGGCCAACACCCGCAGGCTGCGCTATACCCGTTCACCAGACCGCTCGGCCCGACTCGCCCAGCTGGTAAACGCGGGCCTGCTGATCCATAACGACGGCGGCCGCCGGTTCCGCGGCCAAGTCCGCGATGCGTGGCCACCCAGCGCGTGCGCTGAACCGCGCGCCCATTCCGTCGACATCGGCGCCGGGCAGCGCCAGCATGTCGACACCGTCCTGCGGCCAATTCGCCGCGGCGACCAGCGCGCGGCGATGATCACCGCCCGATCCATCGGGCCACTAGGGTTGGCGGGCCGGCAGAGTTCACAGCGGGTGCCTGGTGCCATCCGGGTGCTGCCGCCGTTCCTTTCTCGCAAACACCTGCCGTCGCGGCTTGCCAAACTGCGGGAGATCGACGGGCTCTTGCCGACCTTGATACGCGGTCAGGGCACCGAATTCGATTCACTGCGCGAATATGTCGTCGGCGATGACGTGCGCTCGATCGACTGGCGCGCGACCGCGCGTCGTGCCGACGTCATGGTCCGCACGTGGCGGCCCGAACGCGACCGGCGAGTTGTGCTCGTGCTGGACACCGGACGCATGGCCGCCGGCCGCGTCGGCGTCGACCCGACCGCCGCCGACCCCGCGGGGTGGCCCCGGCTGGACTGGTCGATGGACGCCGCCCTGCTGCTGGCAGCACTTGCGTCGCGGGCCGGCGACCATGTCGACTTCCTCGCCCACGACCGGGTGACCCGGGCCGGCGTGTTTGGCGCGTCGCGCACCGAACTGCTCGCCCAGCTTGTTGATGCGATGGCCCCGCTGCAACCCACCCTGGTCGAATCTGATTGGCGCACAATGGTTGCCGCCATTGCTCGGCGCACACGGCGACGGTCGCTGGTGGTGTTGTTGACCGATCTCAACGCGACCGCCCTCGACGAAGGACTGCTACCGATCCTGCCGCAGCTATCGACCAAGCATCATGTCATGATCGCCGCCGTCACAGACCCACGCGTCGACCACATGGCCGCGGGGCGTTCCGATGCGGCCGCAGTGTACGACGCGGCAGCTGCCGAACGAGCGCGCAATGACCGGCGTTCCATTGCGTCGCGATTGCGCCGCAGCGGGGTGGACGTCGTCGACGCGGCGCCCGCGGAACTCGCGCCCGCGCTTGCCGACCGCTATCTGGCGATGAAAGCAACCGGCCGACTTTAACTTTCGATGTCCGCCACTGTGCGATCGGCCGCCACCCCGGTCCTCCCTACAACCTCACGTTATCCATCACCTGGCTAGCTTGCTCAACCGCGGCGTGGGTACTGGGTACTACACCGCGAGACCATTCGCGACCAACCCGGCCGCGGTGGTGATCTTCGGCGCCTCCGCAAACGGGGTCACCTTCGACATCGCATCCGCCACGGCAGCTGCATAGGAATTCATTACCTGGGCATTCGTGACCCAGTATTCCTGGTATTTGTCGTCGAACAACGCGATCGCGGCAGCGTCTTGCCCGAAGTCGTTGTGCACTTTCGTTCTCGCAAGGACGAGTTCGTCGATGATCGCTGAATCGATTAACAAGCTACGCGCCCTCTCAAAGGCGTGCGTGGCGTGCGTGGTCATGAGGCCGGTCTGGTGGGCACCAGCTGCTGCGTCGCTTAGCCAAGCCTGATACGGCGCGACCGCCTGGGCCATCTGTATCGCCGCCGTACCTTGCCACGCCCCGGTCAGCGTGGTCAGCGTACCGGCAATGCCCTTCGATACCGCATACAGGTCCTTCGCCAACTGGTGCCACGCAAGGGCGGCGGCGTCGAGTGAGGCTTCACCGGGGCCGGCATCAAACTGGTGGGAGATAACTTCCGGTGGTATCGCTGAGAAATCCACCTTCTTCATCTTCTTCCTTCCTTTGTGCTTATCACGACCGCTGCGACGGGTATCGTTGGCAACCAGATCACCCGATGTGTGTGGCATTGTCGGCCTCGGCGGTCACATACTGATCTGAGCCGCTCGCCACCGAGACCACAAACTCGTCGAAAATCGACACGGCCCGGCCGCTGACCTCCGCATAGTTCTGAGCCTGCGCGCAAAGGCACGCCGCCAGCTCCTTGGACACCTCGTCGTTAGCCGGCGCAACAACAGCCGCCGTCACCCGGCCTGCAGCGTCACCGCTGGTAACCATGCCCTCACCAATGTCGTGCAACGCATCAGCCGCGGCCGTCAACGCCTCGGGTACAACGGTCACAAAAGACATGCCAACTCCACTCCTCTCCTATTTAAAAAATGCCCCGGGGCGGGCCCACCTAGCGGTTTGTCTGCATGTCCGCACCGTTGACGGTTCGGACAGCCCAGCTGCCGGTCATGATCACAGCTATGGCGGGCAGGACAGCCAAAGTCCGCTCGCCCTGCCAACTATTAAACACATATCTAATATTGGGCTGTATGCGGCCTCCGGGCATGGCACACAACTCAGCGGCGCGACCGGCACCGATCGCGCTCGACGCTGGTGTCTACCGGGCCACAGCCAATATCCGCGACCCCGGTGCCGGCCAATCTGGGCTTCAATCCCCTAGGGATCTGGTGCGGCGCGAACTGGATATGACGGCACTCGACATCCATCGAATCGGGCGATACGCGCTCCTAGCGACACTGGATGGACATCGCGATCGAGTTAACCCGATCGCATCCGCAACGGGTCCCCAATTACCGCGCACGAGCACACCCAAACACGATGGGGCTAGCAAGTTTTAACCCAACCTATAGCGCCTCCGTTACTGGAAGCGGCATCCCCGACGGCGGCCACAGCTACCACGACCACGCCGCTGAACCGTTTCAGCCCAGCGGTGTCTAGGATGCCCAAGGCCCATATCATGTTGGTGCTAAACTCTTTTGCAACTTGCGGATTTTGGTTGATCAACCCGGCCCGTTGAACAGCGGCGACGAACGCGACTCGTTGGTGCCATCGGAAGCACTCGCTGCGACGGGCCAGCGCCGCTAAATCCTTAGCGGATCAGCTCGACATAGCGGCGTTTGGCCTCAGCCGGCGGGCTTGCCTAGTTGGAGACGCGGCTTATGAGCGTGCCTCAGCCGGTTGGGATCACGTCAGGTGCGTCGTCAATATCGCCGGTCTCCCCGGCTTTCGCGGCACGATGGCCGAAGTACCCGATGTACGACAGAAATCCCACTTCGGCGATGATTCCGATGCCCACCCGAACAAATGTCGGCAACGATGACGGTGTCACCAACGCCTCGATCAACCCGGAGATCAGCAGCACGCCCACCAATCCCACCGCGACCGAGACAACACCTCGACCTTGCTCGGCAAGCACCTGTCCACGCGGCCGGTCACCGGGCGATATCACCGACCACCCCAGCCGCATTCCAGTTGCCGCGGCCAAGAACACCGCCGTCAGCTCCAGCAGCCCATGAGGCGCTAGCAAGCCCAGCAGGTGCCCGCCTTCGCCGGCCTGGGACATCAGACCTGCGATCAGTCCCAGGTTGGCGGCGTTTTGGAAGAGCACGAACGGGATCGGTATACCAAGCACGACGGAGAACGCAATGCACTTCGCCGCCACCCACGAGTTGTTCACCCATACCTGGAGGGCGAACGACAAAGCCGGGTGCGCGCTGTAATAAGACTCGACATCGTGATTGACCAATTCGCCAATTTCACTTGGTGTTCCGACGGCGGACTGCACCTCGGGATCGGCGGCTACCCAAAACGCGATCACCAGCACGACGGCGAAGAACGCGACCGCGGTCGCCAGCCACCACCGCCATGTTCGGCAAGCGACCACGGGGAAAGACACGGTCCAAAACCGGATGAAGGCACTACTGAGCGGGGCATGCGCGCCAGTCACCGCGGCGCGAGCGCGTGCGATCAGACTCGAGAGCCGGCCAATCAGCAGTGTGTCCGACCCGATCGTGCTGGCCGACCGCAACATCGACAGATGGGTGGACACCCGCTGGTAGTGCTCGACTAGTTCGTCGACTTCGGCGCCGGTCAGCGATCGACGTTTCTTGATTAACTGGTCGAGCCGGTCCCACGTCCCACGATGGGTCAGCACGAATGCATCGACGTCCACCCTGCGCAGCCTAATGACGATCGCAAGCTCGGCGAAGCCGAGCGCAGCGGGTCGGCATTGGCCTGTACCGTTCGGTGGTATGTCGGAGGTGGTAACCGGGGACGCCGTAGTACTTGACGTTCAGATCGCCCAGTTGCCGGTGCGGGCTGTCGGCGCGCTGATCGATATCACGGTGATATTCGTCGGCTACGTGCTCGGGCTGATGCTGTGGGCCGCCACCCTGACTGAGTTCGATGACGCGTTGACCACCGCCATCCTGATCATCTTCACTGTGCTGGTGATGGTCGGGTATCCCTTGGTCTTAGAAACCGCGACGCGGGGACGGTCATTGGGCAAGATCGTGATGGGCCTGCGGGTGGTTTCCGACGACGGCGGCCCGGAACGCTTCCGACAGGCGCTGTTTCGCGCGCTGGCGTCGGTGGTGGAAATGTGGATGCTGTTAGGGAGCCCCGCCGTAATCTGCAGCATCTTGTCGCCGAAGGCCAAACGTATCGGCGACATCTTCGCCGGCACAGTCGTAATCAGTGAACGCGGTCCTCGGCTGGGGCCGCCGCCGGCTATGCCACCGTCATTGACGTGGTGGGCGTCGTCGCTGCAGCTGTCGGGTCTCAACGCTAAGCAGGTCGAGATCGCACGCCAATTCCTTTCCCGGGCACCTCAACTCGATCCCCAACTACGAGAGCAGATGGCCTACCGGATCGCCGGTGACGTGGTATCTCGTATCGCCCCGCCACCCCCGCCCGGCGCGCCGCCGCAACTGGTGCTAGCCGCCGTGCTCGCTGAACGACATCGCCGCGAGCTGGTGCGCCTTCGTCCAACATCGGTCGGCCCGCCACTGTGGCCACCGACGGTGCCCCAGTATCCCGTCCCTCCCGGGTTCCCTGGGCGGCCATCCGCTTCCTGGCCGCAGCAGGCACCGCGGCAGGACAGCGGTGGATTCTCGCCCCCTCGCTAGTGCGTGGCAGTGGCCGCCAGTATGGCGACGTCGGCGACTAACAGCGCCCATCCACACAGCGGGACGGCGATGCCCGCGGGGCGCGTCGCGGAGAAAAACGAGATACCGATCACCAACACCGCCACCAGAGGTGCACCGTAGAACAACACGCCAAAATCAATCCCCGCGAGTCCTAGGTTGGGGCATTGGCGGTCGACGCAGTCATCGGTGCTCAGCACAGCACCAAGCGCAAACAGCATCACGGTCGCGGCCACCGGCACCGTCGTTAGCGCCAGCCCCCAGTTGACCCATAGTCGAATGTTCCGGCGGCGGTTGCCCTGCGCCGATTCGCTGGCGATGTCGGCACCGCGATCGATCGTCAGGTTGCCGTTCTTACCGTTCATCAGACGGTGCTACCCGCGTGCAGCTGCACGCAAACAAGACCACCACAACGAACGTTGCACCACGTTAGTTAGCGATATATCGTGATATACCAGGAGCATGGGTGGTGCTCCTCAAACGCAAAGGACTACGGATATGAACGACCCATTCACTCCTCCTACCGGGCCCTTCGCGGCCGAGCCAGGCCTCGGATTCGGTTTCGGACCGGGCCCCGCACAGCGGCGTGCCCTGCGCGGCGGCCGGCGGCACGCCCGACACGAATTCTTCGAACACCTGCGTGACCATCACGGCGGTCACGACGGGCCGTTCGGTTTCGGCGCTGGTTTCGGCCCCGGCTTCGGCTCCGGGTTCGGTTTCAGCTTTGGCGCGGGCGGTCCGCGCGGTGGCTGGCGCCGTGGCGGCGCCGGCCGGGGCCGCCGCGGTGATGTGCGAGCAGCCATTCTGGTGCTACTCACCGAGCGACCGATGCACGGCTACGAGATGATCCAGCAGATTGCCGAACGGAGCAACGGAATATGGCGGCCCAGCCCCGGTTCGGTGTACCCGACGCTACAGCTGCTCGCCGACGAAGGCCTGATCACCGCAAGTGAAACCGACGGCAGCAAGAAGCTTTTCGAGCTGACCGACGATGGCCGCGCCGCGGCAGAGAAAGTCGAGACCCCGCCGTGGGACCAGATCGCCCAAGGTGTCGACCCGGGCCACATCAGCCTGCGAGCAGCGCTGGGCCAGCTGTTCGGTGCGGTCATGCAATCCGCACATACCGCCAACGCTGACCAGCAGCAGCGCATCGTGGAAATCATCAACAACGCACGACGCGAGATCTACGGCATCCTCGGCGAGGACTAGCCTGTCCCGCGAGCGCGCGCAAAATGTCAGCCAACACGGCGTGTCCCTGTGCACACTACGCACGCTCGCGCCACTCGGCGGGCCGGGGAGCGGACGCTTCAACCAATGTTGATAAAGTTCTGCACCAACACAGTCGAGCGAACCAAATGCTTCACCCGCAACGGCGCGGGGCCGGAGGGGCCGGAAGTGGGGGCACCCGGAAGGGACCCCCACTTCCCGTCGGCAGGGATCAACTCAGGACACATCGACCCAATCCAGAGTCCGCTGCACGGCTTTACGCCAGCCCGCATACCCCGCTGCCCGCTTGTCCTCGTCCCACGTCGGCGTCCAACGCTTGTCCTCTTGCCAATTGGCCCGCAGGTCGGACGGGCTGGCCCAAAACCCGACCGCCAGACCCGCCGCATAGGCGGCGCCCAGCGCAGTGGTCTCGGCAACTACCGGGCGTACCACGTCCACACCCAGCACATCAGCCTGAATCTGCATGCATAGGTCGTTGCCGGTGATGCCGCCGTCGACCTTCAAAACCTCAAGGCGCACACCGGAATCTGCTGCCATCGCGTCCACCACGTCCCGACTTTGGTAGCAGATCGCTTCCAACGTCGCGCGGGCCAGGTGCGCGTTGGTGTTGAACCGTGATAGGCCCACGATGGCGCCTCGTGCATCGGATCGCCAATACGGGGCGAACAGCCCGGAGAATGCCGGTACAAAGTACACCCCACCGTTGTCGGCGACCTGACGGGCCAGCGATTCGCTTTGCGCAGCGCCGCTGATGATGCCCAGCTGATCACGTAACCACTGCACTGCTGAACCGGTCACCGCGATCGAACCCTCCAGCGCGTACACCGGTTTGGCATCCCCGAACTGGTAGCAGACGGTGGTCAGCAGGCCGTTGTCGGATCGCACGATCGCCTCACCGGTGTTAAGCAGCAAAAAATTGCCGGTGCCGTAGGTGTTTTTGGCTTCTCCCGCGTCCAGACACACCTGACCGACCATCGCCGCATGCTGGTCGCCCAGGACTCCGGTGATCGGCACTTCGCCACCGAGGGGTCCATCCGGCAACGTGACGCCGTAGGGCTGCAGCGGCGACGACGACGCGATCGCCGGCAGCATCGCCCGGGGGATGGAGAAGAACGACAACAGTTCGTCGTCCCAATCCAGCGTCTCTAAGTCCATCAGCATGGTCCGGCTGGCGTTCGTTACATCGGTGACGTGCACGCCGCCCCGCGGACCGCCGGTCAGATTCCACAACAGCCAGGTATCGGCGGTGCCGAAGAGCGCGTCACCGTTTTCAGCGGCGGCGCGCACCCCGTCGACGTTCTCTAAGATCCAGTGCAACTTCCCGCCGGAGAAATAGGTCGCCGGCGGCAGGCCGGCCTTGCGGCGGATCACGTCGCCGCGACCGTCTCGGTCCAGCGCGGCGGCGATGCGGTCGGTGCGGGTGTCCTGCCAGACGATCGCGTTGCAGTACGGCCGTCCGGTGCGCCGATTCCACACCAGGGTCGTCTCACGTTGGTTGGTAATTCCAAGCGCTGCAATATCTTTCGGTGCCAAATTGGTGGCGTTGAGCACCGACATCAGCACCGACGCGGTGCGCTCCCAAATCTCGACGGGATTGTGCTCGACCCAGCCGGCGCGGGGCAGGATCTGCTCGTGCTCAAGCTGGTGGCGGGCCACCTCGGCACCATTGTGATCGAAGATCATGCAACGGGTGCTGGTGGTGCCCTGGTCGATGGCGGCGATGAATTCAGCGAACTCGGCCAACTGCGCTCCTCCGGCGTGAACTGTGACACTTCATGTAATCGTCCATGATGGTCTACCCGGTCGATGAATCGGCAGCTAACCGGCGTACTTGCGTTACCGGCGGCAAACCTGTTGCATCGGCGGTGTGGGCGAAGAGGTCAAGCGCACCACGTATAACCGCACGCATCAGCTGGAATACCAGCGCAAGATGCAGCGGTGTTTGGACGTCTTCGAAACGATGCTTGCGCAGTGCCCGTTCGATACCGACCGGGCGCTCACCGGCATGGAGATTGAATGCAACCTTGTCGACGCTGACTACCAGCCCACCATGTCGAACCGGTACGTGCTGGACGCCATCAACGATCCCGCCTACCAAAGCGAATTAGGAGCTTACAACATCGAATTCAATGTTCCACCGCGGCCGCTGCCCGGACACACCAGCCTGGATCTGGAGGCCGAAGTACGCGCCAGCCTGAATGATGCTGAGACCAAGGCTAACTCCGGCGGTGCCCATATCGTCATGATCGGCATCTTGCCCACGCTGATGCCGGAACATCTGATCGACGGCTGGATGAGCGATTCAGCGCGGTATGCGGCCCTCAACGAGTCGATCTTCCGCGCCCGCGGCGAGGACATCCCCATCAACATTGCCGGTCCGGAGCCACTTGCCTGGCATACCGCCACCATCGCGCCCGAATCTGCGTGCACCAGCATGCAATTGCATTTGCAGGTAGCTCCGATGGATTTCGCTGCCCACTGGAACGCGGCTCAGGTGCTGGCCGGCCCGCAGCTGGCGCTGGGCGCCAACTCGCCCTACTTCTTCGCCCACCAACTGTGGGCCGAAACCCGTATCGAACTGTTCACGCAGTCCACCGACACCCGCCCCGCGGAACTCAAGACCCAGGGTGTGCGACCGCGAGTCTGGTTCGGCGAACGCTGGATCACCTCGATCCTTGACCTTTTCCAGGAGAACATTCGCTACTTCCCGTCCCTGCTGCCTGAGGTCTCCGACGAGGATCCAGTTGCCGAGCTGGCCGCCGGACGCACCCCGCATCTGTCCGAATTGCGTCTGCACAACGGCACTGTGTATCGGTGGAACCGACCGGTGTACGACGTTGTCGACGGACGCCCACATCTGCGATTGGAGAATCGGGTGTTGCCGGCGGGACCGACCATCGTTGACATGCTGGCGAATTCAGCCTTCTACTACGGCGCGCTACGCAGCATGTCCGAACAGGAGCGCCCACTGTGGACCAGGATGAGTTTCGCTGCGGCACAAGCAAATTTCGGCGAGGCGGCCCAAAACGGCATGGACGCCCAGCTACACTGGCCGGGATTGGGCGGTGTGACGGCACCGCAGTTGGTGTTGGGCACGTTGCTCCCGATGGCCGACGAAGGCTTGCGGCGGTGGGGGGTCGACGCCGACGTGCGCGACCGGTTCCTCGGCGTCATCGAGGGCCGCGCCAAGACCGGCCGCAATGGCGCACGCTGGCAGGTGTCCACGGTTCGGGCGCTTCAGGACGATGGGATGGCTCGGCCGGTGGCACTGGCCGAGATGCTGCGGCGGTACTGCGAGCACATGCACACCAACGAGCCGGTGCACATGTGGGACGCCTGAATGCGCGCGTAGGTTAGGAACCATGGCCAACGAGATCATGGATTGGGACAGCACCTACCGCGAACAGGGCGGCTTCGAGGGCCCACCGCCGTGGAACATCGGTGAGCCACAACCCGAACTGGCCGCGCTGATCGCCGAGGGCAAATTCCGCAGCGACGTGCTGGACGCTGGCTGCGGGTTCGCCGAGCTGTCGTTGGCGCTGGCCGCCGACGGCTACACCGTGGTCGGCATCGACCTCACGCCGACGGCCGTCGCCGCCGCCACCAAGGCGGCCGAGGAACGTGGATTGACCACAGCCAGCTTCGTGCAGGCCGACATCACTGAGTTCTCCGGCTATCCAGCCGGATCCGCCGGACGGTTCGCCACGGTGGTCGACAGCACGCTGTTTCACTCGCTGCCGGTGGAGGGCCGCGACGGCTACCTGCGCTCGGTGCACCGCGCGGCGGCCCCGGGCGCCAGCTACTACGTGCTGGTGTTCGCCAAGGGCGCCTTCCCCGCCGAGCTGGAAACCGGGCCCAACGAAGTCGACGAGGCCGAATTGCACGCCGCGGTGAGCAAATACTGGGAGATCGACGAGATTCGGCCTGCCTATATTCACGCCAATGTCCCCGAGATCGCCGGGGCGCCGTTCGAATTTCCGCCGCACGACCGCGACGAACAGGGCCGGATGAAGTTTCCCGCATACCTGCTGACAGCGCACAAAGCGTAACGTCTCGTCATCAAGCAATGAACCAAGGCGCTAGCGTATAGCCGGCCCGGGCGCGACATCTCCTTTTTCGCCGCGGTACTCCATAGCATTAGGTAGCCGCGGTTGCGCTCGCCAAAGCTTCGGCGAAGGAAACCAGGTCGTCGGCGGTGGTATCGGCGTGCGGCGAGATCCGCAACACCGGCGCCCTCAGCTGCAGCGGCGCTCGCTCCACTGAAGCGTAGGTGGTCAAAATCCGCCGTTCGGCGAGCAGCCATGCCCGCACCGCCTGCGGATCGGCACCCTCGTCCGGAGCCAGGGTGGTGATCGCGCTCGGCTCATCGACCTCCTCGACCACCCGCCACCCGCGCACATCAGCCAGCACCGTCCGACTGATGCCACCCAGCGCGGCCAGGTGTGCTCGCACGGTCGCCGGTCCGCACGCCAAATGTTCCCCCAGTGCTACCGAAAAACCCAATCGCGCAGCGACATTGGCCTCGCCGAGTTCGAGTTGCTGGGCCACCGTCAGATTCGTCGACGCCCACCCCGAGGCCGCAAGTCTCGGATGCAACCGCTGCATCAGCTCAGGACGCATCGCAAGGAAGCCCACACCGCGCGGCCCGGCGATCCACTTGCGCGACGACGCATAGGTCACATCCGCACCCACCGCGCAGTCCACCTGGCCTAGCGCTTGAGCGGCGTCTACGACCAGCGGTAATCCCAACTCGGCGCAGAGTTGCGCCATCATCGACAGCGGTTGCACGACACCGCTGTGGCTAGCCACCGCGGTCAGATGAACCAGATCAGGTGGGTCCGCGGCCAAGGCGAAAGCCGCGTCGTCGAGCGCCAACCTGCCGTCCGCGAGGGTGGGCAGCGGTCGGCGATCGAATCGGTGTGCGGCCATCATGGCCAGGTTGGGACCGTATTCGCCGGGCAGGCAGGCCAGCGTCCTTCGGTCCGCCGGTCCTGCCGGCCAGCTGCCAAGCAGCAAGTCCAGCGCGTGCAGCGAGCCGGTGGTGAACACCACTTCGGCGTCGGGCATGCCGCTCAATGCGGCGACCGCGGCCCGCCCGGCATCCAGCACCGGGGTGGCGGCCTCAGCGGCGACATACCCGCCGACTTCGGCCTCGAACCGCGCGTGTTGAGCGGTAGCGTCGAGGACCGCGAAACTCTGACGCGAGCAGGCCGCACTGTCCAAATGCAGCCCGGCGACCGGCGGGCGGGCCGCCCGCCATCGGTCGGGCAGCGAATCGGCACCGTTCACCTGATCGCTAACGACAGCCCAAAGTCGCCAGCGCTGTCAGTCCACCACCGGATGCGACGCATTCCCGCCGCAGCCAATTCGGCACCCACCCCGTCCGAGCGGAACTTGCAGGAAACTTCGGTGAGCATCTCCTCCTCGGCCGCGAAGTCGACGCTCAAGCCGAGCGCAGCGACGCGCACCCGCTGGCGCCGCTCGGCCCGCAGCCACATCTCGATGCGCTCGGCAGCGGTGTTCCAGCGCGCGACGTGCCGGTAGGCCTCGACGTCGAAATCGGCGTCGAGTTCCCGGTTGATCACCGCCAGCACATTGCGGTTGAACCGGGCGGTCACCCCGGCAGCGTCGTCGTAGGCACGCACCAGCCGAGCGGCGTCCTTGACCAGGTCGGTACCCAGCAGCAGACTGTCCCCTGGCCGCATGACCGCGGCTAAGGTTGCGAGGAACTCCGCGCGTGGTTCGGGCGTGAGGTTGCCGATCGTCGACCCCAAGAACACGAACATACGTCGCCCACCGGTGGGAATCTCGGCCAGATGTTCCTCGAAATCGCCGCAGACAGCGTTGATTTCGACGCCTGAGTACTCGTGTTGTATGGCGGTTGCGGCCGCCGACAGCATGCTGGCATCGACGTCGAACGGTACGAACCTACGCAGCGACCCGCGGTCACGCAGCGCGTCCAACAACAGCCTGGTCTTCTCCGACGTCCCGCTGCCCAGTTCCACCAAGGTGTCGGCGTGGCTGGCGGACGCGATTTCGGCTGATCGAGCACACAGGATCTCAGCTTCGGCGCGGGTCGGGTAATACTCGGGTAACCGGGTGATCTGGTCGAACAGATCGCTGCCCACCGAATCGTAGAACCACTTGGGCGGCAATGACTTCGGTGTCTTTTGCAGGCCGTCGAACACATCGCGACGCAACGCGTGATACGCCGATTCGGCGGCGAGGTGGTTGGCCAGCGATAGCGTCATCAAGATCCTTTCGGGTAATCTAGGGATGTCAATGTGACACCCTCCGCGGTGACTTCGACGAAGTGGCGGTCCGGCACGTCCTCCCAGTCGTAGACGTCGTCATACGGCTCGCTGGCCAGCACCACACCGTCGTCACGGCGCAGAATGGACAACGTGTCACCCCAGACGGTGGCCAACAGACGAGACCCATTGGCGGCCAACACGTTAAGTCGGGCATCCGGGTCGGCAGCAGCGATCTGCACGACGGTTTCGCCCAGCATGTCGAGCCCACGCGCGAATATGGTGGCCGCGAGTATCGCGCTGTCGCAAACCGATTCGGCGGACGAGCTAAGCGGCAGCACAGCACGGTCGACAACACCGTTGTGCGACAACAACCAATGGCCGTCAGTGAAGGGCGCGGTTGCGCTGGCTTCAATCGGCATGCCTACGGTCGCCGAGCGCACCGCGGCCACCACACAGTGACTGCGCAGCGCGGGCGCTATCGAGTCGAACGACACGTCGGCCCACAACGGCGCAGAGCTGCGCCAACGACGGGGAACCTGGCAGTCCGAAAAGCCGTCGAAAAACCCGACACCCCACCCGTCGGCGTTCATCAGCCCATGCTTTTGCCGACGCGGAGCATAGGACTGCACCCGAAGACTGTGCGGCGGGTCTAACACCAACGACGACACCGTGGCCTGCGCTCCCAGCCACCCCAAGTGACGGCACATCAAACGTCCCACGCCAACCGGAGACCGCAGAAGATCTGGCGGCGAACCGGGTGATCCCAGTTGCGGAAGCTGGGCCGCAGGATGGCAGGCTCCACGGCCCAGGATCCACCCCGCAGCACCCGATAGTCGCCGTCGAAGAACGGCTGCGAGTAACGCTCATAGATCATCGGAACAAACCCCGGCCAGGGCCGCAGCGGCGAGCTTGTCCACTCCCAGACATCGCCCAGCATCTGCTCGACCCCGTAAGCCGACGCTCCGGCCGGGTAGGCGCCGACCGGCGCCGGACGCAGCGCGCTGCCACCCAGGTTGGCGTGCGCTTCCGTCGGCTCCTCGACCCCCCACGGGTAGCGACGCCGGGTGTTCGTCGCCGGATCCCACGCACAGGCCTTCTCCCACTCCGTCTCGGTGGGCAGCCGCGCGCCGGCCCAGGCTGCGTAGGCCTCGGCTTCAAAGTAGGAGACATGCTGCACCGGCTCGTCAGCCGGAATGTCTTCGACATAGCCAAACCGGATGCGGGTGCACCCGTCGGAACTCCAGAATTGCGGCGCGGTCAGGCCCGCACACTGACGGTGCTGCCAGCCCCGCGCCGACCACCATCGCGCGTCGGCGTAGCCGCCGTCGTCGATGAAGTGTTGCCATTCGCCGTTGCTGACCGGAAACCGACCAATCCGGAACGCCGGTACGTCGACGACGTGGGCGGGACGCTCATTGTCCAACGAATACGGTTCGCTGGCGGCGTCGACGCCCAACACGAACGGGCCGGCGGGTACGGGCACCGACGTTCCGACCATTCCACGCCGCCCGGCAGGCAGGGCGGACGTGTCGGGCAACAGCGCCGCCCCGGTGCGCAGATTCAATGCCTGCAGCATGGTTTCGTCGTGTTGGTTTTCGTGGCTGACCACCATGCCGAACACGAAGGCCGCCTCGTCGCCAGCGGGGTCGTCAGGTAGGGCATCGAGGGCATCCAGAGCAGCGGACCGCACGGTGCGGCAATAGGACCGCGCCCGCTCCGGAGACAGCAGCGGTAATTCGACACGACTGACCCGGGAATGCTTGAAGGCGTCGTAGAGGCCCTCGACAGCTGGCGGCAATATCCCGGGCCGATTCGGGTCACCGCCTCGCAGTAGCCAAAGCTCCTCCTGCTGACCGATGTGCGCCAGGTCCCACACCAGTGGGCTCATCAACGGGTCGTACTGCCGGCAAAGTTCGGCGTCGTCGAAATCGACTAGCCGCAACGTCCGCAGCCGCGCGCGAGTCAGATCGTCGGCGAGCTGCCCCCGGCATGACGATCGCAAGCGCGGCGCAGCCGGGTGCAGCGGGTCGGAATCATCAGCGCATGACGATCGCAAGCGCGGCGCAGCCGGGCGCAGCGGGTCGGAATCATCAGCGCATGACGATCGCAAGCGCGGCGCAGCCGGGCGCTGGGGGTACCGCCCGCTTGCGGGGGACGGGTCGGAATCATCAGCGAACGTCACAGGCCCCCTTGGGTCGACCGCGCGGCCTCCGCGACCGTAGCCGCGATGCCGTGCTTGATTACCCGCTCGGAAAAGTCGTCCCCGGGACAGCGGCCCCGCTCGACCCTGCAGACCAGCCGCTCCATCGCGTCGCTGAGCTCCGCCGGCGCGTTTGCGGCGGCGACGGCCACACACCGGTTGGCCGCCGCGTACAGCCGCCGGTCACGCAGACCGACCCGGGCCGCGGTGTCCCAGGCGGTGGCCACCGGTTCAACGGCTTCAGCCGCGATGTCGGTGGCGGCCGGGTCGTCGAGCAGCGCCACCAGCGTGAACACCAGGGCGGGCCAGAAGGCATCCGGCGCGCTATCGAGGTAGCGAATTTCCAGCCACTGCCGTGGACGGACCGGTGGGAACAGAGTAGTCAGGTGATAGTCCAGGTCGGCGAGGGTCGGACGGCGGCCGCCGAGCAGGACCAAGCCGTCCGCCCAGTCGGCGAAGGCCACATAGTGCGTGACCGCGGTAAGGTCCGGGGCGTCCAGGTTGTGCACCAGCATCACCGGCGCCTTGAGGGCATAGCGCGCCCAGTCGGTGCCGGGGTCATCGCCGCTGGCCCCCAGGATGGGTCCGCAGCGTGCGGAGTCCATCTGGCCCCACACCCGCTGCCGGGTGGAGACCCAACCAGAGAATTCCCCGCCGAGCATCGGGGAGTTGGCGGCGATCGCGATCATGGTGGGCCCCAGGGCGTGCGCCAGCCACACCCGCGCCGCCCATCCGGCTTGCGGCCCGGCGTCCACGTTGACCTGGACCGAGGCGGTCGACGTCATCATCGCCGCACCCGCCACCCCAGAGTCGCTGGCAGCGAAGAACTGTTCCATCGCCCGGTAACGCGCCCCCGGGTTAACGCGCTCGGCCGGCCGCAACGGGTCCGCGCCCAGGAAAACCAGCCCCAGCCCGGCGTCGGCAAAAGCCGACCGCAGCACCGCCTGGTCGCGGTGCATCGCGTCGATGGCAGGTAGCACGCCGTCGGCCGGCGGGCCAGACAGCTCGACGGCGCCACCGGGTTCGACGCTGACCATGCTGCCGCCCGGCAGCGGGCTAAGCCACTGCAAAACCTCAGTAATTTCGTCCCAGCCCGGCCGGCGCTGCGGATCGGCCGGGTCGTAGCAGTGCGCCTCCATTTCCAGACCCACCCGTCCCAGCGGCGCATCGACCAGACAGCCGTCGGCAATGTACTGCGCGGCAGCCGAGCAACTGGCCAGCTCGACACTGTTCTTCTCTGAGGCCGAGCAGGCGGCGTCTAGCTGCGAAGCCGCGGCCGTGATGGCAGCGAACGTCATATCACGATCCCTCCGGGCCCGAGCAAATCTCGCGGACCGCTTGTTACGCAGCTATCGGAACGATAGCCGCCACCCCTTCATCATGCAGACCGCCCCGACATATTCCCGTTGCCGCGCCCTTTCGTGGCACGGCGTACACCCGAGCTATTGACCCAGCGCGTTCTGCATCGCGCCGGCCAGCACGTTGACCGCGGGACCAGCGTTGCCAGATTGGCAAACCTTCGCCTGCAGCAACACGTTTTCGCGCAGCCGGGTTTGCACGAAACACCGACGATCGGTTCCTGCTTCCTGCTTGGTCCAATTCGCGTCGGTATCGGTCGGCGCGCCACCTTCGAACGACCAGACCTGGGTTGTCCCGTTATCCAGGTGCATCGCGGTGGTCTGTCCCGAGCAACCCACGGTTCGGTCCACGACCCGATGGAAGGCCCGGGCCGCGGCGTCGTTGGTGGCAAATACCCCGACCGCCTGCTTGACGAAGTGGGTCTGGTCGTTCGCCGACGTCTGGGCAATGGCTCCGTTGAACGACGCTAAGTCAGGGTCGTTGTACACCTCGGGCAGCCCGATGTCCGCCCAGTTGTTGCATACCGGCAGGTCGACCGAGTACGTCTGCGACGGCTCGGTGAACACCGACTCCCACCCCATGGGTCCACCGACGATATTGCCCACCGAGCCCTTGCCGAGGACCGCGTAAGACACCACTCCCGGGTCGGAGGGGTGGGCGCCTGCGATCGGTATCCCCAGCGCAGCCCCCACGCCCAGACCGACACCCATCGCCGCGGCGGATATCCGCATCGCCCGGTTCACTGGCCGCCGGTCGCTGTGGATTCTATGGTGTAACCGACTTCGACTGTCATGGGTCTCGATCATGCCAGCCTGACGCTGCGCGGTGAATGTCGGCAGGAGCTGCCGTCCTTAGCAGCGCGCGACAGGTCGGCCTGGGGACCGCCGTGAGAGTTGGGCGTCTAGGGCAGGCTGGCCGGATTCACGGAAATCCCGAAGCGGCATGGTAATTCACCGTTCCGTGACGCGTCCGCTAGCTTTCGAAGGCTCGAATATAGGTGGGCATCAAGTACTTTCAGTGCGATGCCGTGCCGCCGCACCCAGCCAAGATGCCGGGCCGGCAGTTGCGTGAGGCCCCGATTCTGGAATTAGTTAAGAAAGTTCGACATCCCGTCCGGGTACCCGCTAGGGCCGTGCGGGCGAAGTGCTAGAAGGCGTGGTCGTCGGCAACTGACCGGGACCACCCGGACCAAAGACCGGGCCAACCGGACCGCCAAAGAACGGGGGAGCAATCCCGGGACCACCCGGCGCCCAATACTGCCCCGGCCCGACACCCGGACCGGGCGGTCCCCAGGGCTTGAAGATGCCGTGGTCATGGCGGTAATGGCAGGGGTGGTGAGACCCCGCGATCACCGCGCCCGAGAAGAATACGACCGCGAGGATGAACACTATCCCGGCGACGATCACCACCCACGCCGCGGCCGTGTACAGCCGGCTCGGTTTGACCTGCAGCGCCACTGGCGGCGGCAGTGGTGGTGGCGGTGGCGGGGCTGCGGCGGCGGGAGTCGGTTGGTTCGTTGGTTCTGGTGTTTCGCTCATTTCTTGAATATCGTCCAGGCCCGCGACCGAGGGAACAAGATCCGGCAACAAACTTGCTGTGAATTGCGGCGTTGGAGTCGGTGGCAGCTGACAAACGTGCAGCCCGGCGCTCACCCGAGCGCCGGGCTTGTGGTTGTGGCTGCTGGCCCGCGAAGGGCTTCGAACTCCCCCGTTACCTTACGGAGCGGTCGTCGCCGACGAAGCGACCGACGACGGCACCTGACCGGGCGCGCCGGGACGCAACGGGGTAAGCCCACCGCCCGGGGTGGCCGCAGGGCCGCCGATCGGAGCCCTCGGGTGGATGACCATCGCGTGTTGCTTGTGGTGACCGTGGTGGAAGCCGCCGTGGTGGCCGGCATGCCGTCCAAGGCTATAGCCGCTAAAGAAAATGACCGCGACGATGAACACGATGCCGGCGACAATGGCGACCCAGGCCGCGGCCTGGAAGACCTTGGGGGTCTTGTATGGCGCCGCCTCCGCTGCAGGAGGCGGCGTTGCTATTGCGGTGGCAGTAGTTGGGGTTTCAGATGTTTCACTCATGAGACGCATGATGCCGGGGTAAACAATAGTCACGGCTTTGCGTTACTTAGGTAGAAGCTGTGAGCCCTGGCACAACCGCCAGAGCGGCAGCGCTGCCGGGA